>JAZRYI010000090.1:0-19352 GCA_045600665.1 Bacteroidaceae bacterium
ATGATGAGCACAAGGTATGCAGACATAAAGAAGTTCAGGAAAGAGCGGATGTGTCAGGATGCTTGTGCGCATGGAGTGAACGACTACCTAAAAGCTGCTGGATTTTAGGACAAAAGATGCGCTTAACTTGACAGCCTAGGTTGAACCTTATTGGGATTGTGAATTGCCAGAGATTCTGTTGTATGGATGCAAAGGGGTTAGCACGAGTTGCGACGTCTCTGATGACGAACCTCTTATACGTTTTGAAATAGAATGTGAATCTGGAGATGTTGAATATCAAAATGGCAAAGGAGAGTCATATCATGAATGGCATATAAGCATTCAAGATGCTGCTAAGTTGTTTTTTGAATGTATGCTAAAGGTTTTACCATTAAAATGTGAATAGAATTATGTGTGTTGAGGTTTTGTGATAAAATAAGTAAATAAAGCATATTGTTTTAAAAAATAATGTCTATATTTGTATCTGCTAAATATAAAGATAGTAAGAATGGCTACAAAGACAAATGACATAGATCTTAAAGAGATTTTAAAAGACATTAGTGTTGGTAAACTACAGCTTCCTGAATTTCAAAGAAGTTGGGTTTGGGATGACTCTCGAATATTGAAATTGTTAGAAAGCTTAATCTCTGGCTTTCCAATGGGCGCAATTATGAATTTGGAACATGGTGGAGACGCTATCAACTTTATGCGTAGGCTTTTCACAGGTGTTGAAGATGAATATAAAACGGTTGAACCAAATGGACTCATTCTTGATGGGCAGCAGAGGCTAACAACTTTGTATCAGACTTTGTTTAGTAAAAAGCCCGTAAAAACATGTTTGCCAACAAATAGAGATAAGGAAATAGAAAGATATTATTACATCAATTTAAAGAAGATAGTAAAAGATGATGCAGATGTGTTAGATTGTTTGTTGTCATTACCATCTGATAAGAAAGTGAAGGAAAACATAGGGCGTGAAATAACCTTAGATTTGAGTACCAGACAGAAAGAAATAGAACAGTTGTATTTTCCTGTAAATCTAATATATTCTCCTATTGATACTAATCTATGGCAGATGGAATATTTGAAATACTATGCAACTGATGCAGAAAGGTCTAACATGTACTTTGAGTTTATGCTGAAGGTTCTCAATCCTTTGCAAAACTACAAATTGCCAGTTATCCAGCTGACAAAAGATACAAGTAGAGAGGCTGTGTGTCAAATATTCGAAAATGTAAATACGGGAGGTGTCCCTTTGACCGTGTTTGAACTAGTAACTGCTATATATGCGGCAGGGTATAAGGACAAACATATAAATTTACGAAAAGATTGGCAAAATATAAAAAATCGTTTTACTGAGCTGAATGTAAATTTGTTGAAACATCTTGAACCACATTACTTCTTGATGGCTATGTCGTTATTGGTAACTTATAAGAAAAGTTTACATTCAGATTCTGCTGTGAGTTGTAAAAAGCGAGATGTACTCCGTCTGCATTTGCTTGATTATCTTGACAATCGTGAGGCGTTGGTAAGCGGATTTGAAAAGGCATCAAATTTTCTTTCTCATCAAGGAATATTTTCTACACGCGATATTCCGTATGAAACACAATTAATACCTCTTGCTGCAATTTTCGCTTACGATGAGAATAATGGAAAGGTGTTGAATCTGCCAAACGCTATAGAATTGCTGTCAAAATGGTACTGGTGTGGTGTGTTTGGAGAATTGTATGGTGGAGCAAATGAAACTCGTTTTGCTACAGATATAGTTGGGGTGTTTCGATGGATAGCAGGAGGAGAAGAGCCTGAAACCGTGACACGCTCTACTTTTCATGCTACTCGAATCCTATCACTCAGAACAAGAAATAGTGCCGCATACAAAGGTGTTATGGCATTGCTTACAATGGATATTCCATTAGATTTTATGACTGGTAGCCAGATGCATATAGCTTCATATTTAGATGAAGCTACTGATATTCATCACATTTATCCAGAAGTGAAATGTGTGAACAAATATCCTATTGGCAAATGGAACTCTGTGATAAACAAAACTCCAATATATGCGAGTACCAATCGTTCTATTGGTGGAAGATTCCCAAGTGAGTATATAAGAACGATGTCAAATAAAGGTCTTTCTAATGAACAGATTGTCAACATCTTGGAGTCCCACAAAATTAATAGCGAATTGTTGCAGAGTGATGATTTTGATGCTTTTGTGAATGATCGTGCAACTCGTATTCTTGATAGAATAGAGGTAGCAATGGGTAAAACTGTTTCTGGAAGAGATAGCGAAGAGACAATAAAAGAATTTGGTCAATCTGTATAATTATATCATATTATGTCCCCATCCAATTACTCCCGAATGAAACAAGTTTCCAGCATTGACATTATAGATGCTATAGACGGAAACATATTTGAAAATGTTACTGCTGACGACATTCTTGTTGTGGCAGCAACTCCTTTGTGTACCATAGACTTAGATGAGACTCCAGAAACTGACAGAGATGCATTGTTTAGAGGTGTGTATAAGTTTGTTTCTACCGTTCGCAATGGTGGTAAACTGAAATTGTGTAAGAAAGAAGTCATAGAAGATTCACTTCGCAATAATTGGCTGCCTGATGTTAAGGATGTTGACAAAGAGAAAATGCTTAGAAGCATTCTCTTAATTGAGGACTTTGATGAAGAAGGACAGCCCATTTTCAACGAGAAACGATACGAAGCATATAAAAGCGTAAAGGCAAAAGGTAGCTTTTCGCCTGCAAAATATGGAAATGTAGAGAGTTGGAGCAGAGAACGCAAATCAACAGGTAAGCGTACGTCTCTATTGCCTATAGTGAAGGATGCTAATCTTCATGGCAATCTTAAAGCGTTTATAGATGAGTATGTAGAGCATTGGGATTATGTGGCTAACTTAGAGAGATATAAGTGGGATTCTGTGGCGCATTACCAGAGTTGCGTAGATTTTGATGCAACTGATTTCTTGAAAATGCTTGAGGATGCAATACCAAGTAATAATTTGGTAAATGGACCTCACTATTATTCAAGATCTGTGTTGTTGCAAAATACGAAAGCAACTCCCGATAAGGTAAAGGTATTATTGCAGAATCTCTTTGACGAGACTGTTGACCTTGATGCTCGTGTGAAAGCTTATAAGTTAGGCTTTGATAGGATGAACGCAGAGAATAGAGAGAACGGTTTGATTAGTTCCAGCTGCATAAACACGTACCAAGACGATCATGCTATTTCTGTATTGCTAATGCTTCAACATCCAAATAAACACTATCTGTATAAGTTTAGCGTGTACAACAGTTTTATTGAGATAACAGGCGTGAACTATCCGAAAATGCGTGGTGGTTTTGTGGAGAATCTTTCACGCTATGAGGAAGTGTGCGAAGATATAAAAGAAGAGTTGATGAAGAATGAAAAACTGGTAGAACTGCATGATAAGACATACGGCAATCAATTTGGTTACAATGTCCTTGTGCAAGACTTCATTTATGCAATATGTTGGCACAGAAGGTATTGGAATAAAGGTAAATAACAGTATTTTCTGATAATTATGGCATCATATATGAGCATGAAACGTGATTCCTTTCTTGACAATGGCATCGCTCCAAGACAACGCAGAGTATTTGTTCTCCGTTGGAATCCTTCAATCTCAAGTTTTTCGCATGAAGACTTTGATGATTATTTCTCTCAATTCAAAGGGGAGACAGATTTTGAAGATTTTGAGGAACTTGATTGGAATGTGTATGAATGGGAATCCGTGATGCACAGAGACCTCTTTGTTATGGTTCAGGTGGGACAAGAAGTGAATGGTATTGTGTGGGGAGGATTTTTAGGAGGTTTTCCATATCAGTATGAGAATGAAGATGGAACTATGTCTTCTGCTCATTTCTTTGAGACTACTATTATGTATATGCATAGAATAGAAAAGACAGGGATACTCACAGCTGACAGGCTTCAGGAAGCAATTCCCGAAGTTGATTGGTTGCATGGTCACTCTGGAGAACTGCTTTCGGTCGAAAGTGCAGAAAAACTTGGATTGTTCTTGTTGGACGAACTGAAAAGAATAGAAGATAGTGAGGATATGCGTTTTGACACTTATTGCCAAAAGATGTATGTATTAGCAGACATCTTGACTTTTATGTGTCCAGAGTTGAAGAGACGACTCAAAGCTGCTGGAAAGATTGACAATAAGAGACTACGCAACATACACAACATGATGATTCATATTGAAGATGAGAACTACGAAAAATGGGATAACATCGAAGATCATTTGTCGTTGAGGAAGTTGAACGGTGTGCTTGTGTAAGAGGATGCTTAAACTGCCAATGATATTGAAAAATGTAATTATGATATGAAAAATAATGCTCCATGCCTGACTTGTAGGCATCTTCATGGCGATGATTACAAGAAAGGTAATAAGCTCTTTTGTAGAGCATTTAGTGATTACTCTGTTCCGCAAGAAATAAGAGATGGTGAAGATATGCATGAGTTCCCTAAAGAAGGACAAATGCTACAACTGTTCTATGCGAAATCTCCGTATCTAAAATTGAACGAACCGTTGTTCAAGAATCTTGACGATTATGAAAAGTACTGGAGTCCTTGCAGCAGATGTGAGCATTTCGATGAAAACATGAAAAGTTGTCCTGCATTCGGTACAGAAATACCGTGGGACTTGGTAAGGGAAACAGGTCACAAAGTTCCATTTGATGGGCAGAATGTATCAGATGTATGTTTTAAGAAAAGATAAACATGGCACAAATTGATTGGTATGAGGAAATAGAAGAGACACCTTATGAGTTAAAGGTGCAAGCGAAAGCAGCAGCAGTATGGAGATCAGCAGGATTTGATGCTTCAAGAAAAGAGATTGAAGAATGCTGTACATTGTTTATGATAACTTACGACCAAGCGATGATTTGGAAAGATTGGTGCATAAGAAAGAGACAGTTGACAATAGAAAAGAAGAAACGTGCAGAAGAGGAAAGAAAAAAGTATCTAGAAGAAAAAAGGAAATATCTTGAACAAAGAAATAAAGATGCATCCAAGTGATGATTCAACAATATATACCGAGACAGACTTTTGTATTGTCTAAAAACATAGATAATTCAAAAAAATAATTTTGTGTGTCACTATTTGAAACAATCTCCCTTTAACTTTGCGCATGACAAAAGATTTGAAACAAATTAAAAGGACGATTTATGAAAGCAAGAATGAAGTTTTACAAAGAGTGTCATTTGGCAGCACGTCAGTACTACGATGCTGACATGGTGTGGAAAGACTTGAAAGTGGGAACGGTGTTGCGGCTTGTGCGTGACGGGGATAATCGTTTCGATGGCAATGCTGTTGCTGTGATGTATGACAAGTATAAGAATGGGGAGAGGGAAGAGTTCCACATCGGTTATATTCCTTCGGCAGAGAACGAAGAGATTTTCTCGTTACTTGAAATGGGATGGGGCGATGTCTTTGAGTGTTGAATCAGCAAGATAGCTCCAGATGCTCACTATGAGAACCAGATTAGGCTGACGATTCACATCAAGAGAAAAGACTAAAGTATCTTTTTTCTTTTTCCATTAGATGTGGATAAAATATTTGCAATTATTTGTAGGAATAAAAAAAAAGATCTAACTTTGTATTTGAAAATTATGTCAATTGACAAAATACACAAAAATTCTAATCAATAACAACGTTTTGATATGATACACTTTATGGGATTTTCAATGCATGCTGATGGTAAGACTGTAAAGCAGGCAAAACGTATTCATACAGGAAAAGAACACGAAAATGTTAGAGTTACCGTTACAAGACCAATGCGACGTGATATACGTACCATGCCTGCTGGAGAACCCATCGACTGGAAAGCATTGTATAATTGATGCTGTGTTGGATACTGGCTCACAAAGAACAGCAATTAGTGAAGATGCGTTCAACGCTATAGGGCTTGAACGAGGTGCAGATGCTCACGTTCAAGGTAGTGCTGGTGTCACAGAAGGATGGGAAGCCAATTGTAACGTTATGCTAACGGAGTATGATCAATGGGAAGTGGTTGTTGATGTGCTGCCAGAGTTACCCGTACATATGGTAATAGGTATGGACATCATATCGACAGGAAACCTTTCTCTCATGTACGAAGAGAGCGGTTATACTTTTAGATTTGAACAATTGTAGTAATCTTATAATCGAAAAGAGGATGCGTTTGTATCCTCTTTCTTCATTCGTACAATGCGTATGCTTGCAATACAAGGGAGAAATTGAGAAAGCAAGAATAATAGTAAAATCATTGGAGGATTAATCATGATAAATGCAGAGAAATTAAGTAAACTTCAGTCAGTAAACAGTATGCTCGACGAGAAATATGGTGAGAAAGGCAGCACATCACGTGCCGAATTTGATGCCAAGGCGCAAGCTTGGTATTATGCTGAATTACTGCGTGAGGAACGCAAAAAACGTCATATCAGCCAAAGCCAGCTTGCAAGTCTTGTGGGTAAAAGTAGAACCTATATCACAGCATTAGAAAAAGGACAGACAGACATGCAGCTTTCCACGTTTATTATGGTGTCGCGCGCATTAGGCATGAACTTCTCGCTTGTCGTTGGGTAGAACCTAATGGGAAAGCAGGGACGTTTGATTTCGTCGAGCTTCTGTTCCCTATTGCAAAACAAAAGTGGCAATTAGTCTTTGATATCTCAATTGTGTGTTCTGAGACAATTAATCATCTCCTTCGCTGCTCTTGTTGAGGCTCCTGGCCCACCAAGAATGCGGTTCATTTCGGTGTAGTCGTCGAGCATTTGCTGGCGTCCTTTTCCGTCAGGCAGGATGTCGCTGAGATACTTGATGATGTTTTCATGTGTCATGCGGTCGGCAACCAACTCCTGCACAATCTCTTTATTGCCAACAAGATTGACGAGCGAGATGTATTTCACTTTCAGAATCTTGCTGCGCAGCCATGAGACGAGCTTGCCACACGGAGTGTAGTAGCACACCACCTGTGGCGTGCCGATGATAGCCGTTTCGAGAGTTGCTGTGCCAGATGTGACCAATGCCGCCGAAGCGTGGCGCAAAATGTCATACGTCTGACCGAAACGTATGTCAACATCAATATTGGCAGGTATGTATTTCTTGTAGTATTCGAGGTCGATGTTAGGGGCACCAGCCAACACCAGCTTGTAGCCTTTGAATGTTGCAGCGGCTTCAAGCATCATCCTCAAATTATCTTTTATCTCCTGCTTGCGTGACCCAGCAAGAATCGCAATGGCCTTATCCTGCATCATCAAGGGGTCAGACCCCTTGATGATGCAAGAAACTGCATCCACACATGGGTTGCCAACGTAGTGGATAGGGTAGTGGCGATCGGCGAACCATTGAACCTCAAAGGGGAGGATGGAGAACAGTTCGTCAACGTCGCGACGGATGTTCTTGATGCGGTATTCCTTCCATGTCCAGATCTTAGGGCTGATGTAGTAGAACACTTTGCTAATCTTCTCTGCGTGAACGTACTTGGCAATGTCGAGGTTGAAGCCAGGGTAATCGACGAGAATCACTACATCGGGTTGCCATTGCTTGATGTCTGCCTTGCATAGGCGCATGTTCTTGAGAATTGTGGGCAAATGCAGCAGCACAGGTATGAAGCCCATGTAGGCAAGCTCACGATAGTGTTTCACTAACGTGCCGCCAACGGCTTGCATCTTGTCACCGCCATAGAAGCGGAACTCTGCCTCTCGGTCTTCATTCTTCAGAGCAGCCATGAGATTTGACGCATGCAAATCGCCCGATGCTTCTCCTGCTATCAAATAGTATCTCAAATCGTTCTTGTCTTATATGTTATTTAATTCCAAGCATTTCAGTTGCTGCATAGTCTGGTATGCAGTGAGGTCGAGCTGGATAGGCGTGATTGCCACATATCCATTGCGAAATGCCCAAGTGTCGCTCTCTGTGTCGTTCTCATCGGCAGGATCGTAGTAGCCAGCAATCCAGTAGTATGTCCAGCCGTGAGGGTGCGTTCTCTCTTCCCATTCCTCTCGCCATTCGCCTATTCCCATCTTGCAGATTCGCATGCCTTTTATCTCGTCTGTGGACGGAGCATTGACATTGAGGCATACCCCTTTTGGCAAACCATTGGCAAGTACATATTCCACAACTTTCTCCACCCAAGGCATCATATAGCTGAAATCAGCATCGTGCGCTGTCTTGCCGCTTGACAAAGCAATGGATGGCACGCCTTTGATGCAGCCTTCCATAGCAATGGAGATGGTGCCAGAGTAGTGGGCATTGACTGCGCTGTTGTCGCCGTGGTTGATGCCGCCCAGCACTATGTCTGCCTTGCGCGGAAGTATCTTCTCGAATGCCATCTTTGTGCAGTCGTTTGGAGTGCCAGAGCACGACCACATTGTCAGCGCCCCTCTGCCTTCGGCTGCAGGTTCTTCTTTGATCAGCTTGTTTCTGACTGGCGTGTTGCTGCTTATGCTCATCGATGCACCGCTGCGAGCACTGTCTGGCGCAACAACAATCACATCGCCATATTTTCTCATGGCTTCAGCAAGCGTGTTGATACCTCTTGCCTGATAGCCATCGTCATTACTTATAAATATGAGTTTATCCATTTGTCATCAGAATTTCTCTACAAAATTACGCATTTTTCTCGTCATTCATCGTTTGTTTTCCGAAAAAAACACTTTTTCGAAAAAAAAAGGATAAAACGCTTTGTCAGTTTGTGAAAAACACCTAACTTTGCATCGCAATTGAGAGCAGGGGGTACTTGCTGAGTAGATTGCTGGAATAAAATTGGGCTATGGTGTAATGGTAACACTGCAGATTCTGGTCCTGCCTTTCCTGGTTCGAATCCGGGTAGCCCAACCAAATTATTCCGAAATAGATTGGGCTATGGTGTAATGGTAACACTGCAGATTCTGGTCCTGCCTTTCCTGGTTCGAATCCGGGTAGCCCAACCAAGAAGCTTCAAGTTCGCTTGAAGCTTTTTTTGTATGTTAGTGTTTGGCTCCAAAAACAAAAAATCGCTGATTGTACAAGCTTAGTGTACAATCAGCGATTTTTTGGTTCTTGTATAGAATATGCAGTATGGTCAAGCTGCAATGTCTTTACTTATTAGATAGATATGTTGTGCAAGATGTCGAGCAATGTATGATCGATAGCTCTTGTGTTCTTCACAGCGCGCGAGAAAGGAACATAAACGATCTCATCGTTGTCGATGCCAATCATCACGTTGCGGAGCCCTTTCTGCAAAGCGATGATGCTGGCAGCGCCCATGCGGCTTGCAATGATGCGATCGTGTGCAGATGGATGGCCGCCACGCTGAGAGTGACCGAGGATGGATATGCGCACTTCCAGTTCTGGGTACTGCTTCTTCACAAGATCGGCATAGTGCATTGCACCGCCATTGGCATTCGCAGCAACAAGCACGATAGAGCTGCTCTTGTTCTTGCGGAAACCGTTCTGGATAAAGTAGTTCAACTGCTCTTCGTCTGTCTCAACATGAGGCACAATAGCCTCTTCGCAACCAGAAGAGATTGCGCCGTTGAGAGCGAGGAAACCTGCGTCATCGCCCATCACCTCTACGAAAAAGAGTCGCTCATGGCTTGTGGCGGTGTCGCGAATCTTATCCACTGTATGCATGATTGTGTTGAGAGCTGTGTCGTAGCCGATAGTGGTGTCCGTGCCGCAAAGGTTATTGTCGATTGTGGCAGGGATGGCGATGCATGGGAAGTCATATTCCTGTGCAAAGATGCGTGCTCCGTGAATTGTTCCGTCGCCGCCAATCACAACAAGAGCGTCAATCTCTTCCTTCTTCAAGTTCTCGTAGGCTTTCTTTCTGCCCTCTGCGTTCTTGAATTCCTTGGAAGGAGAAGACTTGAGTATTGTGCCGCCATGCTGTATGATGTTGCTCACATTCTGAGTCTGAAACTCTACTATCTCACCATCTATCAAGCCTTTATAGCCACGATAGATAGCCTTGACACGAATGCCATTGTAGATGGCTGAGCGTGTCACGGCACGTATTGCACAATTCATACCAGGCGCATCATTGCCCGATGTGATGATTCCGATACATTTGATTTCTGCCATAGTGTTTGTATTATTTTCATGCAAAAGTATGCAATTTATCCCATTCCTCAAAACTTTTTGAAGGAATTAAGCACATCTACCACGTAATTTACCTCTTCATCGCTCATTGTTTGGTTCAGAGGTATGCTCAGCTCTTCGTTTGCAATGCGCTCAGTGACTGGAAAACTGAGGCTATTCCATTGCTTGTAGCATCTCTGCTTGTGGGGCGGGATAGGGTAGTGGATTATCGTTCCGATGCTGTTGTCGGTAAGGTATTGCTGCAGTTCATTGCGATGCTTCGTGAGTATAGGGAAGATGTGATATACATTGTCCTCGTCGCTCATTTCCGTTGGCAGATTGATGAGCGGATTGCGTATGCCTTCATAATAGTGGTGCGCTATTTCTTGCCTTCTCGCATTGTCTTCGTCCAGATACTTCAGCTTCACGTCCAAAACCGCTGCTTGAATCTCGTCCAGCCGGGAGTTTCTGCCAGCTCTCTCAGCCACATACTTCTCATGGAAGCCGTAGTTGGATAAAGTTCTCACTTCAGTCATCAGCAAGTCATCATTGCTTACCACCGCTCCTCCATCACCCAGCGCACCGAGATTCTTGCCTGGATAGAAGCTGTAGCACTGCACGTCGCCTCTTGTATAGATGCCGTGGGCCTGCGCACAGTCCTCGATGAGTTTCAGATTATGCGTCTTGCACAGTTCGCCTATCTTGCGCGTGTATGCGTTCCTGCCATACAGATGAACGAGCAGTATAGCTTTCGTGCGTGGAGTGATAGATGCCTCGATGAGCGAATCATCAATCTCCAGCGTCTCGTATCTTGGTTCCACAAACACAGGCTTCAAGTTATTCTCGGTGATAGCGAGCACTGTGGCAATGAATGTGTTGGCAGGCACAATGATCTCGTCGCCATCCTGCATCACGCCAAGCTCCTTGTAGCCTTTCAGCGTCAGCGTGAGCGCATCAAGTCCATTTGCCACACTGACGCAGCAGCATCTGTTGCAGTAATCTCCGAAGTTGAGCTCGAATCTCCTTACTGCCTCGCCTTGCAGGTACCAGCCGCTACCCACCACCTTCGCCACAGCTGCCTGAATCTCGTCGGCGTGCATGGCTGTCACAGCCTTTAAATTAAGATATGCTATATTCATAAGTGTCATAACAAATGCCTCGTCCTCCAAAACCCTCCTTCTGGAAGAGCAGGCTCTCATTCAGATACAAGCCTCCATTCTCAGTAGATACCCCGAAATCGAAGTATTGCGCATCCTGCTTCAGCACTTCATGCATTATGGCATCAATGGCTCCGCATCTCTTGCCCTCGTCGGTTGCTGAGATGTATTGCGAATGTATCACTCTTTCGTATCTATAGATCAACATGCCACCCAGTATTCTGCCGTCAGCATTCATTGCTTGATAGAGAACAATGTTTTCAGGAAATCTGCCCATCAGCAGTTCCATTTCTTCCCTGCTGTGCACAGGCTTCACGCCGTGCTTGTCTAACAGGTTCTTTTGCAGAACATCCCAAAAATCGCCTATCTCGCTGCTTATCTCCACTCTCACTCCCTCGCTTCTTGCTTTGTTCAAGGCTGTGCGCCTGGTTTGTCGCCATTTCAACGGCTTTTTCAAATCAATGCAGCTCGACAATCCTCTCGCCACCAGCTTTCCACCGCATCTCCACACCGCATACAAATCCTCTTCACTTGCCATATTGCTGTATATGTGAGGTATAGCTTTATATACCACCTTCTTCACATCCAACTCTCTCAGCCACTCGTTCAGTTCCTCAAACGCCCTCATCACATCACCTCCCACGCACTTCTCGCTCATCACCAAACCACCATACGTCAATCCTTTATGCCCATACCACACATCTCCTTCCACATTGCCAGCAAATACGCCCCATAGCTTCCCTTTCAGATAAAACAATAGCGAGCAGTCCACGAACCTCTCCCTATGGTAGTCCACGTACCCTCGCTTCAGCATGAATGTTCCGTTCTTGCTGCTATCCACAAAAGCGTCCCATTCTTGCTTTTTGTTGTCGCTATATCTTTCTATCTCAAACATATCGTTTCGTGCCTCGAAGCTTATGCGTTCACATATTTCAAGAAATCCTCATACTCGTAGATGTAATCATCCTCGTCATACAGTTCGCTTGCCAGCACCATGCATACAGCCCCAGACGAGAAGTCATCCAGTGTTCGCCACGTGCCAGGCTCAATCAGCAATCCTTGCCAAGGATGGTTGAGGAGCACAGTCACTTGCTCCTTGCCATTGTCGAGCGTCACGATGAAGCTGCCGCTCATTGCCACCACCAGCTGATACAGGTCCTTGTGCGCATGACCGCCACGGCTCTCGCCGCCAGGCACGTCGTATGTCCAATACACGCGCTTAATCTCAAATGGCACATTCTTCATCTGCTCTGCCACAGTCAGGTTGCCGCGTGGATCCGTAATCTTAGGCAATTCTATAATCTTGTAATTCATAACTGCTCAATCATCTTCTTGCAATTTTCCATTAGCCACTTAGGGGTGCTTGTTGCTCCGCAAATGCCTATGCTTTTTTTGCCTTCAAACCAGTTCGCTTGTATCTCTGATGGATCGTCGAGCATATATGTGTCAGGATTCACCATCTTGCACTCATTGTACAGCACTTTGCCGTTAGAGCTCTTCTTGCCGCACACAAACAAGATAACGTCATGCTTCGATGCGAAGGTCTTGATGCTTGGAATGCGGTTTGCAACCTGTCGGCAGATAGTGTCGAAATAGTTGAACTGCGCCTCGCCCTTCATGTTCTGTCCAATGTATTCCACAATCTCCCTGAATCCTTCCAGCGATTTCGTTGTCTGCGAATATAGCTGTATGCTTTTTGTGAAGTCAAGCTTCTTCGCGTCTTCCAAGTCCTCTATCACGATGGCCCTGCCTTCTGTCTGACCAACCAGTCCCACAACTTCAGCATGACCATTCTTTCCATAAATCACAATCTGCTTCACATGCTCCGGGTCAGCATCATAGTCTGCCTTTATCCTTTTCTGCAGATTCAGCACCACAGGGCAAGTAGCATCAATCAGTTGTATGTTCTGCTCTTTTGCCTTCAAGTAGGTCAATGGAGGCTCGCCATGAGCGCGCAGCAGCATCTTAGTGTCGTGCAGCATGCCCATATCCTCATGCTCTACGGTCTTGAGCCCGAGGTTCTTAAGCCTCTCGCACTCTCTGCCGTTGTGCACGATGTCGCCCAAGCAGTACAATGAGTCGCTCTTCGCCAGCTCCTCCTCTGCTTTTCGGATGGCAGTTGTCACGCCAAAGCAGAAACCCGATCCTGTGTCAATTTCAATAACCATAACTTCTGTTCCTCAATAGTCATCTCTGAATTGTCAAGCACCACAGCATCCTCTGCCTGTCTCAGTGGCGCTGTCTCTCTGTGCGAATCGATGTAGTCTCTTTCCTCCACATTCTTCAGAATCTCATCATAGTTCAGCGCATCTTTTTCCTCCTGAGTCTTAGCCTTGCCCATCAGCTCATCATATCGTCTTTGTGCTCTGACGCGTGCGCTGGCAGTGACGAAGATCTTCAACTCTGCCTGTGGGAACACGGCTGTGCCAATGTCTCTTCCATCCATCACGATGCCTTTCTCTTTTCCCATCTCTTGCTGCTGCTGAGTGAGCAGGGCGCGCACGAAAGGCAATGCAGCGATGGGGCTCACATTGTTCGACACCTCCATTTGCCTGATCTCGCTCTCCACCTTCTCACCGTTCAGGTATGTGTCTGGTCGTCCTGTCTCTGGATTGAACTTGAATCCAATGCCAATGTTTCCAGCCTCAATCTCAGCCTTCAGCCCTTCCTCGTTGATTACAGTTTCGCCATCCACCTTGTTGATAAGACCGCCGCGCAAAGCATAAAGCGTCACAGCTCTGTACATCGCGCCAGTATCAACATACACATATCCTATTTCCTTTGCCAGGTCCTTCGCCATAGTGCTCTTGCCGCACGACGAATGGCCATCAATAGCAATGATTATCTTCTTTTCCATTTTACAGTTATTTTTTATTTCAGTATCTATAGCATCCTATAGCCCCTATACAATGCCTATAATTACAAACTCACTCCTAGATTCATCACCAGCGATGACGCGCCCACATGATACTTCCCATACGCCACGCCCACTTTCACTTTCTTCACATTGATGCCCGCGCCGAAGCTCAACCCTGCTCCATGACTGCTCTCCGCCACCTTCATCTCCTTCGCCCTTCTGAAGTTATATCCCACCGACACCCATGTGCTTTTCGACGGAAGAATGTCCGCTCCCAGCACGAAGTGATCGATGAACTTCAGGTCGCTCCAGTGCGTCACATCATCCACCGACAGTGACACTCGCAAAGGTGCATTGGCAAAATCCTTGCTCAGCCCCACTGCCAGATCGAACGGCAGCGACTGCCTCTCGTCAATGAGTGCATCCACCTGTCCGCCAAAGTTCCTTCCCACAGCAGAGAAAGAAAAGCCTCTGTCTCTGTCGAAGTAGTTGATTGATAAGTCAGCACCCATAGCCGTGCTGTTGAATGCTCCGTAGTTGCTCATTAGCACTTTCGCTGTCACAGCGCCGCTCCAGCAGTCGCCCAGCAGATAGCAATACGAACCCTGGATATTGATGTCGTTTGCTTTAAACTCGCCCATCACATTGCCAAGCTCGTCTGTCTCGTCCATAGTGCCATAGTTCAGCACCTGCGCACCCACAGCCCATGTGCCTCTCTCGCCTATAGCCTTGATGAATCCTGCCGACATCAGCTTCGAATCGGCAATGTATGACGTGTAGCCCACCGACAGCGTGTTGTCCGTCACATTCGTTAGCATGGATGCGTTGGTGAACATCAGCATCGCATCGTCTTCGATGATGCTCACGTTGCCACCGCCCAACGCCGCGCTGTGAGCCGACACAGGCACATTCAAGAACTTGTAGCCGTTCTCTCCATCCTGTGCCAATGCGCAGTTCTGCTTCATGGCGCATGACGCAACAGCCATCATTCCGGCAACCAATATCTTAACATTCAATCTCATTTCCTATTTCAGAGTCTCAAAGTAAGCATCCAACAAATTCTTAGCAGCCACAAACGATGTCTTCTTGCCGTCCAGCACATCCTTTTCCATTGTTCCGATGATGTCCTTCACCACAGGATTGTAGTAGAAGCTGTTTTTCAAGTGCTCGTTTATGCTTTCATACATCCAGTACTTAGCCTGCTCATTTCTTCTGTGCTGGAAATACCCGCTCTTCTTCACCTCATCCACATAGTCGAAAATCATCTTCAGCACATCGTCTATGCCAAGCTCATAGAATCCGCTGTAGCACATCACCTTAGGCAGCACGCCGCTCTCAGGCATTGGGAACAGATGCAGCGCATTTCTAAAATGAGTAGCAGCCAGCTGAGCCTTGTCCACGTTGTTGCCATCAGCCTTGTTTATCACAATGCCATCAGCTATCTCCATGATGCCTCGCTTTATGCCCTGCAGCTCATCGCCAGTGCCAGCCAGCTGAATCAGCAAGAAGTAATCGACCATTGAGTGACAAGCAGTCTCGCTCTGGCCCACGCCCACAGTCTCCACAAAGATATTGTCATATCCAGCAGCCTCGCACAGGATGATTGTCTCGCGTGTCTTTCTTGCTACGCCACCCAGACTGCCTGCTGTCGGACTTGGACGAATGAACGATTTCGGATGCACTGACAGCTTCTCCATTCTCGTCTTGTCGCCGAGGATAGAGCCCTTTGTCTTCTCGCTCGAAGGGTCGATGGCAAGCACAGCAAGCTTACCGCCGTAGTTCTCCAGCAGATGCACGCCAAACGCATCGATACTTGTCGATTTGCCTGCGCCTGGCACACCGCTGATGCCCACTCTCACCGAGTTTCCACTGTAAGGCAAGCATTTCTCTATCACCTCCTGAGCTATCACCTGATGCTCTGGCAACGTGCTCTCAATCAGTGTCACAGCCTGACTCAGCATGCTCACATCGCCCTTCAATATTCCCTCTACATACTCGCCTGGCGTGAAGAGCTTCTGCCTCTTCTTCCTCATCCTGCTCAAGTATGGGTTCACTATCGATGGCTGTGCCACGCCTGCATTCACCTGCAGCCCAGCATATTCAGCATTGTTCTCTGGATGTTCCATATTCTGGTCTTTTGTTTATTGTCTTTTTCAATAGCCCTCCCTATCTCATCTCTCAAAATTCACATTCACCACTTCCTTTGGCTTCTTCGGGTCGTTTGTCACTATCAGCACCCTTGGCTTCGCCTTGCTCATATCCAAGAATCTGCTGTCCACCGTCACCTTCATCACCACCTCGTCGCCCGGCTGAAGCTCCGTCTTGCTCAATGCCACAGTCACAGCCTGGTTGAACGACTGAATCTTGTTCAGCTTCAGCACCTGCGTGCCTCTGTTGCTAATCTTCACTTTGCCATTCAGCTTTGTCTTCTTGCCTAATTTGCCCAAGTTCAATTCCGTAGCCGAAACCATAAACTTAGGATTATTAGCCGATTTTGCTGCGTCGTGCAAATCTGGCAGAAGCACAGCCGACACCGTTATGTCGTTGCCTTCACCCACCTTGTCGCCAAAGAAGCGAGACAGGAACACATTTGTCTGGTTCAAACCCAAATCCGGCAACTTATCGCTATGCAGCGTCAGCTCAATCTTTCCGTGCCTTCCTCTTGCTATCATCTCAGGCTCAAACTTAGCCGTGATGTACGAAGGCAGATGCATCAGCTGCGGAGTATATACCTCCTTGCCATTGTTCATTATCTCAATCTCTGCCTTAGCTGAGTCGCCAGCATACACCTCAGGGAACTCCACCTCATTCACGTTCAGCATGATGTCGCCAATCTGGTATGGAAACAGATCCGCCACAGTCTTCTTGTCGCCATTGCTCACCAAGCCCCTCATTCTGATGCTCGACTTAGTGCCAGCATTCGTCAGCACATCAATCACCTTTTCGTACTTGCCCAGCAGCTTGGCATCATACGTCACGCTGATTTCGCCTATCTGACCTTTCTCTATGGTTTCCTTAGTCCATGTAATGTCCAAGCAACCGCATCCGCCATCCACGTGTCTGATCTGGAGCGGATTCTTGTCCTTGTTCGTGAACCTGAACACCACAGTCACAGGCTTCTTCCACATCGTGGTTGGCGCAACAATCGTCTGCTTCTCAAACGAGAGTTTCTGCGCACTCGCAGCCACGCTGCCCAGCACCGCCATTATTCCTATAATAAATTTCTTCATATTTTTTTAACTTATATTGTCATCAACCCTCACACATAGCCTTTTTGACCATTCGCCTCTAAACTTTTTCTTTATTAAATCGCAAAGTTACAAAATAATTTGCTACTTTTGCAACAAATTACAATTTTTCACACAAATACGTATCCATTTTATGGCAATTCTCGACACAATTAACGATTTTCTATGGTCATATATTGTGATTGCACTCCTCGTTTTTTGTGCAATCTATTTCACCATACGCACCCGATTCGTGCAGTTTCTCAACATCAAAGGAATGGTGAAAACCATCATTGAGCCACCCGCTTCTCCCGCCTCCTCCCAAGGCACAGCTGCACCCGATTCTGCCACCGCAAAGCAAGCCAAATCCATCTCGCCATTCCAGGCATTCGCCGTGGCGCTCTCGTCACGCGTAGGCACAGGCAACCTCGCTGGCGTGGCATCAGCCATCTTCGTCGGTGGTCCTGGAGCCGTGTTCTGGATGTGGGTGATGGCGCTCTTCGGCTCAGCCACAGCCTTTGTGGAAAGCACACTCGCCCAGCTCTACAAGCGCAGAGGTGAAGACTCCTACTATGGCGGTCCTGCCTACTACATGCAGCACGGACTCCATGCTCGCTGGATGGGCATCCTCTTCTCCATCCTCATCACCGTCACCTTCGGACTTGCCAACCAGATAGTGCAGAGCACCACTCTTTGCGACTCCATCTCCGACACCTTCTCCCTCTCCAAGGCTCTCGTAGGAGTTGTCATCACCATTGCCACCCTCATCATCATCTTCGGCGGCATTCAGCGCATCAGCCGCTTTGCCAGCCTTGTCGTACCCTTCATGGCAGTAGGCTTCATCCTGCTCTCCATCATCATTGTGGCAATCAACATCACGCACATCCCACACGTCCTCCGACTCATCTTCGACAGCGCCTTCGGCATCGACTCCGTAGCAGGCGGCACTATCGGCATGGCAGTCATGCAGGGCGTGAAGCGAGGACTCTTCAGCAACGAGGCAGGCGAGGGCAGTGCCCCAAATGCAGCAGCCATAGCCGAGACTTCCCATCCAGTCAAGCAGGGGCTCCTCCAGGCATTCGGCGTATTCATCGACACGCTCGTCATCTGCACCTGCACAGCATTCATCATTCTCATCTCTGGCAAATACGACTGTGGCAAGGATGGCATTCTCCTCACAGCCGAGGCACTCAATGCAGAGATTGGTCCCATTGGCCGCTACTTCATCTCTGTCGCCATCTTCCTCTTCGCCTACAGCACCATCATTGCCAACTACTTCTATGGCGAAACCAACATCCGCTTCATCACCGGCAAGAAGTGGTCAGTCACTCTCTTCCGCATCCTCACAGGCATCGTGGTCATGTATGGTGCCCTTGTCGAACTCAAAACTGCCTTTTCCATTGTCGATATCGTCATGGGACTCATGACCATCACCAACCTCATCGCCATCTTCCTTCTCTCGCCAAAAGTGTTCCGCCTCCTCAGCGATTACCACTCTCAGCGCAAGCAAGGCAAGAATCCCGTATTCCATCGTGCCTCCATGCCAGAAATAGAATCAGACATTGAGTGCTGGGAGTAATATCTGTGTCCGAAAAAAGTATAAGTGTTGTTTCAAATATCGAAGAAGAACTTAAAATTTTTCGACCTGTACGGTTAAAACGAACATTTCTCAAAATGTTCTGAACTGAAGATAATTTCCGACAATTACCGATAATTTATCCAATAATAAAAAAATATTATCGGAACAATTATTGCGAATTATTGGTAATTATTTTCAGTTCAGGAGACCGCCGAGGGCTCCGTATGAGTTATCCGTACAGCATGAAATTTTGGACATCCAAAGACAAAGAAGAACGCTACGCTAAAGAAGAGATTCCGCATGCTCTTCTTCTCTCTTCTTCCTTTTTGGATGCCAAGAATTTTGAGTTCCTTTTTCGTTCAGCTTAAAAGTTCCTTTGTCGAAAATAATACATGTTTTTTTATATCGAGCAAAGAACAACAAAACTGAACGAACAAATAAACCTTTAAAAGATTTTTTATTGTTAGAGAAAACCT
>JAZRYI010000091.1:0-8422 GCA_045600665.1 Bacteroidaceae bacterium
TGAGAACCTTTAGCTCGGCGTAGCCAAACAGAACAAAAACAAGAAAAAACATTATGGTTTTCCTTTTGTTTTCTTTTGTTTTTTTTGGTTTTTCTAATTGGCCGAAGGCATGAAAACAATTCATCGAACTCACGTTAATTATAGCATTTCAGCGTCAGTGTGTATGGGAATGTCACTTCCTCTTCTTCCTTGTTGTTGCGGTCGTATGGGTTGAAAGTGTAAGGCTTGTATGTATTCTTCGGGCATCCCATCACGACGAGATACACTTTGCTGTATGCTTCGTGTCCCTTTATCTTGAACTTAATCTTCGGCCCGAACTCCATCTTCTCGTATCCCTGTGTCTCGCCGTTGCTGTCCACATACACGATTTGTGCTCCGTATAGAGCATTCTCGTCTTTGTTGAGACCGTTGAGTTCGCCGAGCGTTACCTTGTCAACGTCAGGCGTTGGGAGTTCTATGACATTGAAGCCCCATGTCTGAGGGAACTTATTGTCCTTAGGCGTGATGACCACCTTGCCGCTCTTGTTCATTTTCTTGTAGTCGCTTGCCGACTTGTATGTCATCTTCTTTGTGCTGTACAAGCAAGGCGACACGAGCTCGCAAGAGAACTGCTTGTGTGTTTTCTTCACGCGAGGAATGTCGAACGTGAGCAAGCGGCTGTAGCACTCCAGCATCTCCTTGTTCATGTCCTTGAGCGATAGGTTGAACATGCGCATGTAGGTTGATGCAGGATCCTCTCCTTTCTTGCCTTCGCGGAAGAGGTCGGCTATCACTGTCACTCCATGCTTCATTGCCCAGAACTCAAGCACGAAAGGTGAGTGGTATATGTTTTCCGTTGCAAGGAAACGAAGGTGCATATTGTCGATGAATCCCTTCCAGTGGTAGTTCTCGTCGGTTGTCCACTCTGGGTTCACCTGCCACAGCATCCACTGCGATGCCATCTCGAAGATGCCGCCACCTCCCCATGCCTCGCCTGTGCCGTCGCAGCTTATCTGGCTTTGGAACGAGTGGCCAAGCTCATGTGCAATGCAGTTCAGCTTCGTGTCCTGCACGCGGTTTGGGGCAATCCACAGTGCGCCGATAGTGTTGTCATAGTCACCGCCGTACGCTGTGCCTTCCAGCGAGTAGTTGAGCATCACCATCATTCGGTACTTATCAGCCTTCGAGCCTGGCTGAATGAACTTGAGCGTGTTCTTGTAGTACATGTAGAACGACTGTAGCTTGCTGAGCAGATTATTGATGTCCACCTTCATGTTGTGGCCATCCAGCTCTGGCGCATTGCCAAGCACGCCGCCGAAGTCCTTCTCCCAGAACACAGCAATGTCATTAGTATATGCCATGCGGGCATAGCTCCACTTCGAGCTTTCCTTGCTGAAGTCATTTCCTTTCAGATCGCGCGGAATGTATATTTCCTTGCCTCTTGGCGGCAAGTATGTTGCTTCTTGAGCAGAGATGCTATTTGCAGATAGCATGAATGCGGACAATGCCAATGCTGCTATCCTTCCTGATTTAAGTTTCATCTTCGTATCACTGTTTTATTAAGTCTTGTTGCTAATCTATCCATCACATATTGCAATGTTCAGGGGACAAAGTTACATTTTTTTCGCCACAATGAGTGTCATAAAGCATATTTTTTAATTAAAATATAGAATAGTCAAGAATTTTTTGTTGAAAAATTAGCATGTTTTTATTTTTTATTCTTACTTTTGCATGTAGTAAAGAAGTGAAAACACATTTTTTATCAATTAATAAAAGTATATAAATTATGGTTTATTCTAAAGAAGTACAGGAAATGTGCTGTGTAGCCAAGGGTCCTAACCACGGACCAGCTCCAATCCCAGAAGAGGGTAAGTGGATTCAGGCTAAGGAAATTAAGGACATCTCAGGTCTTACTCACGGTGTGGGTTGGTGTGCTCCTCAGCAGGGTGCATGTAAGCTCACTCTCAATGTAAAGGAAGGTATCATCGAGGAGTGTCTCGTTGAGACAATCGGCTGCTCGGGCATGACTCACTCTGCTGCTATGGCATCAGAAATCCTCCCAGGCAAGACTATCCTCGAGGCTCTCAACACTGACCTCGTTTGCGACGCTATCAATACTGCTATGCGTGAGCTTTTCCTCCAGATCGTTTACGGACGCACACAGTCTGCATTCTCTGAGGGCGGTCTTATGGTTGGCGCAGGTCTTGAGGACCTCGGCAAGGGCCTTATTTCTCAGACAGGTACTCTCTATGGCACAAAGGCTAAGGGTACTCGCTACCTCCAGCTCACTGAGGGCTACATCACAAAGATGTACCTCGATGCTGACAACCAGGTTTGCGGTTACGAGTTCGTTCACATGGGCAAGTTCATGGACGCTATCAAGAAGGGCGTTCCTGCTGACGAGGCTCTTAAGAGTGTCACTGGCACATACGGCCGCACAAAGGCTGAGGACGGTGCTATCAAATCAATTGACCCACGTCACGAGTAATTAAAAGGAGGAAACAAAACTATGATAAGAGAAGTAAAATTTGAATCTCAGGACCGTCGTATCAAGCAGATCCTTGCTTGTCTCAACTCACACGGTATCGCTTCAATCGAAGAGGCAAACGAAATCTGCGAGAAGGCAGGTCTCGACCCATATATGACTTGTGAAGAAACTCAGATGATCTGCTTCGAGAACGCTAAGTGGGCTTACGTAGTAGGCACAGCTATCGCTCTCAAGGAAGGTGCAAAGGTCGCAGTTGAGGCTGCTAACTACATCGGTGAAGGTCTTCAGTCATTCTGTATCCCTGGCTCTGTAGCTGACGACCGCAAGGTTGGTATCGGTCACGGTGAGCTCGCAGCTCGTCTTCTCGAGCCAGAGACTAAGTGCTTCGCATTCCTCGCTGGTCACGAGTCATTCGCTGCTGCTGAGGGTGCTATCAAGATCGCTCAGATGGCTAACAAGTCAAGACCAGCTGACAAGCCACTCCGTTGCATCCTCAACGGTCTTGGCAAGGACGCTGCTATGATCATCTCACGTATCAACGGCTTCACATACGTACAGACTCAGTTCGACTACTTCACTGGCGAGCTCAAGGAAGTTAAGCGTATCCCTTACTCAAACGGCCCACGCGCTGCTGTAAACTGCTACGGCGCTGACGACGTTCGCGAAGGTGTTGCTATCATGTGGAAGGAGGACGTTGACGTTTCTATCACTGGTAACTCAACTAACCCAACTCGTTTCCAGCACCCAACAGCTGGTACATACAAGAAGGAGCGTATCCGCGCTGGCAAGCCATACTTCTCAGTAGCTTCTGGTGGTGGTACAGGTCGTACACTTCACCCAGACAACATGGCTGCAGGTCCTGCATCTTACGGTATGACAGATACTCTCGGCCGTATGCACTCTGACGCACAGTTCGCTGGTTCTTCATCAGTTCCTGCACACGTAGAGATGATGGGCTTCCTCGGCATCGGTAACAACCCAATGGTAGGTTGCTCTGTTGCTTGCGCCGTTAACGTTGACCTCGCTCTCAACAAGAAGTAATAACTAAGATACATTTAGTTGCAACATCATAACAAGATCTCCTGTAATTGTATTTGTTACAGGAGATTTTTTTTGTATCTACTATAACGAGTCATTCCGTACATACAAGAAGGTGTTTCTTGCATTAATCAATAATGAAAATGAGCAACCTTTCTGCATTGAAAGCATTCGCTTTCACACATTTATTATCAATCTGCATATCTGCCCAAGCACAGCAAAAGCATGCATTGCTTGTGGGCATATCGGAATATGCCGCCAATTCTGGTTGGACAGGCATTCACGGAGAAAATGATACAAGGCTTATGAGGCAAGTGCTGTCGGACACACAGATTGTAGAACTGGCAGGAAGGAATGCCACATACTCAAACATTGTGCGCGAATTGGAACTGCTGATAAGAAAGGTGAGAAAAGACGATGTTGCTTATATTCATTTCTCTTGCCATGGTCAACCTTTCGAAGATATGAACGGGGACGAGCAAGACGGATGGGACGAATCATTTGTGCCATACGATGCAAAGCAGTTTTACGAAAAAGGCGTGTATGAAGGGGAGCGGCATCTGACAGATGACAAGCTAAATACTTACTTAATAAGATTGCGAAAAAAACTCGGCAATGGCGGCATGGTGTATGTTGTTGTTGATGCTTGTCATTCAGGAGGAGCGTACAGGGGAGATGAGGATGAAGCTGCAGACAGTTTATGTCATGGAATTAGCCCAGATACGATAATCTATGAGAGAGGAGTGAATATGGGATTCAGCAAGGATAAGGTGTACTTTCCTTCTGATGATAGACGTACGCACTATTCTATAGAAACAAAAGCAGGCATGTCGCCCATCATTGTGCTTGAAGCATGTCTGCCTGGGCAAAGTAATTGCGAGATACAGCGCGACGGTTCATACTATGGCGCATTGTCTTACTCTGTTGCCTCTGTGCTGAAAAACAAGCAACTCAATCGTGACAGAGCGTGGGTGAAAGAAGTTGAAAAGAAAATGAGAGAAGTATTGCCAAAATGGAACAATCAAACAATGGTGGTGGAGGAAAGCAAATGAAACAGAGAATGAAGAGACTATGTGCATTGATGGCTTTGGTGGCATTGCCCCTTTTTGTCATTGCGCAAAACCAAGTGAACAACTCTCGCTCACTCATTCTGAAAGTAGGCGATAATTATAAGAAAGGTGAGTATGCGGAGTGCGTAAAAATGCTGAAGGACGTTGCTCCATCACTAAGCGATCCTCTTGAGATAATAACTGCCTACAATATCTATTTGCTTGCATCAGTAAGGTGTGACACAATGCAAGCAGAAACAGGATTAGAGCAATATGCCAACAGCGTGAGGAATAAGCTATTGCCAAATATATACAAGGGGCAAACGGAGTATGAGCGTCAGCTGTATTGGCGAATGGCAGCACTGTCCATGCACCAATATGCTATGAGCGTGGCGTTGTGTTCACAGTCTGACAACACAAAAAAGCTTGCATACAAATTGGTGCAAGTGGCTAAGAATCTGGAGATAGAGGCTGACCAGTATGCCAGAACCGTCATGGCTGAGAAGAATGCAGAAAATGCGAGGATGATAAAAGTGTATGACGAACAGAAAGATTCTTTGTATTTCTCTCATGGCAATGTGGCAGAAGACAGCATTGCTCTCAAGATGGAGATAAACAAGATAGAGATAAACAAGATGATGATAAACGAGCGCATCCCCATTCTTGAAGTTTTCGACAAAGTGTCTGATTATGAAGTAGTGCGAAAGTCTTTGCCTGCCAACACAACTATGGTGGAATACTGCATATACAGGGCTATAACTGGCGAAGACAGGTATGGCGCATTTGTTTTTGACGGCAATAGTGATGCTCCTGCGGTTGTAGATGTTTGTTCTGCCAACGATGTTGACATGCTCACGATAAGAGATAGAGATGGAATAAATGAATTGTACAATTCCAACACCATCTACAACACTCTGTTTTCTTGCCTATCTCCATACGCAAAGCACACGAATCTGATTATCTGTCCCGTAGGCAGACTTGAGCATTTCAACTTCTCTGGCTTCATGACGGAAGGAAAGCGAATGATGGAGACTTACCAGCTGTCGAGAGCAACAAATGGACATCGCTATGCTGTAGCGAAGCAGAGAAACCGCCAAAAGATGGAATCGGCAGTCTTGTATGGTGGCATAGCCTACACTGACGAACAGGCAAAGCAAGCCAATGCAGCATCCAAGCATTTCAACTTCGATGATGAAGAGCGTTCGGTGCGCGGCTCATTGCGCTATCTGCAATACTCAAGCTATGAGATTGCTGCCATACGTGAAATACTGAAAAAGAATAAAATACAGTGCCAGCTGCTTAGTGGCAAGAAAGCAACCACTGGCACCTTCAAGAGCATTGACAATCAATCACCTTCTGTTGTTCATGTTGCCACACATGGGTTCTGTGCAAAAGACACAGATAACAGTGAAAACAAGCAATTGACTGCTCGTGATGTGTACGAAGAGTCCAAATTGCTCCACTCTGGCTTATTCTTTGCCAATGCTCAAATGTCGCAACAGAGCATTGCCCCAGACATCAACAATGGCATTCTGACCTCATACGAAATCAGCCACATGAACCTCAGCAACACTCAGCTTGTTGTTCTCTCGGCTTGCGACACAGCCGATGGACTCACCGATAACATTGAGGGACTTTATGGGCTTCAATACGCATTCCGTCGGGCTGGGGCAGGAGCCATGCTGCTCAATCTGTGGAAGGTGAGCGATGCCATTTCTTATCTGTTCATGCGTGAGTTTTACCGCTCTCTCTTCGAGTGTCACGATGCCGACCAAGCGTATGCCGAGGCCATCAACATGGTGAAGAAGCAGCATAGCGATCCATACTCATGGGCAGGCTTCGTATTGATTCACAACTAATAACGACACAAAAAGAATGACAATAAACCATACAACAGAAACTGACAGGTCGCTTGCCAAAAGGTTCGATGAAATCAGGCGCAAGGCCATACCTTTTCTTCGCTATCGGTATGGCAAGCAACTGCGAGATGAAGACCTGGAAGATATATTCCGAGACTCATGCATAGTTGTCTATAAAAACACAAAGGCAGGCAAACTGGACAATATGTCTTCCACATTGTCCACTTATCAGACACGTATATGCATCAATCTGTGCAACAAACTGATAGAGCGCAAGAAAGGCATGAATGTGATTCCGCTTGCCGACAATGCTGATGACCTGCAAGAATCGAGGGTGCTATCCATGGACAAAGTCTCGTTCCTATCCGATGCAGTGACAGAAAGCGAATGCGACAACAGCGAAGCGGTGTATCAAGTGCGAGAGGTTTTGAAAAAGATTGGCGAAAAGTGCAAGCATATACTCATTGGCATGTATGCCGACCATTTCAGGCAAGAGGTGATCGCAGCACAATTGGGATATCCCAATGCCGACACCGTAAAAGCCACGGCATATCGCTGCAAGAAGAGATTCAGAGAGATGTTTACAAGTTTCGAACACTAAAGAGCAGATCAACATGAAAGAACAAGATAACGAAAAGATGCGAAGAATTGACACCCTCATCGACCGTTTCATACATAGCGAAATGACTGAAAAGGAAGAGGCGGAGTTCATGGCAGAGGTGAAAGCTGATGCAGCACTGAGCGACTATGTGCGAACAACAATGCAACTGATCAAAGGCGTGCAGAAGGTAGCCCAAGAAGATGATGAGGAAATGTTGCGAATGCTGAAAGAATCTACACTTCGCGATGCATATTCGGCCTCAGGCAAGAAATACCCTGTCTATCGCACAGCTCGCTTCTGGCAAAGCACAGTGGCAATTGCTGCAGCCGCATGTCTCTGCATTTTCTTCATCAATCAGCACATAACAACTCTTCGCATCAACGAAACCCTCGGCAATGTGGAGCTCCCTGCCACGATGCATGAGCGAGGTGCTGAAGGAGCCATAGACTTCACCGTCATTGCCGAAAACATAAATGAAAGTAAGTTCTTGACCTCCACTATTGTACAGCTCGAGCAGATGTATCAAGAGTGCTTACAGCCAAATCATGCGGACCAGCAGCTGCAAGCCGTAGTAGGCTGGTATCTTGTCAAAGCTTACATCCAAAATGGGCAGAAAGACGAATGCATCCCAATCCTTGAGCAGTTAATAAAGAACAATGATCGAGACGACGATGCCAAAGCATTGCTTGAACAACTAAAATAGCCCTTTCCCATTTTATATAACTTACCCCCTAAGTTACTGTGCAAAAAATCAGTCAAGAAGCCTAACAGAGCCAACGAAAAAGAAGCTCAAAACTCATTAAAGGCTCGACATCCAAAGACGAAGAAGAACGCTACGCTTAAGAAGAGCTCCATATACTTTCTTCTTCTCTCTTCTTCCTTTTTGGATGCCAAAAATTTCGACCTTTACGGTTAAAACGAACATTTCTCAAAATGTTCTGAACTGAAGATAATTTCCGACAATTACCGATAATTTATCCAGTTCTACTGGATTTTGTGTGAAAGTGCCCTTTGGGCCAATGAGAAAAACAAAAGAAAACAGATGAAAACAAAAGAAAACAAAGCATAACTAAAGGCAATTATCTACAAAGGAATAGGTTTTCTTTTGTTTTCCAATGTTTTCTTTTGTTTTCTTAATTGGCGCTTGCGCACCTTCACACTAATTCCTGTAATACCATTTTTCCAATAATTAAAAATATTATCGGAATAATTATTGCGCATTATTCGAAATTATCCTCAGTTCTGGAGTGTATATTCTATCTTAAAAATGCACCACCTGTAATAATCTAAAACTGCACCATTATCATTGATGAAAAGTTAATCCTTTCAGGTTATTCCTCTGCTTCCTGAAGTGAGGCGTAGCCGAACGGAAGGAAGCAGAGGAATAACCGAGGCCTCGAAGCGTTGG
>JAZRYI010000092.1:0-21924 GCA_045600665.1 Bacteroidaceae bacterium
TGAGAACCTTTAGCTCGGCGTAGCCAAACAGAACAAAAACAAGAAAAAACATTATGGTTTTCCTTTTGTTTTCTTTTGTTTTTTTTGGTTTTTCTAATTGGCCGAAGGCATGAAAACAATTCATCGAACTCACGTTAAATACAGACTTGCATTGTATTTTTACAAGAAAACAATTTTTGACAATTCTTTCAGTTCAGCATTTCGCTTGCGAAGAGCGTCTATCTTAATATTTCTGCTCGTTTTATTCAGCATTACACGTCTTTTCAGTAATTTTGCACACGAAAAAGAAAGATTCTTTGCATATTATTTGCTATAATGTTAATAAATGAATAACTTTGTCCGTTTTTCAACATATAGTCAACATTTTAGCCTTTAGGTTATCACCACATAAACAATATCTCTCCCAATATGAGAAATTGGAAAAACATACACAAGCTATTCATCATCGGCGCGGTTCTCTCCGTTCTGATGCTTGCCTCATGCAGCAAACGAAGCATGGTGGCAAAGCTGCCTAAGCATAGCATTGTGGTGATACACTCGTGGGACAGCATTGGCGAGGAAAACCTCTTCTTCAAGCAACAGATGGAAGAGGATTTCATCGATGCCAACATCAATGCAGAGATACATCACATCTATGCCGACATGACTCACCGCATTCCTCGCGTGTTCGCCACCGAGGACTGGCCTGCCATTTCCCAGGAAATCAGCAAACTGAAGCCGGATGTCATTCTGCTCAATGATGACCCAATCATGGAGTTCGTGCTTAATGGCTATGTCGATGACCCGATCTTCAAGAACACTCCTACCGTATTCTCTGGCGTTAATGCGCTGATCAGCGATTCCGTCAAGAACTACCCTATGACGGGATTCGTGGACAAGATAGAGCTGGCAAAGAACATTGAGCTCGTGGCGCAGATCACGGGTTCGCAGACATTGGTCATCGAACTCGACTACAACAACATAGACAACAGACTGCGCGAGCAGCTCTTCCAAGCACTGGAGGATAGTTCGCGATTCGTCAACAACTACGACTTCCACGTCGAGCACCTCGACAAGGAGTGGCTCAGGACTCACTATCCAGGCAAGATTATCGTCAACTTCTTCTCTGCTGCCCACCCTTACACCAACCGTAGGGCAGAAGAGACGGACAGCGTGGGAAAGGCAATGCTGCAGAGAGCGTACCAGCATGCCAAGGAGACGCCTCAGCTGCAGGTGAAGTACGACATCTTCAGCAATTCCATCATCGACCGCGGACGCTACCCGCAGTTCACCTGCATACGCGAGCAGTTTGACGAATCCAGCCGCATACGTTTCCTGTGCGGATACTTCACCAACACCCAGACACAGATTGAGGATCAGGTGGGATATGCGGCGAGAATCCTCAACGGCGAGAATCCGAAGAGCATGCCTATCATGACGCATCGCAGTGATTACTATATGGATAGAAATGCGATGCTCGCTATGCCTCACCCACTCAGCTACACTGAGTACAAGAAGGGAAACGCCAACAACAACGCATCATTCAACATCATCAATGCTCCTATCGAGCTTGCCGATCCGCTGCTGCTGTCGCTATACATCCTGATTGGCATACTGTTGTGCGGATCCATCATCTACGTGTTCGTTCACTACCTCTCGGGCTGGAAGCGAAAAGGTCAGACCACGCTGCTCGAAGAGCTCAAGTATGAGGAGATGATTCACGACCTCGTTTTTGCCAACACGAACGACACGCTCTGGCACTTGCGCAATGGCATAGTGACCGTAGGTCAGAAATTCGCCGAGCAGTTCCATATGGCGAGTCCTGAGATTTCGCTCGCGGAACTTGCCAACATGGTGGATGCAGACAGCAAGCCGTCGATGGACTTCATGCTCAAGTATCGTGAGCAGCGAGGCAAGAAGACTGTGCGCATACACGTCACGCCCGATGATGGCATGCATTGGAACTGGGTGGAAATCACATACACAGCCACCGATGAGTCTGCACGCACCGGCGAGCTGTACGGCCTCCTTCTCAACATCGACCACAAGAAGGAGATAGAGGAGCGACTGGAGCAGGCACAGATTCTTGCCAGCGAGGTGGCTCTCAAGGAGAACTTCCTTGCCAACATCAGTCACGACCTCCGCACGCCGCTCGGCGCCGTCACGGGCTTCTCCACTCTCCTCGCCATGCCAGGCATGCCTCTCAGCGAAGAGGAAAGAGGAGAGTATCGCGACATCATTCATCAGAACACAGACATGATTCTCAACATGATAGACAGTGTGATGCAGAAAGCGCAAATTGAGACAGGCGACCTTGAGATTCTGCCTAAGCCTGTAGCCATCAGCAAGCTGATAGGCGAATGCTACCAGACCAACAAGATCATCGCCCCAACCCACCTCCGCTTCATGCTGGAGACGGACACCCCCGACTGCATGCTGCACATCGACCTCACGCGCACCAAGCAGGTGCTCAACAACTTCCTCAGCAACGCATTCAAGTTCACAGCCGAAGGCAGTGTCACTCTCGGATGGCATAACATACCTGACACTGAGCAAGTTGAGATATACGTGCAAGACACAGGCATCGGTATCGAGAAAGAGAAAGTGTCGCAAGTGTTCGACCGCTATGTCAAGGTGAACGAAACCGACCGTGGCACAGGTCTCGGACTCAACATCAGCAAGACAATCATCAGCAAGCAGAATGGCGAGATTGGCGTGGAGAGCGAATTTGGCAAGGGCTCCAAATTCTTCGTCCGCCTCACCAAGTACGTCGAGTGCCTCTTGCTCATACTCACTATGGGATTAGGCACAATGTCGGTGTCGTCGTGCTCATATATTAATACGCCTGCAAAGAAAGCTCACGTCGTGGTGGTGCATAGCTACGACAAGTCGTACTCTGCCTACAGGGAGTTCAACGACGACATCCATCACGGATTGCTCCGCAACGGCATTGACCCAACAATACGCCACATCTACCTCGACCTTGAGAACCCTCGCTCCAGCTCCAATGAATACTTCCACGTGTGCGACTCGCTGAAGAAATCAGGCTGGGAGGCAGACATCATGCTCTGCGAGGGCGACCGCACCGCGCATTTCCTTCTCTCGCTGACCGAGGACAGGATAGACGAGCGTGCAAAAAACATACCTATCGTGCTCGGCTCGCTTCACCATCCCGAATGGAACTTGATACGCAAGCACAAGAACATGGTTGCCATCAGCGACCCGATAGACTACATTGCCAACATCAACCTTGCCGTGGAGATGAGCGGCATGAACGTGGTGGAGATAGAGCTCGACCATTTCCATCAAGACTCGCTCATACGCAGCGAGCTCAAGCAGGTCATATCGCGCCCGCCATACGTGGACAACAGCGACTTCCATCTCAAGGAAATCAAGCATCAGCGTTTCGTTGAAGAGTGGAAAGACAGCGTGTTCATCCTTTGCTACAGCACCGAATCGCCTGAATACAATGCTGCAGAGAAGCTCACCGTGCAAGATGCCTACGACAAGCTGGCTACAATCTATACCCACTCATGGCGCTACCCTTCTCTTGCGCTCAAGCGAGACATGTACAGCTCTGCCATTGCCGACAAGACGGGCAGGCCGCAGTTCACAGCGGTGAAGGCAGGATTTGCCGATGGCGAAGGACGCTACCTCTGCGGATACTTTGCAAGCTACAGCACTGTGGCAAAAGACCTCGCTACCATCGGCGCGAAGATATTGAATGGCGCTGAGCCAACGGACTTCGCCGGACTCACGCATGAGAAGCACTACTACATGGACTTCGATGCTATGCAAGCCTGGGGACTCGAATACAGAGACATGGTTGACCGCTTCACCATCGTGGGCGCACCGCTCAAGAGCACAGCGCCAGTGGCATACTACGGCACTATCGTCCTCATTTTCATCGTACTCCTTGGCGGCATCCTGGCTGTCATCCTCATTGCGCAGTCATGGCGCCAGAACAGCATCACCTCGCTCATCACCGACATCAAGCGCCGTTCGGAGATGCGTCACCTCGCTATGCATGGAGCAGAGAGCCGCAATGTGCGCACCGAAGATAATGTGAAGGAAATCATCTCGCGCATACATCCTAACTATTCCAGCAACATACCTCTCATGCTGCAATCCATCGATGTGGCAGGCACGCATAGCTACGACATCTATGCAGCCATCGACGAGGAAGATGACTACCACTGGTGGCAGCTTCGCTTCGTAGTCATGTTCCACCATTCCACTGACGAGAAACGCGTGGATGGCATACTCATCAACATTGACGAGACCATGAAGCACGAAGAGGATCTCCGCCTTGCTATGGAGCTGGCTGAAGAGGCGAAGCAGAAGGAGGACTTCCTCACCACTATCAGCCACGAGATCCGCACGCCGCTCAATGCCGTGGTAGGCTTCAGCGATGTGATGGTGTCACTCCCAAGCGAGAGTCTCACGGATGATGATCTCGTTGTGTATGAAAAGATTATCAAGTCCAACAATGCCACTCTCACGGCAATGATTGAGGACATCCTTATGTTCTCACGCATAGAGAGTGGACGCATACGCTACGTCAGCGAGGAATTTAAGCTCATCGGTCTCATCAATGAGCTGGCTGAGGAATGGAGGGATCTGATGCCCGATGGTGTCAAGCTCAACACGTTCTGCATCAATCCGCATCTGTACATGACGGGCGACCGCACGCGCATCAAGTACATCCTCAATCAGTTCATCAGCAATGCTGCCAAGTTCACAAAGCATGGTTCTGTCATCGTTGGCATCAACTACGACCTCAACAGCAGTCTCGCCGAATTCTTCGTTGGTGACTCTGGCTGTGGCATTCCACCAGAGAAGCACTCCAGTGTCTTCAATCTGTTCTGGAAGGATAATGAGTTCATCCCAGGTCTCGGTCTTGGTCTGAACATCTGCAGGAAGCTTGCTGAGGGTATGGGAATGAAGATCAAGGTGGCAAGTAAGGTCGGCTACGGTTCTGTCTTCTCATTGTATGCCGAAGCTGGCCTAAAGGATAGCCAAGAACAGACAATATAGAAACATTCAATTCATCACTTATACCTCATTTTCGTCACATTTGCAAAGATTGCAATAAATAATGTGTAATTATCACGAGCCTGCTGCACATCGTGCAGCGGGCTCATCATTTATCGCGCAGCGAGCCTACGCCATATCGAGTAGCGAGCCTACCCCTTAACGACTAACGAGCCTATCCCTCATCACACAGCGAGCACACACCTTCAGATAGAACAAATGAAACAGTCTTATTACTATCGCAAAGTACGACTGTAATCCTAAATTATCAAAAATTGCGTGCTGTTCGGTTAACTTATACGGAGCCCTCTGCGGTCTCCTGAACTGAAGATAATTTCCAATAATGCGCAATAATTGTTCCGATAATATTTTTAATTATTGGATAAATGGTATTACTGGAATTAGCGTGAAGGTGCGCAAGCGCCAATTAAGAAAACAAAAGAAAACATTGGAAAACAAAAGAAAACCTATTCCTTTGTAGATAATTGCCTTTAGTTAAGCTTTGTTTTCTTTTGTTTTCATGTGTTTTCTTTTGTTTTTCTCATTGGCCCAAAGGGCACTTTCACACAAAATCCAGTAGAACTGGATAAATTATCGGTAATTGTCGGAAATTATCTTCAGTTCAGAACATTTTGAGAAATGTTCGCTTTAACCGTATAGGTCGCAATTTTTTGTAAATGACTCTATGAGATGCCTACGTATTTCATTTGAAATATATTTGCTAATTTCTATCAAAATTATTTGTTCGTTTCAAATATTATTCTTAACTTTGCAACGCATTTGAAAAACGAATGCATCGAGATCATTATTTTTATATTTATAAACCAGAAAAACAAACAAATACTACAATCATGAAAAATCAGGATTTGTGGCAACGCGGCTTTTGTCGCATGCCAAATGCGATTGCCGAAGCCGTGAAATCGCCTAAGAAAGCTCAAGCCATTGGCACTATGCTCTGGTGCGTACAGAATGCACAGAGGCACGAGACCACATTTTGTGGTATGACTGTAAAGCGCGGCCAGCTCTGCGTCACCATCAAGGAGATGGGGAACATCTTGGGCATCAGCTATAAGTTGATGAGGAACTTATTGGAGGACCTATCTGGGGCGGGCTTGATAGAATTCTATGGCGTGCATCATGGACCTTCTTCGTTCACGCTCATAACAGTATGCAACTACGACTGTTACAACGGCAATGCGAAGTTTCCAGGAACTTCAAAAACAGAAGCCGTGGGCGAGCAACAGGGCAAACAGCAGGGCGACATCGAGGGCAAGCCTTTAAATACGAAGGAAGAAAGAGAGAAGAAAGATGATGAAGAAAATGAAGAAAGGAAAGAAAGAAGAAGTTTCGCCGTCGTTCCTGTTGGGAAGTTGAAGGACTGGGTGCTAAGTCAGCAGATATGGGCAGACACGTACAAGATGAACCATCACCTGACTGATGCGGAGCTGGAGCAGTGGGTGGCACAGTTCGTGGTGCACCTGCAGAGCAGCGGCGTGATATCGAAGACGACGCACGACACGCTGTCGCATTTCAGCAACTGGCATGCCAAGCGCAAGGAGATCAAGGAGCAGGAGGAGCGTCAGCAGGCGGCTGCGGCACAGAAGGAGCGTGAGCAGCTGGACGAGAGGAAGAGAATGGAGAAAGAGCATCAGGAGAGGTTGCGCAAGGAGCAGAACGATATGGCACAGAGACACTTGGCCGAGATGCGCAAGGCGGCTGAGAATGGAGACAAGCATGCTCAGATGATATTGGAGAAGTATAACCTAAACTAAAAAGATTATGTACACAGACGAATTTGAATATGAGGTGCACGCATGCACCAAGTCGGAGCTGGCACAGGAGTATGCACCAGACCTTATGCCTCGCAGTGCAGTGAACAGGCTCGTGAAGTGGATGAAGCACAATCCTATGTTGTGGGACGAGCTGTTGCAGAGCGGATACATGCCGCAGCAGAAGCTGCTAACAAGCAAGCAGGTGGCTATCATCATGCATCATTTGGGAGAACCATAAAATTTTCTTCTTCCCTCTTCTTCTTTTTTGGATGCAAAAAAATAGTAGTCATCGCGATAATATAAATAGTTTTGAACAGATAATTATAAAACCATGAGAATACATTTCACTCGCTACTACGGTAGCAACACAGTAACAAAGAGCACAATGCAAGTATATATGGGAAAGTCATCAGAGCCATCGCTCGTGTGCGAGGCACGCGAAACGCAGTTTCTCGACTACAGCACCACCTTCCCTGGATGGACCTCTTTCTGTCTGCCTACTGGCACGCTATATGGACGCATCAGATCAACAGAGATCTGTCCTCTCACCATCGCCATTGGTCCTTCGCCACGCCAGTACAAGACGCTCATTGCGTGGAACGACAGCAACCGCATCAATGCACAGCGCATCAACATTGGCGAAGCGAATCCCGACATCGCGCCTGAGCGTCGCCGCCTCACCAACCAGCAGGCGGTGTTTGAACGCCTCACCGCATTGGCTAAGGAGGCGTATATGCGAGGCGAGGAGGTGAAGGTGGAGATTAAGAATGAAATTTTGTGTCGGATAAAAAAAGAATCTACTTGATTTCCCGTGAAAAAATTGCAAGCTGTACTTTAAAAAGAACATTTCTCAAAATGTTCTAAACTGAAAATAATTTCCGACAATTACCGATAATTTATCCAATAATAATTAAAAATATTATCGGAACAATTATTGCGCATTATCGGAAATTATCTTCAGTTCAGGAGACCGCCGAGGGCTCCGTATAAGTTAAAGTACAGGTCGCAAAAATTATCAAAATTGTCTTCTTATAAAAAACTAATGCATGTCTTGATTTAAAGACAATTTTGACTATTTTGACAACCTTTTGTTCATCGAACGTGTGCTGTTTCATGTCACAGTGCAACAAGCGATAAGTTACCATGAAAGCACAAATTTTCGTTTCGTGGTAACTTATCAGCCCAAAAAGCCCCGATATTTTACCACGAACGCCACATTTTATGCTTTCGTGGTAAAATATCGGGACTTTTATGTGTCGAAATCAGACTTTAGTCTCTTTTTTGTTGTTGTATTCAAATAAATGTGATAACTTTGTGCCTGAGTAACAAAAAAGAGAATCACTATGGCATTGATTATAGGCAGAAGAGAAGAACAAAAGGAACTTAAACGCTTGTTTGAACAGGATGAAGCTAAATTTGTTGCAGTATATGGTAGAAGACGTGTTGGAAAGACGTTTCTGATTCGCGAAACGTTCGATAACGACTTTGCATTCTACCATACGGGATTGTCACCAGTGGAACTGCAAGGGGAGAATCTGAAAACTGTGCAACTGGAAGCTTTTGCTAATTCTCTGCGTAGATATGGTTTGGCTGTGAACCGGAAACTATCGACATGGGCGCAGGCGTTTGAAATGCTTATCAAACTCATCATGTCAAGGCCCCAAGATGCCCGTCAAGTGATCTTCATCGACGAGATGCCATGGATGGACACCCCAAAGTCTGGATTCATCACTGCCTTTGAATCGTTCTGGAATGGATGGGCAAGTGCTCAGCCGCAAATAATGCTGGTTGTCTGCGGCAGTTCTTCGTCTTGGATCATGGACAACCTGATCAATTCGCCAGGAGGTTTGTATGATCGTGTTGACACAGAGATACAGCTACAGCCATTCACCCTGAAGGAAACTGAGCAGATGCTGGAAATGAAAGGTGTGGAAATGAGCAGGTACGACATCATGGAGGTGTATATGGCAGTCGGGGGAATACCTTACTATCTGAACCAGCTGAAACCGGGACTGAGCGCATCTGAGCAGATAGATCATCTGTTCTTTGCTCGCAATGCGAAGCTCGGCAATGAGTACGAACGCCTTTTCAACTCCACATTTGCCAATCCTGAGCAGATTGAGAGTGTTGTGAGGTTTTTGTCTGGACGACATGGCGGATACAGCAGGGATGACATTTCAAAGAGGATAAATGTGCAAGGCAAAGCTTTGACACAGTTATTGCGGAGCATGTGTGTCAGCAATTTCATCGAAAAATACCAGCCGTTTGGCAGCAATGCCCGTCAACTGCAATACAGATTGGTTGACCATTTCTGCTGGTTCTGGCTCAAGCAAGTGGAAGGGAAATCGCGTACTGAGCATTATTGGCGTGACAACTGCACATCGCCTGCAACAAGAGCATGGAGGGGCATTGCTTTCGAGGAACTTTGCATGACGCATGTGGAACAAATGAAGTCTGCCTTGGGTATTTCAGGTGTTGCCACGGAACATTCGCCATGGATCGTGCCAGCAACAGAGGAACAGCGAGGTGGTCAGGTGGACCTTATATTAACACGCAAGGACAACATGGTGCATGTCTGCGAAATGAAATGCTATGATGACCTCTATCAGACAAGCCAAGAGGAAGAGCTGAAGCTTCGCCACCGCCTGTCTTTGGTCAGAGAAAATGTGAAGAAGAGACAGAGCGTGCAGGCTACCCTCGTGACTACTTTCGGATTAAAACAAGGAAAATACAGTGGGATATACACTCAAACAGTTTTACTGGATAACTTGTTTGTGTGATGAACTCATTTGGAACACAACCATATATTACAGTATGAACAGGATATACACTTTTACATTATCAGCTCTGCTGATGACAGCGTTCTGGCTTTGCAGTTGCACGAGCGAGAGCGTGAAGATGCCAGAAATGCAGAATGGCGACCTGCTATTCAATGTGGTGCCGCCGAGCGGAACGGAACTGGCAACTGCCATTGCTGACGTGACGTGCGACAGCGATCAGGTGCAGATCTCGCACGTGGCTATCGTGCGCAGAAGGGGTGATGACGTGTTTGCGCTTGAGGCAACGACGAAGAAGGGAGTGGTGCTTACACCAATCGACTCTTTTTTCGCTCATGCCGACATCAGTGCTGACGGCAAGCCATACGTGATTCTGGCTCGATTGAACGACACAACGGGCGTGGCGCAGTCGGTGTGCAGGGCTGAGAAGCATTTAGGCAAGCCATACGATACGCTGTATATGCCTGACGATTCTGCTATATACTGCAGCGAACTGGTGCAACTGGCTTATCTCGATGGTGCTGGGAAAGCGATATTTGAGCAGATACCGATGTCGTTTCATGATGCATCGGGAAATATCACTGATTTCTGGATTGAGCACTATAGGCATTACAATATGGAAGTGCCAGAGGGCGAGCCGGGGACAAACCCAGGAGGGATATTAAGATCGGAGAAACTGAGTATTGTTGAAAGATACTATTAGGTTAACGTGAATTCGACGAATTGTGTTTGATTGTTTATGCGCAAGCGCCATGTTAAGAAAAACCTTTTAGAAACAGAACAAAAACAAGAAAACACATTATGGTTTTCCTTTTGTTTTCTTTTGTTTTTTTTGGTTTTTCTAATTGGCCGAAGGCATCAAAACAATTCATCGAACTCACGATAATATACCTTCTAATGATTTGATTTTTAACATTAATTGCCATTAATTAGACATTAATTTGTCATTAATAATTTATCGCTTTATATGTCTTGCATTATAAAATTAACGAAAAATTAATGTTAAATTAATGATAATTAATGTTTTAACAAAACTCATTTTAGGGTAGGAAAGTTTCGTTATTTAGCAGTTAACATCGTCTGTACCTCTGCTAGCATATTCTCATAGTGAACTTTGCCATTGCGATCTGCAAAGACAGAGTTCCAAAAGTCATGATGTTCGGTCTTAGGACCACAAAATTTAGAATAGTCGCCATCAGCAGCCTTTTCCACTTTCATGATACTGCCTCTGCCTGCCCAAGTGAAACTATCCTCAGGATCGTGGCTTGCTACGATGTCCTTGATGTTTGGCTTAGCTGTTGCTTCTGCAATCACGCTATCTACGCCTTCAACACCATTCACTGAAGCACAATAGTAAGTGAGAGTGTTTCCGAAATTAGCAGTCATTACGTTTGGCACATATTTGCCAAGCATGCTATTGTCGAGGACAACTACCTGCTTCTGTCCGTTGCGATACAAATTGAGTTTGATGTCCATGACTTCGAGCGTCTGATCACCTAATGCTGCAGTGTATATCTGCACTTCCTTTGTGTCTGGTTCCTTTGGATCATCGATGTCGTCATCGTCACCACATGAAACGAATGACACTGCTGCTACTGCCATTGCAACGTAGCAGAAATAAGAAAAGAATTTTTTCATTTTGTTTTAACTGAAATAGTAAAGATAACTAATAATTTATCAACTTTCTCAAGATTCTCTTGATCTGAACAAGTAGAGCGAATTAATACCTTGCCATCCATTCGCTCTATTTGTAACATTATTACGCTTGTGTTTATTTTGCAGAAAAGCCATCCTCGAATATTTTACGGTAAGCAACGTAAGGAATACCGCCACCGCTACCGCTTTCAACCAAGAGCTCACCCCATCCGATAAGTGAATAGCCACCAGTTCCGCAATGATCAGAGTAATCGCCATTAGCAACCTTTTTCAATTCCTTGATATTAGCATAGCATGTTAGATCGCAATCGGTGTCAGGATCCTTGCTAGCCACAATACTCTCAATGTTTGCCTTACTCTTCACGACAGCAACAACGCTATCCACACCTTCTTCGCCATTCACTGAAGCGCAGTAATAGTGGTACTCATTGCCCTTGCTCTTGACAGAGTTAGCAGTGGAGAGTGCAACGTCCTGCTTTTTGCCATTGCGATAGATGCCGAGGGAGATGTCATAGATGTCAAGAATTTCGCTGCTGTATGCTGCCGTATAGACTCTCACTGTCTGAGCCTCTTCTTCCTTCTTAGGCTCATCGATTTCATCGTCGTCATCACCACATGAGACGAATGACACTGCCGCTACTGCCATTGCAACGTAGCAGAAATAAGAAAAGAATTTTTTCATTCTGTTTAAAATTTATAAATATTGAAAAGTATTAATTTTTTGAGTTCCTTTTTCGTTCAGCTTTGAGTTCCTTTTTCGATTATAATAATCCTTTTTGCGTCTTCGGCTGACGAAGAAAAGCCACGTTGCTACATCGACTTATTCGCCCTTGATGTAATCTGCGTATTTAGACCATACAGGAGCAGACTTGTAAGCGTCAACGCTGGCAGATGGAACATAGATTGTTATGCCTTGTGCAGCGAAATCAAGTCGTGTGAATGCGTCGGAAGATTTTTCGCTTTCTTCAAGAGTGGCAGGCTTGTCGCCCTTGACATGAATATCTTTCAGATTTTTGCATTCTGCAAACAGCAAGATGCTCATTGATGTGACACTTGCAGGGATTGTGACAGAGACTGCTGAGTTGCAATCTGAGAAGCATTGCTTGCCGATTGATGACACTCCGTCTGGTATGACTATATTTTCGAGCTTTTGACACTCTCTGAATGCACCTTCACAGAGTGTTGCATTCTTGAACTTGAATGAAGACAGATCACTGATGCTTATAGCACAAAAAGCATAATCACTCACTTTGGTGAGAGCACCATTGACAACGACTTCTGACAGATTTTTGCAATTCAAAAAGCACTCTTCAGAAATCTCAGTGACTGTGCTTGGCAGAACAACCTTCTGCAGATTTGGAATTTCATAGAACATTCGAACATACATGCTTGAAAAGCCTTCCTCAAGCACAAGCTCTGTGATGCCGCTGCTATGGAGTATCTCCATTTCCGAATCAATAGACTTGCCATCGTCCTTGTAGTTCTTCACCTTGCCAGGCAATGTGATTGTCTTCAAATCTTTTGTGAAGCCGAAGCAGTTGTTGTACAGCGTGGTGATGGTCTTTGGCAACGAAATGCTTGTGATGTCGCTGCCATAGAATGCTCTTGGGCCAATGGTTGTGATGGTGTAAGTCTTGCCATTGTTCACTACTGTCTCCGGAACCACAATGTCGCCAGAGTATTTTGAATGGCCTCGCTCTGTGTCACACTCCACAACTCCTGCCTCGCTGTCGCTGATGACGCAATACTTGACGCCACCATTGTCAGTGAAGTGGTTTGAAGGATCCTTATAGTCGAATACCTTTTCCCATATTGTCGTTACATAGCCTAAACCTTTCTGAACCTTGCAAGTGATCTTGCCATCCAAGTAAAGCTTCTGTCCCTTCATTGTAGGTTCAAGGTTAGTCATAGCGCTCTCAATTGCGCTTTCAAACTCGGCACTCTTGCTTTCATCATAGCAATAATAGCCATCTTTCATTGTGACGCCAGGAATCTTTGCGAATTCCTGATTCATGATATTCTTGAGATTCTCTATCACTTTCTTTTCAGCTTCCGAATCAGAGAGGAACGGATTAGCGTACTTTTCACGATCAATGCTCACACTGGCATAAAACTGTTCATAAGATACCTTTTGATCAGTTGATGGTGATGATGGAACATCCTCATCGTCGCCGCATGATACAAACGTGAAAGCGCCAAATGCGATTGCTGCCATACAGGCAAGCATAGATGCAATTTTTTTCATTGTCTTTGCTGTTTTTATGATGTTTGTTTTTAATTATTGTGCAAAGTTAAGTTATAATAATGATAGGAATTGTAAATTTTGTAACAAAATGCATGTAACATGAGAATTACGGACGTTTTACAAGTCCATGGACGTTTTGCAAATCGTTTGCTCAGGGGATAAAGGAAGAAATGAATACTAATGGAAACAAAATGGGAGGTGGGGATGGAAGAACCTTTAAATTTTTTGAGTTTCTTTTTCGTTCAGCTTTGTCGCGCTTTGTTCGGGAAACAAAAAAGAATATCAGTCATAATACACAACATCACCTTTAATTAAAGGTTCTAATTGCTCTTTCAAAAGAAATTGCGTGCTATAACAATCTTTAATGCTTCATTGGCACCTACAATCCAATATTTTGACTATCTTTGCACGACAGTTGAATTATTGCAAACCAAAACTATTTTTCAAATCAAAACTAACATGGAATTTACCGAACTTACTACCGCACGCTATTCGTGCAAGAAATTCATCCCTGAGTCGCAAATCAGCAAGGAACAGCTGGCAGCAATCCTTGAGGCAGGTCGCGTAGCCCCAACAGCCAAGAATCTGCAGGAGCAGCGCATTTACGTGCTCCAGACAGCTGAGTCGTTAGCAAAGATCGATGCTCAGACACCATGCCGCTACGGTGCGCCAACATGCCTCGTTGTGGCTTACGACAAGAACAACGTATTCACTTATCCAGGCGACAAGCGCGACTCTGGCATCGAGGACGCAACTATCGTTGCTACACACATGCTGCTTGCTGCTAAGAACGCAGGCGTGGACAGCTGCTGGGTAAACTTCTTCGATCCAGACAAGCTGCATGCATCATTGGGATTGCCAGAGAACGAGGAGATTCTCATGATTCTCGACCTCGGATTCGCAGCAGAAGGTGCAGCTCCACTGCCAACGCATAGCGACTGCAAGCCATTGAGCGAAACAGTGACTTATATGTAATTACTTCCCCCTTTTTCAAGATAATAGCGGCAACTATTCGGTTGCCGCTATAACTTTCTCACTATATTCACAGCAGGATAAATCCCGATCAAGCTGCGCTTCTCCATACAGCGTTGTAGCTCCCAACTGCCAGAGTTTTGTACTCTCATCTGCTAAGCGCTCGTACAGCGGTGAAGCATAGAGGTGACGTATGGCTTCGAACATGGAGCATCCGTGATCCTGGGCATAAAACTGGGCGAGGGTGGTAATCTTGCCAGGGAGCAGGAGGTGTAGATTTTGTTGGGTAATATTCAGATTCATAGTGATATCTCTATTGATTGGATGAATGTGAGAAAATGGAGTGATGCGGGAGTGTGGAAGAGCAACTGGTCAATCAATTCGTAAGATTTAAGTTCAACGATGAGTTCCTGCTTGTTCAGAAGCCCAGCTTCGTAGAGGGCAAAGGCGGCATAGACGCGATCGTTGGCAACAGGACCATAGACAAAATCGTAGTCGTGACGGAAATTGCGGTTGTTGCGGTTAGCATAGACAAAATCCACCCATTCCTCTGTCGGTTCGTCGAACCATAAGCAATGAGCAGAGCGAACTGAATCAAGGTCAACTTCATAGACGTTGACGTAGCCACAGGCAGGTTTCTTCTTGTCTTTCTTATGGCGAGTGACCCAGTCGGTAGCTTGCTCAAGGCTGGTCGTGGTGTAAAATCCGCAGCCGTAATCGAGGGTTCGATTAGGCTGGCGAATCTCTGGCGTTGGCACTTGCTCTAAGCTGCCATGATAGATGCGTATTTTATTCATTGCTCTTGCTGTTTTAGTCGTTCCTCTATCTCCTCCATCAGCCACTGGCGGCTCTGGGTATGGAGTACCTCGAAGTTGTCGGTCAAGTATTCAGCAATGCCCGATGAGAAGAGTATCTCGGATGCTTCTGCACCCTTGATGCCTCGGCTCTGCTTGAACTGCTCAATGCAGAACGAGAGGAAATATGATTTATCTATTTCTTGCTTGCTCATATAGGTAGGCACACATTTTATGTAATTTAAGATTACAAAGTTATCAACATTTTTTCAAATAATCAAAGATTGTCGAAATAAAAAAAACGGATTGCAAGAAAAAACAGGTAAATATAATAAAAATACTTTCTTCGCTATCTTATGTTTTATCTCAAGCTTCGTATTTTGGAGGAGTTAATAGAAAATGCCGCTATAACTTTCTCACTATATTCACAGCAGGATAAATCCCGATCAAGCTGCGCTTCTCCAGCATCAGGGCGCGAGGCGAGTAGTCGGGGTTGTCGCTGATGGCGACAACATACCGAGGGGTGGCGGTGTTCAGTTCCAAACGCTTGAACATTCGCTGCCCCTCACGTGTACATATAAGATATATGTTGCCGCTCACGATGCGTGAGAACTCCACAGCATTGCCTACTACCACGGTGTCGCCATCCTGGATGGTAGGATACATGGAGTCTCCGCTTGCTGGCAGGGCAGCACAAGCATGCACACCGGGCAGGTAGAGGCGGTCGGTGGAGAACTCAGGATGCTCGAACTGCTCCCCCACTCCGCATGTGCCAGGCAATTCCTCGTAGTATGGTATGGCATCCTCGCGCGGCATCTCCAGCGTGTCGGGCGTAGGAGTGATCATGTCGCGGGCATCGCGAAGCAGCCAGTCGCGATTCAGTTCGGGAAACGTGTCAAGTATTCTTTCACGCCCCTTGGCTGTGATTGCCCCTCGAAACAGCCACGTAGTGATGGTGGAGCGAGGCAGATCCAGCATGTCGGCAAACACGCCTTTGTTGCCGTCGGCATAATGCTCTATCAGAGCCAGCAATTTTCTCTCGTCTGTCATGGATTTTCGTTTGAAAAATTTTCTGTCAGCAAAGTTATGGTTTTTCAATCAATTAGGCAAATAAAAAGAAGAAAAAGTTTCTCAAACGAATAAATTAAGTCATTCCACTACACCGAATCGCATTCCGGGTGGTGAGAAATGTCGTAACTTTGCATCGTCAAAAAGAAACACAGACCCTCTCCCCGAGCCCTCTCCCTTGAAAGGCGAGGGTGACTGATGGGAACTTAAAAATAAATCTATAAACCAGAAAAGAAAATGACACGAGGACAAAGAAATCACAATCCGCTGAACATCCGTCGCTCAAGAGGCACTAGATGGTTGGGCCAGGCAGCGAAACAGCGCGACAAGGAGTTCGTACAGTTTCAGTGCGACCTGATGGGCTATCGAGCCGCATTCCGCATCATGCGCACGTACATCAAGCAGTATCATCTGGACACCATCAAGGGTATAATCTACCGTTGGGCTCCTCCAGAGGATGGTAACCTCACCACCGTGTATATCAACATGGTGTCGGAGCTGAGCGGCATCAGAACCAACGCTGAGATCAGCTTCGACGATGAGGACACAATGGTGGCACTCGTTGCAGCTATGGCACGAGTGGAGAGCGCAATCACTAATCCTGACATGAGGATTGTGAGGGAGGCGTATAACTTGGCGAAGTAAAGCCCCTCTCCCCCTGCCCTCTCCCTTAAAGGGCGAGGGTGACTGATGGGAGAGATGCTATGAAAAAATGAAAATATGGGATGGTTGCTGTTGTGGGCCCTGATGGCGACTTGAACAAGTATTAATAACTTAAAATCAATCTATTAACCTAAAAAACAAATTACACATTATGGGAGTACAGTATCGTAAGACAAAGATGGTTCTCAGTTTCCGAGACGACAAGCCAGAGGTTTACAAGATCGCGCAGGTGAATTTCCCTGCCGTATCATTCGACCAGCTGATTAAGGAGTGTTCAATCTCTTGTGGCGTTAACCCAAGCCAGACTCAGTCTGTCATCATCGCCCTTCAGGATCGTATCCGTCACTATATGGAGATCGGTCACGGCGTGCGCATGGGTTCATTCGGCTCGTTCAAGCCAGGTTTCCGCTGCAAGACTGCCAAGAAAATGGAGGATGCAGATGCATCTACTGTGACTAAGAAGGTCATCCGCTTCTACCCTGGCAAGGACTTCCGCGCAATGCTCTCTGAGATGAGTATTGACAGCGCAAGTGTGGCACTGGATGACGAGGAGTAAAAATCGATTGAGTATCGATTTTTGCTACTCGGGGTGCAGTGCTCGGCTCGCAGGAGGGCAACGACAGGAAGCCCGAACTGCGAGACGATAAGCACAAAGGTGCACGAGGGAGTTTGCTACTCGGGGTGCAGTGCTCGGCTGCGCCCCTTTTTCTAACCTTAAAAATCAATTTCACATGAAAAAAGACTGGAAGATTTGGCTTCAGATAGCCTTGACAATCCTGACGGCTATTGCATCCGCATTGGGTGTGTCATCATGCGCAATGAAACTGTTCTAAACACCAACACTAACCGCAAGTCACTAACCTGCCCCCTATTCCTACCACGGAATCAGGGGGCTTTTTTGTTTTCACACATTATAAATTAAGAAATTGCCATTTCAATGCACAAAAACAAGCATTGTAAGCGCACAACTGCACTATTTGACGCTATTATCGCAAAAAGTCGCCATTTTCTATGCCTATATGGTAATAAAAACGTATATTTGCAAGTTATTTGACGACAACGACATGGACGATTTTTTTCCCATGTCTCGTTATATTATACATATAACGCATTGAACCTTTGAGACATACGGCTCTCAAAGGGAAAATCGTCGTATATAAGCCATTCCATAGATAATATCCCTAAAAAAATAAACACAAAATTATGTGCGGCATAGTAGGCTACATCGGTAAGCGACAGGCTTACCCTATTCTCATCGACGGTCTTCACAAACTTGAATACCGCGGCTACGACAGTGCAGGCGTTGCCCTGATCACAAGCAACAACGAAACAGAGGAAAAGACACTCGCAGTATATAAAGCAAAAGGCAAGGTAGCAGACCTGGAGAATGCAGCTTCGGGCAAGGACTGCTCGGGCTCATTAGGCATTGCTCACACTCGCTGGGCAACACATGGCGTGCCTTCCGAAGCAAATGCTCACCCACACATCAGCCAGAACGGCAACATCACGCTCGTGCACAACGGCATCATCGAGAACTATGCCACACTGCGCGAACAGCTCAAGGAGAAAGGTTATGCCTTCCACTCTGAGACTGACACCGAGGTGCTGGTGCAGCTCATCCAATACACTCGCGACACAGTGCCAAACTGCCATCTGGCAATGGCTGTGCGCATCGCATTGACCAAGGCTATCGGCGCATACGCCATAGCAGTGATAGACAAGACATCGCCAAACAAGCTCATCTGCGCTCGCAAGTCTTCGCCTTTAGCCATCGGCATCGGCGAGAACAACGATGAGTTCTTCATCGCCTCTGATGCTTCGCCAATAGCAATCTACACCAAGCAGATCGTGTATCTCAACGATGGCGAGATTGCCGTGTGCGAACGAGGCAAGGAAGTGCAGGTGTTCAACCTCGACAACGAAGAGGTGGATCCTGAGGTGAAGGAGATAGACATCGATCTCTCCATGCTCTCCAAGGGGGGCTACCCACACTTCATGCTCAAGGAGATCTTCGACCAGCCAAACGTGCTGCACGACTGCATGAGAGGCAGAATCGTCAATGCGCCATACTCTCGCCCTTGGGCGCCACAGCAAAACCTGCAGGGAGGCAACTACCTGAGCGTCATACTCAGCGCAGTGACTCAGCACCGCCGCGAACTGCTTCTCGCCAAGCGCATCGTGATCGTGTCGTGCGGCACATCATGGCACGCAGGCTTGATAGGCAAGCAGCTCATCGAGCATTTCTGCAACATACCTGTCGAAGTGGCATACGCCAGCGAGTTCCGCTATTCCGACAGCGTCATCAACCACGATGATGTGGTGATGGCAATATCGCAATCGGGCGAGACAGCCGACACAATGGCAGCCATGGAACTGGCAAAGCAGAAAGGAGCCCTGGTGTTCGGCATCGTGAATGGCGTGGGTTCATCCATAGCACGAATCAGCGACACAGGCGTGTACATCCATGTTGGACCAGAGATTGGCGTGGCATCAACCAAGGCATTCACTGGTCAGGTGACAGTGCTCACCATGCTCGCTCTTGCTCTTGGCATGGCAAAAGGCACTGTGAATCAAGATGAGTATGACGAGACACTCCAGGAACTTGTTCAGATTCCAGGCAAGATAGAGAAGGTGCTGGAGCAGAACGAGAAGATCAAGGAGATTGCCCACAAATACACTTACGCCCACAACTTCCTCTACCTTGGCCGCGGCTACAACTACCCTGTTGCCCTCGAAGGTGCCCTCAAACTCAAGGAGATATCATACATCCATGCCGAAGGCTATCCAGCAGCGGAGATGAAGCATGGCCCTATCGCCCTCGTCGATTCCGAGATGCCAGTAGTGTTCATCGCCACTCAGCATGAGCTGTATCAGAAGATCATCAGCAACATGCAGGAGGTGATCTCGCGCAAGGGACGCATCCTCGCCATCATCACCGAAGGCGACGAAACCGTCAAGAAACTCGTTGACAACTACATAGAGATCCCAAAGACCCTCACTTGCCTCGAACCACTCCTCAGCGTCATCCCTCTCCAACTGCTCAGCTACCACGTGGCTGTGTCGAAGGGACTGGACGTAGATCAGCCACGAAATTTGGCTAAGAGCGTGACTGTGGAGTAAGGGATATTGATTCACTCTTTGTTCGGAAATTTGTTTGTTGTATATCGAGCAAAGAACGACAAAGCTGAACGAGCAAAGAAACCTTAAAAGAGATTTACTGTCTTAGTGAATCAAGGGGGCAGCTCCCCAGATTCAGGTTGATCAATACATGGAACTGACATATAAAACCCTGCAATGCAAGGATCTTGATGATAGAACATTAAAACAATGTTCTGACCTTTTCTCCAACCATTATGGAGTATATAGCGGAAATGATGGAGTGCATGAAAAGGGGCAACGAATAAGGTTAGGCATTAAATACTACATTGCCATTCGCAACTCGTGCAATATGTTTGTGTCTCTATGCTATGCAGGAAATGAATTGGTGGGGCAAGCATTCTTCTTGAAAAAACAGGTTGAAGATGGCAAAATATGCACTTGGGTAACTCAGTTGCTGGTAAACAAATATTATCGCAGCAAAGGCATTGCAACTCGTTTGTTGCATTCAGCATGGGGCTTCTCCGACTATTTTGCATGGGGGCTGGCAACAGCAAATGCATTGACAATAAAAACATTAGAGTCTGCCACATGGCGAAAAGTGGAGCCTTCTGTAATCATTGACAACCTTGACACTATTGCAAGTCTGTGCGACGAGATTCCTTTTGCAAAGGAGAAGAAGTGGGAAGTGTCCAAGAGTTTTTCACAGATATTCACCAACTTTTTCCCTGAGCAAGAAAAAGCAAATAGTTCCATCAACGACATATATGTCAACAAGTTGGGCAAACTGAAAGATGGCAACGAATGGCTGGCATTTACATTCCAGCACCAACCAATTGCATTAGATAATAAACGAGTCAATCTCCTTCTCGACTTCTCTGCAGAACAGCTCAACGAAGCATATAGTCGCATGGATATGCAGAATCAGTCTTGGGCAAAATACACAGAGCACGAAGTTGACAAAGTCATACAGCTAACAGGCATACAAAAAGGAATGCATGTTCTTGACTTAGGCAGCGGAATAGGAAGGCACACCATAGCATTAGCAAAGCGTGGAATGAAAGTGACATCAGTAGAACCATCTGCACGATTGCAAGAAATTGCCATCAACGAGTCTTTCAAGCAACTCACGCATTCTCAAATAGACGCAATCACCTTTCTCCCTATCGATGGAAGAAAAAAACAATTGATAGCAGGGAAATTTGACGCTATCATTTGCCTTTATGATGTGATCGGCTCGTATCGCGACGAAAGAGACAACCTTGCACTATTGGACACAATAGCACAGAAACTGAAAACACACGGCAAGGCCATAATATCAATAATGAATATGGAACTCACTCGTGCTGTCGCGACTAACAAATGTAATGTGAGTCAGAATCCAGATAGACTACTGAAACTGAAGCCTTCAAACATAATGCAGCAAACTGGCAACATATTCAACCCTGATTATTTCATTCTGGACGAAGCTGCCCACCTTGTATATCGTAAGGAGCAATTTGAGTATGACGGTAACCTATCAGCAGAATATGTAATAGCTGATTACCGCTTCACTCTCGGTGAGTTTGGTGCAGAATGTGAGAAACGTAAGCTAAAAGTCGTGAGTGCTTCTTATGTACAGCTTGGCCATTGGGACGTTTCTCTATCGCCAACAGACACACGTGCAAAAGAAATCTTAATCATAGTAGAGAAAAACTAGAACATCCAAAGAAAAAGAAGAACGCTTCGCTAAAGAAGAACAAAGCAACCCGCATGGTCTTCTTCTCTCTTCTTCCTCTTCGGATGCAGAAATTATGAGTTCATTTTTCGAAAAATCAAAGATCCAGCATTTGTTTGTTGTATATCGAGCAAAGAACGACAAAGCTGAA
>JAZRYI010000093.1:0-71124 GCA_045600665.1 Bacteroidaceae bacterium
ATCGTCAAAAACAACATGTCAATGAGTGGATAAACGAACGCAATCGATAGCCGAAGTCCTCTGGTGAGCGACTGATTCCGAAAGATTGACTCTAACGGAACGGCTTCCACTCGAATTTACGAATTAATAGAACCTACCATAAATCATTAAATCAAAAAACTATACATTATGACAATATATCCAAAACTCATACACGATGCTCTTTCCACTGTTCGCTACCCTGGCAATGGCAAGAGCGTAATGGAAAACGAAATGCTGGAAGATGACCTTCGCATTGACGGGATGAAGGTTAGCTTCTCGCTCATCTTTGATAAGGCAACCGATCCTTTCATGAAATCGGTGGTGAAAGCTGCAGAAGCAGCAATCAAGACTTTCGTGGCTCCTGACGTGGAGGTGACAATCGGCACAAAATCGAGAACTGCACTTCCTCCTGAGCCAGACAAGCTGTTGCCAGGTGTGAAGAACATCATAGCTGTGAGCTCAGGCAAAGGTGGAGTAGGCAAGAGCACTGTCACTGCCAATCTCGCTGTGGGACTGGCTAAGCTTGGCTATCGCGTGGGATTGCTCGACACCGACATCTTTGGCCCTTCAATGCCAAAAATGTTCCAAGTGGAGGATGCTCGTCCATACGCAGAGAATGTGAATGGACGCGACCTCATCGTGCCAATCGAGAAATATGGCGTGAAGCTCTTGTCTATCGGATTCTTTGTCGATCCTGAACAGGCAACGCTGTGGCGTGGCGGCATGGCGTGCAACGCTTTGAAGCAGCTCATCAGCGATGCTCAATGGGGCGACCTCGACTACTTCATTCTCGACACGCCTCCAGGCACAAGCGATATTCACCTGACACTGATTCAGACGCTCGGCATCACAGGTGCCGTGATTGTCAGCACACCTCAGCAGGTGGCTCTTGCTGATGCACGCAAGGGCATAAACATGTATATGAACGACAAAGTGAATATTCCTATCCTGGGTCTTGTGGAGAACATGGCCTGGTTCACTCCAGCAGAGCTGCCAGAGAACAAGTACTACATCTTCGGCAAGGATGGAGCAAAACAACTGGCAGAGGAACTCAACGTGCCTCTCCTTGCGCAGATTCCGCTCATTCAGTCGGTGTGCGAGAACGGCGACAACGGCGAGCCTGCAGTGCTCAACCCTGCATCGCCAGAGGGCATTGCTTTCATGAGCCTTGCTGCTAAGGTTGTCACTCAGGTGGACAAGCGCAACATGGAGATGGCGCCTACTCAGCGCGTAGTAGTTGAAAAGAAATAAAAAAACAGATTAAACAAACGACAATTATGACAATTATGGCAATTCCTGCTTGACAGCTCAGTTTGAATAGCAGTTATCAAAATTGTCCTAATTGTCTTTCTTTTTATTATTGTATGGTTTGCAGAAGAGTCTTTTTCTTCTTCATTTATTCTTTCTTGTTCTGCCTGTCGATGATAGCGCAGAAGATAGAAGTGACAGCTCATGTGGTGGATGCAACAACCAACGAGGCATTGCCATACGTGAACGTGTATGTCTCTACAGGCAACGGCACTATCACCAACGCAGATGGCGACTTCACAATCAGCATAGATGAGGATGAATCGGTGCGATTCACGTTTGTGGGATACGAATCGCTGACCTTGTCGCGCAATGCCATTGGCAATACGGTGAGGCTGAAGCCTTTGTCATTGGCTCTTGGCGAGGTGACTGTGCTGGCACAGGAGAACATCATTGTCGCTGCTGCCAAGCTGCTGGAGAAGGAGTATCGCAAGCACAAGAAGGAAAGAAGCACATACTTCTACCGCATGAACACCACATATCGCAATGAGCTGATGGAGGCTTTTGTGGAGGCAAGCTCGGCTGGCAACTTGCGCGACCTGCTCTTCCTGAAGGGACGAAGAGGACAGGCTACGCTCTACGGACTTGACGAGACAGCTATAGGCAATATGAACCTGCACCACATGATGGAGGTGAGCCCTCGAACCAGCGACTCAAAGTTCTGGGCAAGACTGCTCACGCCATTCATCTTGCCTAATGTGTACAATGGGCTATACAAGACCGTTGATGTAAACTCGCTCAACCATTACTACGATATGGAAAGCGAGAAACTGACTGACGAAGCAGGCAATCAGACTTACAAGATAACTTTCTCGCAGAAGAAGGAAAATCCTTTGAACATTCAGACACAAAAACACAAAACCACACTTGCAGACCTGCTGGGAATAAAAAAGAAACGCGCAATACTCACCGGCACTCTCTACATTGATGCCAAGACAAAGCATGTATTGCGCTTCGATGGTCAGGTGGAGAACCTCACACTCGACTTTACCAAGGATTTCTATGTGGAATCCACCCCTATCATCTCAAAGATAAACATCAACTTCACCCACGACAAGGGCTACACAGAAGTACAGAGCATTGCCAACAGCATGACCAATGGCAACGTCACCGTCAATTCACTATTATATAATGTGAACGACCTCGAAATCGCTGGCAATGACGACAGCAATACAAAGAAGTCAAAGAAGAAGAAAGAAATAAAGAAGGAAATAAAGAAGCAGGAGAAGAGCGACAATGTCCTTGCATCAATCGATGATGCAGGTTTCGATGCCCTGCTCTGGGAGCGTTCCAACATTGTGCAGCGCACTGCCGACGAAGCACGCATAGCAGGCTTTGCCGAGCAGATGGCTATGAACGACTCTATCAGCAAGGTCAATTCCAGCATGGAAATGCTTGTTGACCATCTTACTCGCTTTGGCAAGAATATCCCTCAGGAGAAGGTGTATCTGCACATGGACAATACTTGCTATTTCGTTGGCGATACTATCTGGTTTGCTGCTTACACACGTCAGACTAACGACAATATGCCTTCAAACATCAGCGGTGTGCTTTACGTTGAGCTTTACAACCAGGACGGTTATCTCGTGGAGCGCAAGCTGCTGGAGATGTCGAACGGACGCAGCTATGCCAACTTCGTGATTGACAAGCAGAGCTATGCTGGCTACTACGAGCTGCGTGCCTACACTCGCTGGCAGCTGAACTGGGGACTCTACGAGCATTTCCACTCAAAAGAAAGCGAGAAGTGGTTCTTGACAAAGGACTTGATGCAGAACTATCTGCGCGACTATCATAAGATATACAGTCGTGTGTTCCCTGTATATGATGCTCCAAAAGAGGAAGGCAACTATGCCAAAATGATGTCATTGCGCCCTATGCGCAGAATTTTCACGCACGACCCAGACAAGCACAAGATGGTGCTTTCCCTTTTCCCCGAAGGAGGCAACCTTGTGGAAGGACTGCCTTGCAGAGTGGCATACGAGGCTGCGTGGGACACTGGTCAGGCTCTGGAAGGCAAACTGGGAGAGACAAAGAACGAGAAGCGAGGCAGAGGAACTTTTGAGATTGTGCCAGAAAAGGAATTTGAGCGTGAAGTGATATTCACTGCCAAGGATGGCACCGTAGTGAAGGCTAAGCTGCCTAAAGCAGAGAAGACTGGCGCTTCGCTGAGAGTGACCGAAGATTATGACTCCGTGTATATCAACATTCGCACCACAGCCGACCTAGCTGACGAGGCAAAGGGTGTTACCGTGATGCACGAAGGCGTGTTGGAGAAGTTTGTACCTATCAGCAGCGACAGCCTCCGTCTGGCAATAGCACTCACCGATCTCAAGGAGGGTGTGAACCAAGCGACTGTGTTTGACGCACATGGTCATGTGTGGGCTGATAGACTTTTCTTTGTGAGAAACGATGAGACAGGAAAGCCAAACGTAAGCATTGACGGCGTGAAGGATGCGTATGAACCATACGAGGAAGTGAAGCTCAGCATAGATGCTCCTCACGGGCAAGGCGTGCTGTCGATGGCAGTGAGGGATGCTTCGCACCGCGACAACCTGTATGACAATGCCACCATGCTAAGCGAGATGCTTCTGTCTTCTGAAATAAAAGGTTTCGTGGAAGCCCCAGAGTGGTTCTTCGAGGCTAACGACAACGAGCACAACCGTGCTCTCGACCTCCTGATGATGACACAGGGATGGCGCCGCTTCGACTGGCAAGAGATGGCTGTACGCGGTGCGTGGGAGATGACTCAGGTGGCAGAGAAGACACCTGTCATCGAAGGACAAGTGTATGACATTGAAGAAGGTGAATACTGTCGCGACCTGTCAAGAGAATTCCAGATTGCCGAAGAAAGGACAAAAAGATTCTTTGATGATGACAAGATGCGAGAACGAATATCCGGATTCTTGCAGACAAATGCTAAAGACTTTGACGAATATGATGCAAATAAGGACTTGCTGCCATCGACGGAGGATATTGATGTTAACGATACGTACATGGGATATAGTTTCATCGATGCCAAGACCAACAAGTCGATATTTGGCATAGATTGCTTTGAAACGGATTATGAAGAGCGAAGCAATAGCAATTACACAAGAAACTTTGGACAGAACCACTGGCAAGGCAATGTGGATGGCATCGTATATGGATTCAGCAACAATACAAGCAATCTTGCCGAAGTGCGCTATTTCCCAGGTCAAAAGAACAAGGCGTTCAAGAACAATGGAATTTTGGTACATGCTAATGTGGAAACGCTGGACACGAAGCAGCATGCTTCAAAAGATATGCCAACAGAGGATGGTCACTTCAAGTTCCAGCTGCCACGAGTATATGGCGACTATATTCTCAACATTTCTGCTGCCGATACGCTGAAAAAGCACAAGCCAGACGTATGGATACAAATGATGAAGGAGAAGGACATACAAGGCTTTATTGAGAACAAATGGCCTTATTACAACTTCTCCATAAGAGTAAACTGGCCTTACCCACGATTTGTGAAGCCATACAACTACTATCAGACGCACATCAACTATAGCAACGACCCTCTGCTTCGCCAAACGATTCAATCTGATGGTTCTATCATGATTGACAACGTGTCGGTGTGGGGCAAGCATAGTGCAATCCACGCTCAGCAAGACTCGCTTCCAACAATCATTGTCGATGCGTATGACGCCTACAACGAAGCTCTTGATGCTGGCTTTCTCAATGGTCAGCAAGAGTATATTGTACGCAACTATGTTGGCGACTATGGACTGGAAAAACCTTACAACAGCAAAGGTTACAAAATTCAGGAAATCTTCGGCTACGACGTGGTCCGCCGTGGCATACACGATATCACCACCAACCGTGACTCTGCCTACCTCTATCAGAATTTGAAGTCTTTCAAACCTTTCGACGATGAAGGACGTAAGGTAATGAACATCAACGAATATGAATTGCAGAAATGGTACGACTTATCAAACATAGATAAGTACATCCTATACACTGACTATCAGCCGCGACTTGCAGGCAGCATCCGATATTACGGCAGCGACCTGCCAAACACACGCATTGCCACCTACGTGTTCCCTGACGACTCACGCCGCAAGTTCTTCAAGAATCGTCACTACGTCGTTCCTGGATTCTCATACGTACACACATTCTACAACCCTGACTATTCAAAGCGCCAGCTGGATGAGAAGCCTAAGGACTACCGACGCACGCTGTACTGGAATCCGTTCCTCGTGCTGGACAAGAATGGCCATGCGGACGTGAAGTTCTGGAACAACGGCAGTCAGCACAAGATTTCTGTCGATGCGCAAGGAACAAGCACGGACGGCACGATAATTGTGGGAAAGGAGATGTAGCTTCTCCTATTTTCGCTAAATGAGTAAACGTTAAACGATTAAACGCTAAACTTTAAAACGGCTAAACACTACAATGCCCATCCTTCACGCATTTCCTCCTTCTGCCTCGAACATAGAGGCACCAAAGCAGTTCACCTTCCCGTTCTGCTACACGCCCCACCCTCTTTGCGAGATTGCAGCAAAGGAGGTGATGGAGTATTGCTATTCGTCAGAGGAAATGTATCCGAAGGAAGGAAAGATGTTTGGAGTGTTGGTGGTGGCCCCCCTCCAGCTCCCCCCCTTAGGGGGAGAGAGCCATGCGGATAGGCTCTGCTATTTGGCTGCTTTTTCGGGGATATACAATGGTTCGTACAATCATGAGGGATTTGTGCCTACAATATACGATTTGCAGAATCCTGATGGTTACTTCTATGAGGAGGAACACCGAATTGATGCTATCACGCAGCAGATAAAGAACACCAGCGACGAAGCGGAGGTTGCGCAGTTGAAGGTTTTGCGAAGAGAGAAGTCTAACGCGTTGCAGATGTGGACTTTCAGACAGTTCAGAATGCACAATGCATTAGGCGAAGTAAAGGATCTGACAGAGATATTCAAGGACTTCAAGTCGCCTTTCTCGGCTGAGGAATATAACGACTACAAATCGGGGAAGGTGCAGCAGAAACCAAAGCCGAAAATAGGAATCCCTCCTGGTGGTGCTGGCGAATGCTGCGCTCCTAAACTGCTTCAATATGCTTATCAGCACAATCTCAAGCCGCTGTGCATGGCTGAGTTCTGGATTGGTCCTCCACCTAAGGATGAGATGCGCAGCGAGGGCAACTACTACCCTGCTTGTCAGCACAAGTGCAAGCCGATACTAAGCCACATGCTGCAAGGACTTGATGTGGAGGAGAATCCTATGCTTCGCAAGAACAGAGAGATGCTGGCAAAGGTGCGCACCATCTACGAAGACGATGCAGTCATGGTGGTCTATAAACCTTCAGGACTGCTCTCTGCACCAGGCAAAGACGAAGCAAAGACGCTCCTCGACCTCGTTCGCGACACTCACCCCGAAGCAATGCTTCCTCATCGTCTCGACATGGATACATCTGGCATCATGCTCGTAGCGAAGAACGAAGCAATCTACAAAGAACTGCAAGCACAGTTCTATCGTCACGAAATAAAGAAACGCTACATCGCGAAAATAGACTCGCCCACATCCCACACGGCTCTCCCCATAGAGGGGGATATTTCCGTAGGACAGAGAGGAACTCTCTCTCTTCCCCTCATGCCCAACCCTTTCGATCGTCCTCGACAGATGGTGAATCATGAGCATGGCAAAGCTGCCACCACGCGATATGAGTTCCTTGGCAATGATCGTGTTGCACTCTATCCCGAGACAGGCCGCACTCATCAGCTCCGTGTGCATTGTGCTCACCCCGAGGGACTTGGTCGCCCCATAGTAGGCGATAGCCTCTACGGCACGCCATCAGACCGCCTCTACCTTCATGCTGAAAGCATCAAGTTCATTCATCCAGTCACAAAACAGACAATTTCATTCACACTCCCACCAGACTTCTAACATGCTACCTCCTATATTCAACTGTTCCAACGACATGGCTCTCGCAGCCAATGTGCGCCAATACTCCCCTCCTAAGCGCATTCAGCAAATGGAGGAAGACCTCAAAGACCTCGCCAACTATTGGGACGAAGACCCTTGGGGATGGAGCCTTGCCACAAAGCAGAGATACAAGCAGATGGGTGTTCCCGAAAACGAGCTTCCTACCGACGAATGGCTGAATCGCATCCGTCAACTTTCCTCACGCGAATTTGCCTGCTCATACATCAAGGAAATGCTTGCTGAGCTCAAAGACCCACGTCTTCTTGGCCACGAAATGCACTTTTGCAAAGCTTTGCCACCAGTCACCCTCGCCCTAAAGGGGGAGAGGGATGGGGAGAGGAGCTCTATCTTCAAGTCCCCTTGGTCATCATCGGGCAGAGGAGTCTTTGTTTCCGACTCTTTCGATACCCTTACCATCAAGCGCCTTCAAGGCTATCTCAACACTCAGGGCGGCTTTGCTATGGATAGATTCTACGCCAACAAAGTCCTTGACTTCGCAATGGAATTCTTTGTGAAAGAAAGCAACGAGGTGGACTTCCTCGGCTACTCTGTCTTCCATGCGGCCGAAGGCGGAGCATACGGCTACAACTATGTGGAAAGCCAAGAGACACTGAAAGACAGGATCTGCATAGACGATGATTTGCTTATCACCCTCATCGACTACCACAAGCAGCATTTAGCAGGCTTGAGCTATAATGGGCCCGTAGGCATCGACATGATAAAGTGCTCTGACGGCACCATTCACCCATGCATCGAGATCAATCTACGCATGAACATGGGCATTCTTGCGTTGAAGCTATGGGAACGATATAAATGTCCTAATTTCACAATTGATTTGTCAAAAAGCCTTGAACATGGATTCCAAGCAAAAATAGACAACGGAAAACTAATGATAATATTTAACAAATAACTAACTTTGTACTCTGAAAAAAGACTACAGACCAATGGAAGATATATGTTGTATAGGGCACATCACCCTTGATAAGATTGTGACACCAAAGACAGAGGTCTATATGCCTGGTGGCACAACATTCTACTTTTCACACGGCATAAGCCATCTCTTAGACAGTTCAGACAGTAAAGTTTCCTACAAGTTAGTTGCCGCGCTTGCAGAGAGCGAGCTGAAAGCTGTTGACGACATTCGTGCGCGAGGAATAGAAGTCGAAGTCGTTCCAAGCCAGAAAACCGTTTTCTTCGAAAATATCTATGGCGAGAACATGAACAACCGCAAGCAGCGCGTTCGTGCCAAGGCAGATCCGTTCACACTCGAATCCGTGAAGAACGTCAGCGCCAAATACATCTGTCTCGGCTCACTCCTTGCCGATGATTTCTCGCTCGAAGTGGTAAAAGACCTTTCCACCAGAGGCACAATCGTGATGGATGCGCAAGGCTATCTCCGCGAGGTGCGCGACGAGAAAGTCTATGCCTGCGACTGGAACAATAAGCTTGAGTTCTTCAAGTATATCGACATCCTAAAGGTGAACGAATACGAGGTAGAGGTTCTCACAGGCAAGAAAGATCTTCACGAGGCAGCACAGCAGCTTGCCGAATGGGGCATAAAAGAGGTGCTTCTCACCCTTGGCAGCTATGGCAGCATCATCCTTGCCGACGGCATTTTCTACGATATCCCAGCCTATGAACCCCTAACGCTCAACGATGCCACCGGCTGTGGCGACACCTACGTCATGGGCTATGTCTATAAGCGAGTGCAAGGTGCCAGCGTAGAAGAAGCAGGACGCTTCGCCGCCGCAGTAAGCACCATCAAGCTCGAACACTCAGGTCCATTTGCCGACACCGAGCAAAGAGCAACTGAATTGATGGAGAAAAACAAAAAGAGGTGAATTGAGTAAGTAACGCCTTTTCACTTATAAACTCTCTTGAACATCACGGTCTGCACCACTCCACGCATCAGCATATAGCCATTGAAAGCCAACCACAAACCATGGTTGCCAAGCGAAGGAGCAAGCAGATAATGCATAAATAAGAAAGTCAGCATACCAGCCGCCATCGAGAGGAGCATCCCCTTAGTGGCGGTTGCGCCTATATATATGCCATCCCAAATGAATGCAGCCATGCCGCTCAGAGGCAGCATAAGCGTCCACCAATGATATTCTTTCGATGCTTCGAGCACGGAAGGATCGTCGGTGAGAATTGCGAGGAAAGACTCACCAAACAAGTAATAGGCAATAGTGAAAAGGAACATCATAACCGTTCCCCAACAGAAAAGACGCTTCACTGTGTCTATATAGATATTGTATGACTTTGCACCTATCGCTTTGCCCACCATTGCCTCACCAGCAAAGGCAAAGCCATCCATTATGTAGCTGTAGAGCAAATAGAGTTGCATAATCAGAGTATTCACCGCAAGAGCTGCATCGCCTTGTCGAGAACCCGCTGATATGAAGTAGAAGTGTACGAAGATAAGACAAAGAGTTCGGAAGAAAATATCCTTGTTCAGCATAAAGAAGCGAGCCAATGCCGAGCTTGTTATCACTTGTTCCTCACGCAGATACACATGTAAACGCTTGTATCTTGATAGCATGAACAATCCTGCTATCAATCCCACATACTGAGCCAACACTGTGCCAGTTGCCACACCTTCTATCTTCATTCCCAATCCATACACCAGCACAAGACTAAATAGTATGTTTGCCACATTCTGTATTATCGCTATCGCCATTGGCGCCTTCGAGTTCTGCATGCCCAAAAACCATCCTGTCAACACAAACAGCAACAGCGATGCTGGTGCACCCCACACACAAATATTGAAATACGCGCGAGCCAACTCCGTCACTTCTGCCGAAGGATCAATAATGCTCAGTGCCAGCTCTCTCACCGGCACTTGCAGGCACAGCAATAACGCCGACATTCCCACGGCAACCAGTACCGCGCGAATCAGCACGCTCACTACCTCTGTCAGATTCCTTGCGCCAAATGCCTGGGCTGTCATTCCGCTCGTACCCATCCTCAAAAACGCAAACATCCAATATATGATGTTGAACAGCATTCCTCCGACTGCAATCGCCCCCACATACGCAGCACCACCCAGATGTCCTGTGATGGCAACATCTATCAAGCCAAGCAACGGAACAGTGATGTTCGACACAATGCTCGGCAACGCAATATGCAATATTTGCTTGTCTCTGAGATTCATCCTTTCTATATGCATCTAATCTTCCTTTCCACTAAAGAAAGTACAAAAATACAAAAAACGCTTTAGATTGCCAAATGGCGCACACGTATTTTTTGTTAACACTCATTTATTTATATTCATAATAATACGTTTTTCATTATATCCCTATAGAATAACAAAAAAACACTTCTTCTTTTTGTTATTCTGATTATTATTCATACATTTGCAATCTCATAAACGCAACAAACACTAATCATATTAAAAATCTGAAACATGAAACTTATTCATTTAGCAACAGTAGTAATGCTGACTATGTGTGTTGGGAATGTACAAGCACAAGTGAAATTGCAAGCAAATAATGTGGACGAAGTGCTGAAAAGCATGACTCTTGAAGAAAAGGCTACACTATGTGTGGGCTACAGCCATGCACAAGGTGATGCAGGTTCGAGCAATGGAATGCTTGGCGCGCATTCAGATATGGTGCCAGGCGCTGCAGGCGCCACTCGTCCTATAGAGCGTTTGGGCATTCCTGCAACAGTACTGTCTGATGGCCCTGCAGGCGTTCGTATTCAGCCAACTCGCAAGAATGACACAAAAACATATTTTGCAACAGGCTTCCCTGTTGGCACAGCATTGGCTTGTACATGGAACACGGAACTCGTGCAAAGCGTAGGCAGCGCGATAGGCAACGAAGTGCTGGAATATGGCTGCGACGTGCTCCTTGCGCCAGGCATGAATATTCATCGTTCGCCACTCTGCGGTCGCAATTTCGAATACTATTCTGAGGATCCGTTTGTTACTGGCAAGATTGCTGCTGCATACGTGAATGGCATTCAGAGTCAGGGTGTTGGTACAAGCGTAAAACATTTTGCTGCAAATAGTCAGGAGACGAACCGCACTGCTGTAAATGAGGTTGTTAGTCAGCGTGCACTCCGTGAGATCTACCTCAAAGGTTTTGAGATTGCAGTGAGAGAGGCATCCCCTTGGACTGTGATGTCTTCATACAACAGACTCAATGGTCCTCTCACTCAAGAGAACCGCGAACTCCTCACCACTATCCTTCGCGATGAATGGGGATACAAAGGCATCGTGATGACCGACTGGATTGGTCAGCGCAACACTGGCGCTCAGATTCATGCAGGCAACGACCTCATGGAACCAGGTGAACAGAAGCAGATCGACGAGATTGTCAGCAAGGTGAAAAGTGGCGAACTTGCAGAAAGCGACCTTGACATTTGTGTTAAAAGATTGCTTCAGTACATCGTAACCACCCCTCGATTCAAGGGCTACAAATATAGCAACACTCCAGACCTCAAAGCACATGCAGCAGTCACTCGACAGTCTGCAACAGAAGGCATGGTACTGCTGAAGAATGATCGCAATGCACTGCCTATGCAGCAATCGCAGAAAGCTGCAGTGTTTGGCATCACATCCTACGACTTCATTGCAGGTGGCACAGGTTCTGGCGACGTGAATAAAGCATACACCATCGACCTCATGACTGGTCTTACAAATGCAGGAATCAGCGTAACCAAGAACCTCAGCGACCTCTATGCAAAATACAAGACATACCAGGAAGCAAAGCGCGATGCAGACAAAGTTGCAGGAGGTTGGTTCTGGGGCAAGGATCCACTGCCAGAGATGCCTGTTAGCCGAAACATGATAGACAAGCAAGCAAACGAAGCTGACATTGCATTAATCACGCTCGGTCGCCAAGCAGGCGAAGGCAGTGACCGCAAAGAGGCCAACGATTTCAACATCACCGATGTGGAGCGTCAACTTATCACCGATGTGTGTGATGCCTTCCACATGAAAGGCAAGAAAGTTGTTGTGATACTGAATATGGGCAACGTGATTGAAACTGCGTCATGGAAAGGTCAACCAGATGCCATCCTTATGGCTTGGCAACCAGGTCAGGAAGGCGGCAACTCGGTAGCCGACGTTCTGCTTGGCAAAGAGAATCCTTCAGGCAAGCTGACAATGACATTCCCTAACGCATTGACCGACATTCCTTCCTCGCTCAACTATCCAAACATGGGCCAAAATGGCGGCGGTCGTGGTCGTCAGCGCAACACAGACTACACAATCCACGCAGAAGGTATCGATGTTGGCTACCGTTGGTTCAGCACACAGCACCTTTCCGTTTCATACCCATTCGGCTATGGTCTCAGCTACACCACATTTGCCTACAGCAAACCATCTGTAAAAGCCTCGAAGGACGGTTTCATTGCCTCAATCACCGTTAAGAATACAGGTACAGTTTCTGGCAAGGAAGCAGTTCAGCTTTATGTATCTGCTCCATCAGGCGGTCTTCAGAAACCAGAGCGTGAGCTCAAGTCATTTGCTAAGACACGTACCCTCAAGCCAGGAGAATCTCAAACCCTCACTTTCAACGTCACAAACTACGACCTCGCTTCCTACAACGAAGCTAATCAGAGCTGGGAATCAGCTGCAGGCAAATATACCCTCCACTTCTCTGCCAGCGTGGAAGACTCACGTGCCACAGCAACCTACTCCCTCTCTAAGCCACAAATCGTGAAATGCCATGATGTGATGAAGCCAAACATGGAAATCAAATAATCATCCGATTTATCAATAGTCGCAAATAAAAAAGGGTGTGTCCAATGACACACCCTTTTTTTGTAACGCATAAGCCTGCGACTTTTGCAATCCTATTTCACCATCACAAAACCACCGCCATTCTTAGCCATTGTGACTGTTACGGCTGCAGGGTTAGCAATCTTGAGGTTGCTTTTCTGTGGCTCACGATTCTTGAGGTTATCGCTGTAGAGAGTTGCAACATCACCTTTTGCGAGCATAGAGAGGTTCAGCTTGAGTTTGAGATCAGCATCTGTTGCATTGTTGCCTGCGATGTACCAATTATCGCCATGACGACGAGCGAGAACACAATACTTGCCTGGATAACCATCAATGAACACTGTTTCATCCCATGTAGTTGGCATTTGGCGAAGGAGGTTCATGCTGATTTCTGGTGCTGGCGCGCCTTCTGCGTTTGGATCCATACCCTTTGTTTCCTCTGTTGGAAGGTTCTCAGGAGTGAGGGCGAAGTTCTGAATTGCATTCTGGAAAAGGATGCAAGTTGCAAGTTCGTGGCAATCAGTTGTGCGACGTGTGTTGCCCCCTTTATTGCCTTTGTTGATGTGACGATTCATGAAACAGCCGCCAAATTCCATAGAGCCAATAGCGTTGCGGCAGAATGGGTGAAGCGCTGTATTCTGAGCCTCGACGTCGCAGAAATGCTGGGAGAAGAAGAGGTTCTCGCTTGCAAGGACAGCTTCGCTGCCTACATAGTTTGGATACATGCGTTCCCAGCCGCGAGGAATTGTGCAGCCATGGAAAATAACCATGAGACCTGCATCATCAGCATCGGAAAGAATCTCTTCATAGAGACGCATCGTTTCCTGCTTGTCGCCACCGAAGAAGTCAACCTTGATACCCTTCACGCCAAGTTTCTTCATCCAACGCATCTGCTGCTTGCGAATGATAGGGTTGTCCATCTTGTTGATTGGGCCCTGTTCAATGTCGTTCCAGTAGCCACTTGAGCTGTGCCAGAGGAATACATCCACGCCTTGGCTCTGAGCATATTTGATGAGTTTTTCTATGCGTTCATACCCGATGTTGTTGTCCCACCAGTTATCAACCAGTACATACTCATAGCCCATATCCTTGGCAAGCTTGATGTACTTGCACTGGTCGTCGTAGTTGATTGAGTTATCTTGCCATACAATCCAGCTCCATGTTCCACGACCATACTTATATTTATTCTCCGTCTGATAAAGCGGCTTCACGTTGTCCCAAGGGGCCGTTGTCTCCACGATAGGTTTCAATGTTGTGCCAACAGTGATAGTGCGCCATGGGGTTGCACCTGGCAGAGAGAATGCTGGCTCAATAGTGCCATTGCCATTATTCTCCTCTGGCATTGGGAATGCGATTGAATAAAGTCCATCACCTGCCATTTCAGAAAGATGTGAAGCGCAGTAGCGGCTATCCACGCCTGTCTCGCTTACGAGCACCCATGCATCCTTCGCCTCCGCGCTGCCCTTTGCTGCACCCTCCACTGCATTGACGTGGAAAAGGCAAGGGAAAGTAAATCCATGATTAAACTGATGCTTGGCACCCATTGGAGCATCGAATGCATATTCTTCTTCGTAACTTGGCTTTGTTGCCTTCCAGCCAATCATAGCATCGCTCTGAGGGCAGAGGAATGTTGTTGTCTGGCTTGGGAAGTCAAAGCCTGTCGTTTCGCCAAACACACGTATGCTTGCCTTCTTCTCGTTGGCACGGTCAGGGCATTGAGGAATAACATATCGGAAAGCGATATCGTTGTTGCTGACACGGAACTGAATAGACATGAGCTGCTTCTTTGCATTCTGCAAAGTCACGCCAAGATCGTTTGCTACATAATGAACATCTGAAACTTTAGATCGTGTGAGCGAGTACTTCTCGTCAACCTTGGTTTCCTTTTTCTCGACGAAAGAAAGCGAATTAGTGAAATCGCCAATGCTGCTGTTGAAACCAAGCGGTGACTCATCAAGAATTCTCTTTCCATCGTATGTGACATTATAGACAGCCTTGCCACCTTTCACGTCCACATCCACCTTGAGTTTACCATCAGGTCCTGTCACAGAAGCCACTTGCGCCTGCATTGCTAAAGGGGCAAGAAGCATAGATAATAGTAAAGATTTAGTTTTCATATTATTATTTATTAATCAGTTTGTCCTTCCAGGCTTCCAGTGCATTCTTCGTTATCTCCACCGCCTCATCCATTGTGCATTCAAGCGTTCCGCCAGAGGCGTTCTTATGCCCGCCTCCATTGAAGAACTGAGCACAAAACTCATTGCAAGCAAGGTCATCCACCGAACGAGCAGAGATACGAATCACTGGTTTCTCTGTGTCCTCACGCAACGAAATGCTAAGCTTGTGTCCTTTTATTTGCAACGGCATGTTCACTATGCCTTCCATATCACCCTTGATGTAATTGAACTGAGACAGTTCCTCTTTAGTCATCGTGAAGAAGGAAGCATGAAGTTCAGGGAACACCTGCAGCTTCTCGTATAGGATATAGCCAATCAATCGCAATCTGTCAGGTGAGAAGTTATTGTTTATGCGTCGATTGATAAGGTCTTTGTCAATGCCCTTCCTGAGCAATTCGCTGATAATGACAAACACATCAGGATCATTGCTGTTGAATGAAAAACCGCCAGTATCAGTAAACATTCCGGCATAAATGTCCTCAGCACCAGCAAATGTGAGTTGATCTACTCCACCTATTGCATCCAACACACGGAACACAAGTTCGCAAGTACTACTTGCCTCTGGGCGAGAGATGACAAAGTCGAATGAAGCTTTATTTGGATTCAAATGGTGGTCGATGAGTATCTTCTTTGCCTTTGCATGACTTATAGGCACTGCAAGTTCGTCAATGCGAGACATCTCATTGAAGTCGAGGCAACAGATGAGGTCTGCCATATTAATAAGGTTGTAGGAGTATGCTTTCTGACGCTCGAACAGCACCACCTTGTCGGCATCCTTCATCCAGTGCAGGAAATCTGGGAAATAATTCGGCACGATTACCGTCACGCTCTTTCCCTTTCTTTTCAGATATTCGTACAGTCCAAGGCAAGAACCTATAGCATCTCCATCTGGCGAAGTGTGTGCAGTGATTACAACATTCTTGCAACTATCAAAATACTTCCTCAGCGCGGCTGCTTCCTGCGAGTTTATCTTCTGTTTCAGCATATTTTCTTTTTGGGTTAGTATTTCTTGATTGAGCTCTACGCGGCTCATATTCTCCACAAAGTTAAAAAGAAAATATAAACTATCTCGACGAAATGAGTTTTTTTGTATGATAAACATTGATTTTTCAATGATTTTGTGTATGTTTGCATGAAAATTGAAAAAATATGGAACAAAACAATCAGAAGAAAAGTTACACAGGCGTGATCATTCTTGGCATTGTGGCAATACTGCTTGCCGCTGGTGCTGGACTTCTTGCATATAAGCTCATTGAGCAGCAAAAGGAAAATGACGACCTCCTCGAACTTGCAGAAATAGACAAGGCAGAGATGATGGATCAGTATATGGAGTTTGATGCCCAGTATGGCGAATTGCAAAACAAGCTCAGCAACGATTCACTCATTGCGCAAATTGAAGATGAACGCCGTCGCACGCAGGAACTCCTCGAAGAACTTGAGAACACAAAGGCAACTGATGCCGCAGAGATCAAGCGCCTGAAAGCAGAAATTGCTTCACTTCGCAAAGTGCTTCAGCACTACGTAATGCAGGTTGACTCTCTCAACCGCCTCAACCAGTCGCTCACAGCAGAGAACACCGAGATGAAGGAAAAGGTGCAGCAAGCCAATACACAGATCAGCAACCTCTCCACAGAGCGCAATCAGCTTCGCGACAAAGTGGACATTGCCGCACAGCTGGATGCCACAGGTTTCTGGGTGTCTCCAAAAAACAAGAAGAGCAAAGACACCAGCAAGGCTAAGGATGTGAAAAAACTTGCATTCGGCTTCACTATCTTGAAGAATGTCACTGCCAGCAATGGCGATCGCACTATATATGCGCGCATCCTCAAGTCCGACGGAAGCATGCTTGGCAGCAAGGGCAGTTTCCAGTACGAGAACACCTCTCTCGAGTATTCAGAAAAGAAAGCTATCGACTACACAGGCGAGGAAATCAAGATCACTATGTATAGCGATATCAACGAGTTCTTAGAGGCAGGCACATACAAACTCTTCGTTTTCTGCGACAAGCAGATGATCGGTCAAACAAGCTTCATGCTCAAATAGTCAAAAGAAGAAGAATGCATTTCCAAGCAATGAATCCAACAATTGCAATCGCATTCTTTTATCTTTTAATTTACTAATCTTTTAATACTTATATGATAGTATCCCCTTCCCTTCTCTCTGCCAACTTCGCAGATTTGAAGACTGACATAGAAATGATAAACAAAAGTGAGGCTGACTGGCTTCATCTCGACGTGATGGACGGTGTATTCGTACCAAACATCAGTTTCGGATTCCCTGTTCTTGAGGCTGTGGCAAAGCATTGCACCAAAAAGCTTGATGTGCATCTCATGATTGTTGAACCAGGCAAATTCATCAATCAGGTAAAAGCGCTTGGTGCATACATGATGAATGTACACTATGAGGCATGCCCACATCTTCATCGCACTATCCAGCAGATTCATGAAGCAGGAATGAAGGCAGGCGTGACTCTCAACCCTCACACACCAGTTTCGTTGCTTGAAGACATCATCCAGGATGTTGATATGGTATTGCTGATGACTGTAAATCCAGGCTTTGGAGGACAGAAGTTCATTGAGCATTCCATTGACAAAGTCAAGTCACTCAAGGCTCTCATCAATCGCACCGGTAGTCATGCCCTTATCGAAGTGGATGGTGGCGTGAATAGCGAAACTGCACCTCGCCTTGCTGCCGCAGGCGTAGATGTACTTGTGGCTGGCAGCTACGTGTTCAACGCACAAAATCAAGAAGAGCGCATTTCATCACTCCGCGCTTTGTAACATAAGAAACATTACCAAAGTCTATCTTTGGCAACAATAAATATGAAAGCTCCACTAATTCGCCTAAACATTCCTTTCATCTTAGGAATGGTCATGGCGAATTGCTTTATCTCTCACTTGTCTGCCATTCCCCTCTTCCTCATCTCGTGTGCACTTACTGGCATTTTGTTTTTCTTCATCCCGCAGCCAAAACCTTTGTCGCACAATCCCCGATTTGGCATACTCGCTGCCGTCGCTGCGCTTGCAGTCGGAATGACCCTCTATACACACAAGCACCAAACCATCACTCAAGGCATTCCCACAGACACAACATTCTGCTCTGGCATAATTTGCGAGCAACCACAAGCCAAGCCTCGGAGCACTGCACTTACTGTGCGACAAGCAAATGGAGTTAAGGTTATGCTGTACGTAGGAAAAACAAGCACATCAAACGAAGGCTGCATAGATATTAATGGCATCCATATTGGCGATACTGTGTTTGCCAATATCAAACATCTTTCTCCCACTAACAGGATAGGCAATGAATTTGCCGAATACCATAAATACCTATTCAACAATGGCATTTGTGCAACGGCATACGTGCCTCCACACAATTTGCAAGTTTTTCATCATCAAGGCACGCTTCCAGTTTTATCAAAACTCCATTCCCTGCAAGACAAGCTTCACTCTATATATTCCACACACGGCATAGACGGAGAATCAGCAGGAGTGATTGAGGCTATGACCATTGGCAGAAAAGCAGAGCTCTCAAAAGACACTCGTGCTAATTATGCAAACTCAGGTGTCAGCCATGTTCTTGCCCTCTCTGGCTACCACGTTGCCACCATCCTCATCATTCTTCAGTTCTTGCTTTTCAATCGTATAACTCCTTTTCGCTGGACAGCAATAACCAATATCCTCATCCTGCTTGCGCTATGGTGCTTTACCATCATTGCCGGAGCTTCCCCATCACTTATCAGAGCCACTACTATGTGCACCATTCTCCTATTGTGCCAAGCATGCACTCGCCAACTCATATCTCTAAATTCCATAGCTTTAACCATCACCTTGATGCTGAGTTACAATCCACTGTATCTCTTCAACATCGGTTTCCAGCTATCATTCATTTCGGTGCTCGGCATCAGCCTCTTGAGCACTCGTCTCTTTTCCCTTTGCCCTACACACAACAGGTTCATTGCCTCTATTTGGCAAATCATCTCCATCTCCCTCATCTGTTCCCTCTTCACAGCCCCACTCGTTGCCTACCATTTCGGCAGCATCCCCCTATACTCTGTTCTCTCCAACATAGCCATCACCATCCTTGTCTTCATCATCATAGCCACCACCATCCTTTGGTGGGCAACCCTATGGATACCTTCCGTCACCACCATCCTCACTTCCATTCTCACATGGACTGCAGACACCATGAATTCCATAGTTGAAAGCATAGCTTCTCTCCCCCACTCCACACTCGAATGGCATCCAAGCGCCTATGGTGTCTCCCTTTACTACATATTGTACATCCTTCTTTACCTATTAATTAAAGAACTTTCATGTGAGTTTTTTGGTAACTTCCTTAAAAATATGTACATTTGCAAACGATAATAACAACAAAAAACAAAAAGCATGCTGAAAAGACTCTTTATCATCGCAGCATTGGCAACGACTATGTCTGCCAGTGCTCAGAAACTGACAGGAGGAGACATATCACTCGTGCCTGCCTACGAGGATGCCGGCACCAAGCATCTGGATGCAAATGGCAAGGCAATTAAAGATGTGATACAATACTTAAAAACAGAGGCAGGGATGAATGCTATGAGAGTGCGTCTCTTCGTCACTCCCGACAGCAAAAAAGATCCATCTGTGGTGCAAGACCTTAACTATGTGCAGAAATTAGGCAAGCGCATTAAGAATGCGGGACTCAAGCTGCTGCTCGATTTCCACTATTCCGACACATGGGCAGACCCTGCAGCCCAGAGCATTCCTGCCACATGGGCAAGCAACACGAGCAATGAAGCACTGACCGACTCAATGTATTCTTACACCAAGCGCTGCATGGAGTATATGAAAGCAAATGGCGCAACGCCTGATTATGTGCAAATTGGCAACGAGATATCTTACGGCATGTTGTGGAGAAACAACAATGACAAATGCTATACAACCACTTCGCAAACAGCCGCTTCGGCACCATGGAAAAGACTGTGCGACTTCTTGAATGCAGGCATAAAGGCTGTGCGAGAGATTACTCCTGAGGCTCAGATAGTAATCCACACGGAGCGCTCGGGCAAAGCAAGCGAGACAAAGAAGTTCTACCAATTCCTGAACACAAATAAAGTGGACTACAACGTGATAGGTTTGTCATACTATCCATTCTTCCATGGCTATATCAGCGACCTTTCATCCACGCTCAGCACGCTTGCTTCTGCATTTCCAGACAAGCCAGTGCAGATAGTAGAAACAGCCTATTACCACAACTGGTTTCCGTCCGACGCCACATACAATACATCAAATACATGGGCAGCTACAGCAGATGGACAGGCAAAGTTCATCAAGGAACTCATTGCTGAGCTGAACAAGCACGACAATGTTACAGGTCTCTACTACTGGTGTCCTGAGGAGGCAGGCAACGGAAAGAACAAGACTGTGATGAAATCGTGGCTGAACAGAGGCTTCTGGTGGGAAGACAGTCAATGGCCAATCACAGAAGCTATTGCAGCCTTCAATACATACACAACCACTGGCATTGATGAAACATGCGCTGATGCCATGCCGTCAAATACTGACACTCAGCTCTACACAATCTCTGGTCAGAGAGTAAAGTCATTGTCCGCTCCTGGCATATACATTAAAGGCGGCAAGAAGGTTCTGATAAAGTAAAAAATCCTATTATATTAATTATGAAAATCAAGAAGAGTTTACTAACTATGGGCGTGGCAGCTGCTATGGCTTCTTGCACCACGGAGTCGATTGACACCAAAGTAGATGCCCTCTACGACAAGATGAGTCAGGAGGAACGCATCGCGCAGCTTCACGGTCTTTACCTAACGCAGTTCTTTGATGACAACAACCAGCTTGACGCAAAGAAATGCGAAGAACTTATCCCTAACGGCGTTGGTCATTTCTCGCAGTTTGCCCTCAACACTCGCAAGACTCCCGACGAGCTTCGCGATATGGTAGCGCAAATGCAGGACTGGCTGATGAACAACACGCCAAATGGCATCCCTGCCCTCTTCCATGAGGAGGTGCTTAGCGGTGTGAACGGCTACGATGCCACAGTCTATCCTCAGCAGATTGGTCTCGCTTGCTCTTTCAACACTGAACTTGCAGAAGAGAAGACTACTCAGACAGCCACAGCATTGCGTCAAGTGGGCGGTTTCCTTGCCCTCTCACCTATGGTGGACGTGGTGCGCGATCCTTCGTTCAACCGACTTGAAGAATCGTATGGCGAAGACTCTTACCTTTCTGCCGCTATGGGAGTGGCATTCGTGCAAGGTCTTCAGCATCACAACAACATGAGCACAGGCGTGGCTGCAACAACTAAGCACTTCCTTGGCTACGGCGGTGGTGGCGATGCCAACAAGAAAGAGTTGATGGAAGAAATTCTTCTTCCTCACGAGACTATCATCCGTTTGGCAAAGAGCAAGTCACTCATGACAGGATACCACACTGTTGATGGTGTGCACTGCGTGGCAAACGAGCAGTTGCAGCAAGGCATTCTGCGCGACTATTTGAAATACGATGGCATCATGGTGAGCGACTACGGTTCAATAGAGCAGATTGATGATAATCTGAGCGATGTTGAGCGTGCGGCTGCAGCAATCAATGCTGGCAATGATGTTGATTTCCCAGAGGGCAACAGCTACAAGCATTTGCAGGAAGCAATAGACAAGGGCATGGTGAAGCAGGAGACACTGGAGCAAGCGGTGAAGCGAGTGCTTCGCCTGAAAGCAGAACTTGGCATGCTCGATGAGAAACCAAAGCTTTATGCGGAAGGGCATATTGAGTTCGACACTCCTGCTGAGCGCAAGACTTCATACAAGCTTGCCACTCAGTCGGTTGTGCTATTGCAAAACAATGGCATCCTTCCTCTCAAAGAGCCAAAGAGCATTGCCCTCACAGGTCCTAATGCCAATAGCATGTGGGCTATGCTTGGCGACTACACTTATCAGTCCATGCGCTTCTTCTGGAAAACATCCATCGAGGACGATATGCACCCACGCATCGTGAATCTGAAGGATGGTCTCACTGATCGTATACCAAAAGGCAGCACGCTTGAGTATGCTCGTGGTTGCGACTGGACAGAAACAGTCGAGACTGTGGTGGAGCAGAGCGGAGACCCTCGCGTTGCCTACCTCCACGACATCCAGAACCGCATGATTGACAGCGGTGAAGAAGCAAATATGGATGAGGCTCTCAGCATGGCAGCAAAGAGCGATGTCATCATCGCCGCTGTGGGTGAGAATGCAATCCTCTGTGGTGAGAACCGCGATCGTCAGCACCTCCGCCTTCCTGGTCGTCAGGAGGAATTTGTGGAGAAGCTTATCGCTACAGGCAAGCCTGTTGTACTTGTCATTTTCGGTGGTCGTGCACAGGTCATCTCAAGCATAGCAGACAGATGCGCAGCAGTCATTCAGGCATGGTATCCTGGAGAGGAAGGCGGCAATGCGCTTGCCGACATCATTTATGGCAACGTAAGTCCTTCGGGTAAGCTCAGCGTGAGCTATCCTGCCGTGGAGCTTCACGAACCTATTTGCTACAACTATGGCAACACTGAAGATCCTCGCATTGCTTATCCATTCGGATTCGGCCTTTCTTACACTACGTTTGAGTACTCTAACATGCAGGTGGACAAAGAGGCAAGCACAAATGCAGAAAGCTTCAGCGTGAGCGTGGATGTAAAGAATACAGGTTCTGTGGAAGCAGATGAAATTGTGCAGTTCTATGTTTCACCGCTCGATCGCTCTGCAAAACTAAAGCCTATACAGCTTCAGGGCTTTAAGCGTGTGTCACTCAAGCCAGGCGAAACAAAGACCGTGAAGATGGCTATGTCTCCTCAGCAACTTGGCTATTACATTAATAATGAGTGGGCTGTTGATCCTGGTCGCTTCATCATCAAGGCTGGTGCCTCATCAGCTGACATTCGTCAGGAGGCTGAGATTGAGCTCACTGGTGAACAGTATATCATCCCACTTCGTACAAAGTATTTTGCAGAATAGCATCTAATAAAAACAAAAGAGCGGGCAAAGCAATCAATCTGCTTTGCCCGCTTTTTTTGTTTCATATCTTCAATATAGCGGAACGTTGATGTCAAACACAGGCTCTGCATCCTTCAGTCGTGGATGATGAGCATCCTTCTCAGAAAGGATTCGTCCCTCTACAGGCACTTTCCAGTCAATGCCTAGGTCGGGATCATCCCATGCAATGGCGCCTTCTGACTGCGGAGCATAATAGTTGTCGCACTTATACTGGAACACAGCCTCATCACTCAGCACGGCAAAACCGTGAGCAAATCCGCGTGGCACGAAGAACTGACGATGATTGTCCTCAGTGAGAAGCACTGATACATGCTTACCATACGTTGGCGAACCTTTACGAATGTCCACAGCAACATCCAGCACTGAGCCCTTCACCACGCGCACTAACTTTGACTGGGTGTAAGGCGGTTTCTGGAAGTGCAAGCCACGCACCACGCCAGCAGTGGACATGCTTTCATTGTCCTGAACAAAGGTTGTCTTGCAAACCTTTTCCTCGAACTCTTTCTGAGAAAATGACTCGAAGAAGTAGCCGCGAGCATCGCCGAAGAGGCGTGGTTCAATTATCTTAACTCCTTCAATCTCTGTATCAATTACGTTTATCATTACTACTATTCCTTTTTTATTTTTTGCAAATGTAGCATAAATTATCCATTTATCACGTATCATTATCCATTTTTTCTTACCTTTGCACAAAATTTGACAAAGTTATGGCTAACAAGGTTATTATTTCTTCCAACATAGAAGCTACGCTCACAGAGGCTGTGGGCGAAGTGAAACATGACAAATTGTTTCTCCTCATGGACGAAACAACGCACGAACTGTGTCTGCCAGTAGTGAAGGACATCGAGTGCCTCAAGCATGCCAAGCACATTGTGATTGGCGCCACCGACACCCACAAGACAATAGAAACGCTCGCACACGTATGGACCGAGCTTGGCAACGGCGGCGGCACGCGCCATTCACTCATGGTGAACCTTGGTGGCGGCATGGTGACAGATTTGGGAGGTTTTGCGGCAAGCACTTTCAAACGCGGAATCAAGTATATCAACATACCAACCACCCTGCTCTCTATGGTAGATGCATCAGTTGGCGGAAAGACGGGCATTAACTTCAATGGATTAAAGAATGAAGTAGGCGTGTTCAGCATGCCCGAAACCGTCATTCTCGACACAGAATTCCTCAAGACTCTCGACCACGAGAACATCTGCTCAGGCTATGCAGAAATGCTGAAGCACGGTCTGATCAGCAATGATGAGAACTATGCCGAACTTCTCAACTTCGACCTCTCTAATGTTGACTATCAGCACCTTGGCGAAATGGTAGGCAAGAGCGTTGCCATCAAGGAACGCGTAGTGAAAGAAGATCCATTCGAGCACGGCATTCGCAAGGCTCTCAACCTTGGTCACACAGCAGGCCACGCATTTGAAAGTTGGGCTCTCACCCGCAAGCCTTACCTTCATGGCTATGCAGTGGCTTGGGGACTTATCTGCGAACTATATCTCAGTGCAGTGAAGACAGATTTCCCTACCGACAAGATGCGCCAAACCGTTCGCTTCATCAAAGAGAACTATGGCGAGCTCCCTATCACCTGTGATGACTATCCAGAACTCTTCGAGTACATGACTCACGACAAGAAGAACACTGCTGGCATCATCAACTTCACCCTCCTCGGTGGCATTGGCGACATACGCATCAACCAAACTGCCAACAAGGACGAGATCTACGAAATGCTTGATTTCTTCAGGGAAGGAAATTAAACTGAAGAAAACTATATCATCTTTATTTTACCATCGCTCTCTTCGACAACCCCTTCCGCTTTCAGCTGCGCAAGGGCTTCGGTGAGAGCGATTTCTACGTTTGCGCCACGACGAGTGAAACCAAGCTTCTTGGCTGCGATGAGAGAGAGATTGTCTGTGGCAATGGCAAATTGCTCCTTCACAGCTTCTTTCACCACATTCTTTATCTCTATCATAGGGATATCAACAATGTCGCGATCGGTGTTTGGTCGATACCAAGGATAGCTGAGGCTCGCTTCACGGTCAAGCCAAACAACTTGTCCCTTGCGATCCGGTTCCGCATAGAACTTGGCATTGACTATATCTGCCAACTCTCGCTGGAGAGTAGGAGTCACGCGCGACTGCCCATGAATCATGCAGATGCGACGGCAAAGTTGCATGAAGGATATTGGCTGCTCTTTTGTGATTATGTTGCGAGCAAGCGTCTCAGTCTTTGAATTACCTGCTGGAGCAGAGTACGCTTCGTACTCACGCGCATTGGTCTCTATAGCCTCTATCTTTTCGTTTGAGATGTCGAACTTCAGCTTTGCCGCTTGCGGCTTCTCTTTCTTTGGCTCAGACTCCAGAGCCTCAACTATGCGAGAAATGACACGCTCTGGATTGTTGAACCAATCCACGCTCCACACGCGCATCACCTTCCAGTTCAAGCCAGCAAGCACTGATGGCTGCACGATTTCACGGTCGCGAGCCGTCTGAGTGTCTCTGTAGCCCTCGCCATCCAGCAGAATGCCAAGGCTATACACATCAGGACATTGCTTAGTGCATACAGCCACATCGACTTTGAACTGCGAACGCCCGACACCAGTGCTGGCAGCATATCCAAGCTCAGCAAGAGCCTTTGCAATCTTCTCTGCAATGATAATGTCATTGTTGTGACAGCTGAAAGCCGATGCCTCTGCCAAAGCAAGCGACTGCGACTCAGCATATTCAAGGAAATGCTTCAATCCTTCCACTCCCTTAGCCTTCGAGCGGCGAAGGTCAATCTGCGAAGCCTTGAGTGTGGAATACACTATCATCTCACAACGAGAACGGCTGACAGCCACATTGAGACGACGCTCACCGCCGCCATTGTTCAGCGGACCAAAGTTCATCGACACATTGCCATTCTTGTCTGGTCCATAGCCTATAGAGAAAAGAATGACATCGCGCTCATCGCCCTGCACGTTCTCAAGATTCTTCACGAAAATTGGTTCATACATCGCATCAGCAGCCTCGCGCAAGTCCCTATTTGCATCAAGGCAATCCTGAAGCACATCTTCGATAAGGTTTTGTTGAGCCACGCTGAATGCTATAACGCCGATGCTCTGCTTGCAAAGCTCCTTGTCTCGCAAGCGGCGCTCAATCTCTTTCACTATTGCTACCGCCTCACCCCTATTCGAGCGCTTGCCGCCCTTGTCGTAGCAGCCATCCACAGGCACATAGCGCACCTTCGTGGTCTGATCATCAACGGATGGGAAAGTGATGAGATTGCCATCATAGTACTCATGGTTAGAAAATGCGATAAGGCTTTCATGGCGAGAGCGATAGTGCCAATTGAGTTGAAGCGACGGAATCTCCAGCGTGCGGCAATCCTCGAGGATGCTCTCCATATCATCTATCGCAGCTTCCTCCTCGTCCACATTCGTCGAAGAGAAGAAGCTGGTAGGAGGCATTTGCTTTGGGTCACCCACCACAATGAGAGACTTGCCTCTTGCAATAGCTCCAACTGCCTCGCTCGTAGGCATCTGCGATGCTTCGTCAAATACAACAAGGTCAAACTTGTCCTGCGACAAATCCAGATACTGAGCCACGCTCATCGGGCTCATCAGCATGCAAGGACACAGACGAGGCAAAAGCGTAGGAATAGAATCGAGCAAGTCACGAAGCGAAGTGCCTCTGCCGCCATTCGATATGTTACGGTTGAGCAATCCAATCTCGCTGCTGTTGTCTATGCTGTCAGTCACACGAGGGATGCGCGCCGCAAGACGAGCATACAACTCCTTCTGTGTGAGCAGCTGAAACTCTTCCGTCATCTTCTTGTATGTCTTCACCTGCTCGTCAAACAGCATGCCCTCAAATGTTGTGAGCATTGGAGATGCCGCCATCTTGCCCTGAGCCTTGTGCTTGAAGAGAGCCTTGAAATATGCATCACGCACCTTGCTGACATTCATAGCAGTAGATTCGAGAGCCTCAACCACGCAATCCATGCCCTTAGCCCTTAGGTCACGAGCATAGCTGCACCACTGTATCCAGTCACGCATGCAGTCAGTATGCTGACTCCAGCCATCAAGCTTCGCAATTGCATCTTCAAGCACCGCCATCGCTGGCACCTCATCAGTTTGCAGCTCCACACCGAAATACTGCATCATCAACCCGCGCAACCTCTCAGTCTTGGCATGCTTCTCACTGTATGCAAGAAGATTCTCAAGCAATTTATCCACTTCGTCACCATTCAAATACTGATTGTACGCACGAAGCTTCTTCATGTATGATCGCTTTGCAAAGAACCGTGGCAAGAACCACTTCGACTTCACGCGCCTCCATTCGTCATACAGCGACTTTGCGTCAGCAGCAAGCAGCTCTGGCTTATTGTCCCTCAGAAGCGCAGAGCGCAGAGAATCTATGGCAACGAGGTCCGAATGTTTTGCCAGACAATCTGCCACATACTCCCTTGCCTCGATTAGCGAGTTCTTCAATTGCTCAGGCGCAGCAAGCGACGACGCATCAAGCATCAATCCATTCAAAGGATGTGCAGAAGGCTGACCAACCAGTTTCACGACTGCCTCCAGCTTTCCGCCAAGCAAGTCATCAATGTCAGGCAATGCAGCAGCATTCATTTGGTTGTTCACTTCATTGCTTATTGCAAACTCAGCAAGCGGTTGTTCGTCTATCGACTCATAGCGCAGGATGCAATCGTACAGGGAAAGCGAATCAGGCGCATCATTGCTATGCAACAGCTGAATATAGTCAATGAGAAGCTTTCGCTGCTCAAAAATCTTATCCGCCCTTGCCGCATACTCGGCAGGCGAGACAATATGAGCCACGTTGAGAGCCTTGCCAAGCTGATCGAGCACATGACGCTTCGCAATCTTGTTTGAATGCATCTCCAAACAGAACGGATCAAGTCCGATTTTCGCCAATCTATTCTGCACCACGCTCAGTGCAGCCATCTTCTCTGCCACAAACAGCACTCGCTTGCCCTGGAAGAGAGCATTGGCAATGAGATTTGTGATTGTCTGCGACTTGCCCGTTCCCGGAGGACCGTAAAGTATGAACGAGTGCCCCTCGCCTCCTTCCATCACTGCCGCCATCTGCGACGAATCCACAGCCACAGGCAGGGCAAGCTCAGAAGGAGCCACCTGACGGTCAATCGCCTTCAAGTCCGACACCACAGGAGTTGGCTGCCAAGTGAGGCGATTCTCCACAAGACTATTCACTATATCGTTCTCCAGCAGCTGCTCACGATGGCTGTGCACATCATTCCACATCAGATACTTGCTGAAAGAGAAAGTGCCCAGCAAGCATTCTTCTTCCAGCACCCAGCGCTTCTGTGTTTTCATAGCCTCTCGCAGAATGGCAAATATCAGTGGCACATCCACACCATGCTCATCCTTCGGAAGCACATCAAGCCCCTCCACCTTGATGTCATAGTTCTGACGAAGAAACTCCATCAGCGTGACATTGAGCGAAATGTCCTCCTCGCGAGTGCGAAAATAGTAATGTCCTTTCTTGTACACCATCTCCACCGGCAGAAGGAGAATAGGCGCAAAACGAGCCGTTTCGCTCTTCTGCGTCTCATACCATCTCAGCGTGCCAATTGTCAAGAAAAGAGAGTTTGCGCCCGATTCCTCAATAGCGTTTCGGGCAGCGCGGTAGATATTCTTCAGAATCGCCCCCGTCTCTGCCTCCGTCTGATAAGTGTGAAGTATATGATTGTCAATATCCTTGATAATCGCAGGCTTGACATGCTCCATCTTGCTGGACGAAATAAGCATTTCTTCAGTGTCAATCTTGATAGAGTCTTCTATCTTGTGCAAGATGCAGTACTCCTCGCCTTCCTGCAAGTGATCCTCGATGTTTGCCACATCAAACGACACAAACTGTATAGCCTTGCGGCGAAGATACAAATTGAGCAGCGAGTTGCGAAGCGAAAAGTCTAACAGCTTGCGTTCCCAGATGTCAAGCTTAGTCAACTCCTTCTTCACATCAGCCTCCATCGACGGATCGTAAGCCATCAATTCCAACTCATATTCCTGCTTCGCCACCTCACTTCCGTCCACAGTCACAGCAAGAGTGAAAGAAGACGAAACTCTCTCCTCCAGCATCTTCAGTTTTTCTGTGTCTGGCACGATGTCAAATGTAGCCACTCTGAGCACCTCGCCAGCACTGAAATTCTCAAAAACTTCTGTCTGATACGGCTTGATGTATTCGCCTTCGCAAGCAATCTGCACATTATGCAACAAGTTATTAGACTCATTCACAACTTCCAGCAACTGGCACACAGGAATATGATTGTGAGTTAGTGCCACACTCACCACCTTTATGTAATCGAGGATTATACTTACCATACTATCATTGTATTACATCGCGCATTTTGTCATTAATGACGAACACAAAACGAGCGCCATTCGTGTAAGACGTGTCGAGATACACTTCTCCCTCAAGCTTGTTTGCAATAGTGAGACAGATATTCAGGCCAAGTCCTGAGCCTTGCACATACTGATTCAGTTTAGTGAACCTGTTGAAAATGACATCAGCCTTTTCCTTAGGCACACCCTTGCCAGTATCAGTCACAGAGAACGTTATCTTGCCAGGGTTCTCCGTCTTAGAGCAATGCAGATGAATCTCGCCCTGATAGGTGTTCTTGCAGGCATTCGTAAGGTAATTGATGAGCACCTGCTGTATGCGTCGTCCGTCAGACCTGATTGCGTACTCGTCATCGAAATCTGTGGTGAAATAAAGCTTCACATCGGCAGGCACGCGGAACTCTACCGACATCAATGCGTTCTTGCAGACAGCATTCACATTCACGTCCGACAGTATTATCCTGTAGTTTCCATGCTCAGAGTCGGCAATATCAATAATGTCGCTGATGAGCATTTCCAACAGATTGTAACTGTTATAGATATAAGCATTGTACTGCGCTCTCTCTTCGTCTGTCCATGAGCCCTCAGGCAAGCCAAGCAGCTGGGCAAAGCCAAACATAGCATTGAGCGGAGTGCGAATCTCGTGACTCATGTTCTGCAAGAACTTGGTCTTTGCCTTATTGGCGGCAATGTTATCCTCCAGAAGCTTCTGCTTTCTCAGCTCAATCTGCTTTTCGTTGTCAATGAGGCGCACAGCCCACAGCAGATGCTTTATCGTCCCATTCTTGCGGCGCTCTGCCACTGTGAACGAAGACTCGTGCCAAGTGCCATTCACATCCTTAAACTCTGCCACAATGACATTGCATTGCGACATGCGCTCATTGATTGTCGCAAGATCCGAGAATTCAGTAATTTCTTTCTTGTATTCTTCTGCAACAATCTCCTCAAGACCGATGTTGATAGCGCTCGTCGCACTTCCAGCCATCAGCACCTTGATCATCGACTCGTCTTCAATCTCCTTCTCCGTGTAGGTGTAGAACGAATCGTCATCCAGATTGATATAATTGATGAACTCGTATGTTCGTGCAAACGACTTGATGATATGGTTCGAGCGAATCTCCTTCGTCATCTGCTCCGTCACGTCATAATGATAGCCGTTCATGTGCTTCACGTTGCCCTCCGAAGGCACAGCAATGCCACCGCATCGCATGTAGCGCACTCCCATCGTAGGATGATTCCAGCGATAGGTACACTCAGCACGCTCGCCATTGATCAAGCGAAGAGAATACTGCTCGAAGACGTACTTGTCCGATTGCGGAATCCTCGACTCCAGCATTTCGCAGATCTCTTCCTCTGTCATGGCAGAGTCGGCAGGAATACCCAGAATCTCCATCATTTTGCTGTCTGGCTGCAAGCGCAGCTTCTTGCCCTCTTCGGCATAAAGATGCCATGTGCCCATCTGAGTGGAAGCCAAGATGCTTCTCAGGTGCTCAAGCTGAGACAGCTTCTGCTGGTCATTTTCGTTGTGTGTTATAGAGGTTGCTTCCATATTGTCACGTATTTTTTGTTACGTTAAAGATGACCTTCACCATTACTTATGTTTAGTTAGTTTTTCATTTCTTATTCTTTCTCCGCAGCATATTCCTTCAGCGTGCTGATCACCATGTCATACGTCGCCTGAAGAATGCGGAAGAGCACTGGATCAGCCTCGCTTTTCAGGTCTCTCAGCTGCTCAGTCAGATTTGATGCATCCTGGAACAACTGCGTGAAAGCAAGGTTGGCAGCCACTCCCTTGAGCGTATGCACAGCACGAAAAGCCGCCACATTATCCCCAGCACCAATCACTTCCTTCAGAGCATCCATTGATGGGTCGTCGGGAAATTTCAAGATGAATCGGTCTATCAGCCTATCATTCATCAATCTGTTTTTCGCTTCGCTATAGTCTCCGTGGAGCCTATTGTAGCATTGTTCTAATGTCATATTCTTTATATAAATTTGTTTTCAACTTTCGCAAGTTTCCAACTTGCTCAATGTGTAAAGGTTAATGGTTAAAGTTTAATGGTTAAAGAAATATTACCACTGAACCTTTTGCGATTAATAGCCTCAGGTGACAGAACATTAATTTCTTTAACCATTAACCTTTAACCTATAAAGTTGAGCTTGCGAAACTTGAGTAAATTTGTTTTGAATCATTCTGGTTGGTTTATAGCATTTGCCAGAGCCTTTGTGAGTTCATGCACATTGATTGGCTTGGTCAGATGCCCATTCATGCCCACTCTCATTGCCTCGCGCTTGTCTTCCTCAAAGGCATTGGCAGTCATTGCCATGATCTTCACCTGCGCCTTCTCCTTGTCCTCAAGGCTTCGGATGGCTTTCGTCGCCTCATATCCATTCATGCGCGGCATCTGTATGTCCATCAGAATCAAGTCATAGAAACCTGCATCTGCCTTCGACAGCTTGTCAACACAGTCTTGACCATCCACAGCAATATCCACCGTGAAGCCAATCTCTGACAGCACTGCATCTGCTATTTCTGCATTCAGCTCGTTGTCCTCTGCCAGCAATATGCGCTTGCCATCGAATGTGTCCGACTCTGTCTCCAATTCAGCTTGCGCCAGCTGAGACTTATCAGCTATCCTATGGCATAGAGTGACGATGAACGTCGTTCCTTCGCCTTTCTTGCTCTTCACCTCAATGGTGCCTCCCATGAAGTCCACCAGTCGCTTCACGATAGGCATGCCAAGTCCTGTGCCTTCTATCTTGGAATGCGTAGAATTGTGCTCCCTTGTGAACTCTTCAAAGAGATGAGGCAAGTACTCTTCCGCCATGCCTATGCCCGTATCTGAGATCGTGGTGCGATACACAGCATAGCCTTCCTTGTCCGATGGAAGCTCTTCAAGCAGCATGTGCACCTTGCCTCCAGGCTTAGTGTACTTGTAGGCATTTGAGAGGATATTGATGAACACCTCGCGCAGCTTTATCGGATCGCAGAAAGCATAATGATGCTGCACGTCTATCTTTCTCGTAAATTCCAAACCCTTCTGAGTCATCATGTCAAGGAAGACAGAATACAGCGTGTCGTTGAACTGCTCTGCACTCCATGCCGATTCATCCATCTCCAGCACACCCTTCTCTATTCTTGCCATCTCCAGCACGTTGTTGATGATGGAGAGCAGCACATTGCTCGACTCCTCTATCTTCTGCAAGTAGTTGGCACGCTTCTCAGGATCCTCCTGATTCTTCTCCAGCAAATCGCGGAATCCCATGATGGCATTCATCGGAGTGCGGATGTCGTGGCTCATATTGAAGAGGAATGAAGTCTTGGCAGCATTAGCAGCTTCTGCGGCTTCCTTCGCATCGTTGATTTCCTTGCGCAGCGCCTGCTCCTGCTTCAAGATTTCGTCGATGTTTCGGAATCCGAACACCATCTGACGCTTGCCATTTGCAGAGTCGGCATTTATGTACATTATCTGGCTATACTCGATTTTTCCCTCATCATTGCGACGGAAATAGTTCACCGCATAGAAATCCGACTTCTCCAACTGCCTCAGCACCTCATCAGCCTGCGTCTGCTGTATCACTCGCTCTTTGTCGTCGCCCACCACATACTTGTCGATGTACATTCCAGCCACGGTTCTATAGTTAGCACAGTTCAATCCCATCTGCACAGCACTCAATATTGCATCTTTGTTCGGAGAGCGCACAAGGCGAATGTTCATGTCATCCTTATTCACCAGCCACACCGTGTGATAATCACGGCTAAGTCCATTGATCAAGCCAAAGGAAGTTGCAATCTCATCTCTCTGATGCTGAAGAACCTTCTGCTCCTCTTGAAGCCTGTTGTTCAGCTCCTCAATCTTGGTCAATTGGTTCTGCTGTTCCTCATTATGTATGAACACATGAATGATCAGCGTGCCAATCATCAAGCCTATTGTGTAGAGCGGAATCAAAGGATAGAAACTCTGTGTCAGCAATGCCATCGTCATGCAGAAGCCAAACATGCAGATAGTCATGTTTCGGTGCCTCTCCTCGTCCTTTTTCTTCAAAGCAACAACAAGCGACACAACAGAGATGAATGCAAAAATCAAGATCTGTGAGGCAAGCGCAATATGTCTGAACGAGAACGTCTGATAATCACCCGACTCGTCAAACCAGAATAACACGTGATAAAAGTGATTCACCACCAAAGCCACTATTCCTCCCAGCACAAACAGAAAGCCAAACGCATCAAGCATCTTTGCCACAATGTTCTTCAGCTTGAGAAAGGAAATGATGTACTTGCAGCACAGCACCACAGACATCAGCATAGCCAAGTGATACAGAATGGTGTCAGCATACAGCAACGGCATGTTATGTATTTCGTTGAGTATCCCCCACGCCACATCCGTCAGATAATACAAAAAGATTGCGGTAATATACTTCTTGTATTCCTTCACTTCCTTTCTGGCATCCTTCTGCACATAATAGTTATGGTTTATAATCAAATGGATGATTATTGCCAGAACACCAATTGCTGAGTAATATAAGTTTGACATGGCCATGATTTATCTATTCAACTTTCGCAAGTTTCCAACTTGCTCAATGTGTAAAGGTTAATGGTTAAAGTTTAATGGTTAAAGAAATATTACCACTGAACCTTTTGCGATTAATAGCCTCAGGTGACAGAACATTAATTTCTTTAACCTTTAACCATTAACCTTTAACCTATAAAGTTGAGCTTGCGAAAACTTGAGTTATTTATTCACGATTTCATGCAAAGATAATGATTTTGTGTGAGAATCATAAAAAAATAGGAGAAAAACAAGGAAGGATGAAGAAAAAAGGCGAAAGAAGCAATCAGATTAAGCTAAGTTGCACACACAAAAGCATAATTCTTGCTTCGGAAGTCGCAAAGCCACCAACTCCACCCTAATTGAGAATGCATAGAGATAGTTTCTCCAGCACCACGTCATCAGCAGGCAACCACTTCACGCTGCAAAGATTATCCTTGCCCAGCCAGCGTGCATCCTCATGCTCCAAGAGCGAGAGCTGACCGCTGATGACAGAGCAGAGATAGCAATGCATTGTGAGGTGAAACTTCGGGTAGTCATACTCCACCGTCACGAGCCTCTCCCCCACCTCAATCTCAGTAGCCAGTTCCTCACGAATCTCACGCTTCAAGGCATCCTCAGGCGCTTCACCCGGCTCTATCTTGCCACCAGGAAACTCCCACCAGTCCTTCCATTCGCCATAACCGCGCTGGGTGGCGAAGAGTTTGTTGTCACGAATTATGACAGCTGCAACAACTTCTATTTGCTTTATGTACAACCATATCAATTATTCTTTTGCTAATGGATAATCAAAGAATCAGCCCCTTTGATTATCCCAAGTATAAGAAAAATGTCTTAGCCTTTACAATCCCTACAGGTTGAGCAGGAAGAGAATACAATCAGATTATTTACGTCTGGCAACGACAGGCTTTTTGATGAGTATTTTCTTGTTTTCATTCATTTCCAAATAATCAAATGGAAGATTGTATTCATCAATCCAAATAAACTTCATATGAACTTTATTATCATTTGTCTTGAAAAACCTCAATCCATTAATGCCTATATCATCAAGACGTTTTTGAGTAAGAGGTTCATATTTATTAAGTTGAAATATTTTACTAAGAACCCATTCTCCAAGAATTGTCTGTTTTTTTGCAGACTGGATAGCCTTACCATTATCTTGTGTAATAAAACAATCAAATTCTTCTTTCGAAGGTTCCAGTACTAATCTAAATGTACTTGCATCTCTATTATTTTTCCCATTTAAAACAAGATGACCAACACCTTCTGCGAAGAAATCTGGATGATTCTCGTGAAATTTCTTCGATTGTGGCAAAGGTATATATAATTCGTCTTTCGGTCTATATACAAGTTTCTCTATGTCATCTATCATCTCTGAATTATGCATCTGCAAAACATAATCCATCAATTTTTTTCTGAGATTCACCTTATCTATTGCTTCTAAAGATGTTAGAAGGTATTTTCGCAGATAATTTTCAATTATTTCTATATGCTTCTTGTCAACTGTATTTTTGTATTTCCCAACAAGAGATTTTATACGCCTTGTTCTATCGGATGTTCCCATTTTTGAACCTGTACCATAAAAACTATTAAAACCAGAATATGGCTGGACTTCTATTTTCCAGGAATATGATTCTAATACGGTTTCTTCTTTTTGAGATTTAATCCTATCAGCAATACTTGCAAATATTTCATAAGCATCAATTGCGTATTCTACATTCCAACTCTCTTTTACTATCTGACAATTATTGAAATACATTAATAATTGACTATCAGCAGATGTGTATCTATATTTATGATTACCATCATCAAAAGTGAAATTTGTTGGATTATTCTTACTGGTACAGCTAACATTGTGGATATTTGAGATGTCTATCTTGTCATAGGAAGTTTCCCCTACATAAATACATTGTCCATCATTTTCCTTTGACGGCATTAACACGTGATATACTGACTCTATATTATCTTGCTTCTCAAGAACAGAGAATCCTAATATATTTGAAGCAGAAGAATCAATCCTTTTGTTTCGTAAAACCGCAATTTCTTTTGCAAGCCTTTCATATAGTGATTTGTTGACAGCATCAATTTCTTCTTTCGTTTTTAACCCTTTTGCATTTCTTTCTATATCATTAATTATTGGTGCCCATTCATCATGATTCGCCTTAAATTGGGCAACTTTCTGAGCATCAGCTTTATAACCAAAAGTTTTAATACCAATAAGATATCTTATTGGTTCCCCATTTGTACCAAGTTGAGTAAGAGATGCATCGTATGATGTGTTTCCAATATCTTCTGCTGTTGCATTGAACACCTTCTGAAATACAGTTTCCTGGTATTTTGAATTGATGATTGGAGTAATTGCAGAAGTATTACCATTTATATCAGCTTTCTGTGCAAACATCTCGGATAAGCTTGCAAAAGCAAGAATCATTTTTTGATATTCGGACTTATTGTTTATTGATAATTCGTTCCACATGATGTTAACCGTTTTTATGTAATGTATTTACTATATTTTGACACACTTTTCTTATCAAAGGAACCACAACCGAGTTTCCTGCTTGTTTATATTTTGCACTTTCTGCTATTTTATTAGGAAATGAATACTCTGCAGGATAACCTTGAAAATTAAGACACTCTTTAGGGGACAGCTTCCTTACTCCATGATCTGTTAAAATTAAAGGAACGTTATGACCTCCAGTACCCATATTTGCCGTAAGTGTCGGACACACATTACTCTTGTTCTCACGAACATACTGACGTCTCCATTGATAGATAGTGTCACGTGATGTAACCCCTGCACGTATTTCATCTATATGTCCCATATTATCTCCATAAAAAAGACGTGGGTTATCATTTGTATAATCTATACAATCATGAATGGTACGCATAAGTGGTTCCTTTTCTGGGAATGTAAATTCCACATAATTTGGGACTTGCACAGGATCAAAACACACAATGAATATACGCTCTCTATTCTGAGGAACATTTGCATACTCCATTGCATTCATTACCTTATGATATACAACATACCCAAGCTCTTCTAAAGTTCCTTTAATAACCGCAAAAGTTTTCCCATCATCGTGCGTATAAAGATTCTTTACATTTTCAAGATACACAGCTTTAGGACGCTTTCTGCGAATAATATCAGCAACATCAAAAAACAATGTACCCCTCGTATCGTCAAAACCCTTTCTATATCCAGCTATGGAGAACGCTTGACAAGGAAATCCTGCACAAAGGACATCAAAATCATCAGGAATAAGACGCTTGTTTGACTCTTTGGTAATGTCACCAAACGGAACTTCACCAAAGTTATGATAATAAGTCATTTTAGCATTCTCGTCCCATTCGGAAGAATATACACACTCACCTCCACAATCTTGCATGGCTATTCTAAAACCACCGATTCCTGCAAAAAGATCAATAAACTTAAAATCTGGATTATCTTTGGGTTGGAATGGGGCAGAATTAAAGTCTTTAAACAAGTAACCAGTAAAAGCACTTAAAGACTCGTTCATGAAATAGCCATCTGATTGCCCTGTGCTCAATAAAAAATTAAGCCAAGACTCGACAAAAAGAGCACCTTTATCTTTATAAAATCCATGATAATCTTTATTCTTTGACTTAATGTAGTGCGTCACAATTGCTGCCTGATCAGAAAAAGGTATAATAATTCCTTCTTCATCAAGACTATTTTCGTCGTATATTTGTATCTTATTCCATTGTTTTCCTTTTAGGAAATCTCCAACAGAAAAGTTATAATTATTATTTTTCATGAAAGCGCTTTGCTAATGTTTTGAGGCCTGTCGTAAAATCTTTGAAGAAAGAACGTGGCAAGATATTATGTAAAGCATGGAGGCTATATAAAAAGCTACTTAGGCTCTTGTGAACCATCAGAGTTATACAAATAGTCATTCACGCTATGTTTTGAACTTTACCATAATTAGACAGTGTCGCATCAAAATCCTTTTAACTTTATTGATTACCCAGATACGAACGACGAAGAAAGATGTCTTACCCTACTGTCAAGTATAGTATGTTTGTTATTCGGCTACAAAGTTAAAGAAAAAAATGAAAACAAACAAAAAGAATTGGAAGTTATTTTTCGGTGTGGTATTATCCAAATGGATAAACATAGAGAAAATAAAAGACTTCTGTACAGCTGGTGGGTACGAAAGTCATGTGGGAAAAATAGTGTGAACGAGGCTATAGTGGCTGGGTGAATATTCTGTGTTTTTTATCTCTGCATTTCTGCAAATTGCTATTTCGGATACAATTATCATGCATTATGTACCCGTTCGGGCATTTTCGGGTAACGCCTCATACTCCCACCTTCTCCACCTGCACAAAGAAGTCGCTGACCTTCATGTCGAGGGCGAGGGAGATGCGTTCGAGGATTACAGGAGAGACGTTGCGCTTGCCCTGCTCGATGGTGCCGAGATAGTTGAGGTTGATGCAGGCACGTTCGCTGAGGAGACGGCGTGACATGCCCCTGCGCTTGCGAAGTATGACGACTGCTCTGCCGATGCGTTCTTGTATGGTCATGCGTTGTTCTTTTATGAGTTCGATAATGGAGATGCCTTGGTAGTGACTCTTGCGGCGCTTGCCTGCAAGGATGTAGATGTAATAGGTTTTGGGAGGTTCGAAGAGGGTGGTTGGATATTGGAGCTCGTTGCTGACATAATCGTCAATCTGCGAGAGGGGTTGTAGCGCGAGACGTGCAAGACGTGGGTCTTGCGTGCTGAAACAGATGAACATGTGCGTCCAGTGTATGCCATCTCTGCGACGATGCCATTCATATTGCTCCTGAGGCTCGCTTGTGATGCCAAAGCGAAGATACTTGTATTTCTTGTCGTGATATTGCTTCAGGCACGATTCCACAGAGGCACATACGTCCTGAGGCCATTCCCTGCATGGCTTCATATCAGGTTTCTTGCGTCGTATGTACTTCTTGCGGCTCATGGTGGTTAGTCTTCAAGATTGTTGCGAAATAGACTGTTACCCTACTTACGATTTGCCTTACTCTTTTATCGGCTACAAAGTTAAAGAAAAAATGAAAACAAACAAAAAGAATTGGAAGTTATTTTTCGGTGTGGTATTATCCAAATGGATAAACATAGAGAAAATAAAAGGCTTCTGTACAGCTGGTGGGCACGAAAGTCATGTGGAAATGTCTGTTCCTTGTTCAAATCATCCAGATACTGCAGGTTTCTCAGCAAGTGCGTCAGACATACTTGATGGTCAAGGAATGGTAGCTTGAAATTTGTTGAAAAAAGTTCGACCTGTACGGTTAAAGCGAACATTTCTCAAAATGTTCTGAACTGAAGATAATTTCCGACAATTACCGGTAATTTATCCAATAATTAAAAATATTATCAGAACAATTATTGCGAATTATTGGGACCCGAAGGCGGGCGTAGCCAATTATCTTCAGATCAAGAGACCGCCGAGGGCTCCGTATAAGTTAACCGTACAGCACGAAGTTTTTCTTGCTTGGTGTGGGACTCCTTTCCTTGCTATAGCAGGACTGCTTTCCTGTACGGCAGAGGAATCGATTCCTTCCTCAACATGGAAATCATTCCTCGTGAGCGTAGGAAAATATTCCTCGCAAGGTTTTCTTGCCGAGGAAAGTTTGCTGACCTATAATGTTCCGTTTCAGTTGCAAAACGCAATATCTGGAGATAAGTCATCGCAACCTTGAGGTTGGTAGTTGCGTGTTTTATTTTATTGCATGTGAGAGTTTGTCGGAAAAATCCGTCAATCTGTCACTATTGAAGCGTAAGTATCGGATTCTCATAAGATAATGCAGTGACAGATAGGGTGACGGATTAGGTGACAGAGTGACGGATTGAGTGATGGATTGAGTGATGGATACGCAAGGCGTTATCGTGGAGATGCTTACGATGGATAACGAGCGATGACTGATTGAGTGACAGATTTTTGCTTAAAGTGACAGAAAAGTGACGGATTTAATTGCTATCTGTCACTATGTAAGTAATTTGTATTGTGTGTGTTAGATATTATACGTGACAGATTGACGGTTTTCTTTGATATTTTATTTAGTAACGTGTAAGAAATAACTAACTAAACTTTCCCACCCTATAATGAATTTTGTTAAAACATTAATTATCATTAGAAGTGGTATTAAGGTGGGAAACTTCAGTAACTTATAACATTTTTACTTTAGATTTTGGAGATGTTTATGTTCGTTTTTGAGGGTAACGCCCGTTAAGCAAAGCGACTAAATGTCGCTTTGTAGGAAGTGACCGAAACAAGTACTCTTGCTGAGGACGGACAAATGCGGGCATAATGACCGAGAAAACGGACGGAAACAGCCCAAAAGACGAAGTGAATTCATGTTTTGCAAAAAAACGCTTGACAAAGACAATATTTTTTGGCGTATTTGCGGAACTCGTGCGGAGGCATTTTACCAAAGTGAAGTGTTTTGAAGAAAAAAGCGACAAAAAGTTTTGCGGATGGGGAAAATATCCTTACCTTTGTATCCCGTATTGACAAAATAAAACCAAAAAGAAAAATATGAAGTACGGGTTCGATAATGACAAGTATCTGAAGATACAGTCGGAGCACATCAAGGAGCGTATCGCTCAATTCGGCGACAAATTGTATATGGAGTTTGGCGGCAAGCTCTTTGATGACCACCATGCAAGCAGAGTTTTACCAGGTTTCCAGCCTGACAGCAAACTGAGAATGCTGATGCAGCTGAAGGATGACGCGGAGATAGTGATGGTGATCAGCGCACAGGACATTGAGCGCAACAAAGTGAGAGGCGACTTGGGCATCACTTACGACAAGGATGTGCTGCGCCTTCGCGATGTGTTCACTGAAAGAGGTTTGTATGTCAGTTCTGTAGTAATCACACACTTCAACGGCCAGGCAAGCGCGGTAGCGTTCCGCGAGCAACTGGAGAGGCTTGGCGTTGCTGTGTACTACCACTACCTGATTGAGGGTTACCCAACAAATGTTGACCTCATCGACTCGGATGAGGGCTTTGGCAAGAACGACTATGTGAAGACAACTCGTCCACTGGTGGTGGTGACAGCACCAGGTCCTGGCAGCGGCAAGATGGCTGTGTGTCTTTCACAATTATATAATGAGAACAAGCGCGGCGTGAAGGCAGGCTATGCCAAGTTTGAGACATTCCCAATATGGAGCATCCCATTGAAGCACCCAGTGAATGTGGCATACGAGGCTGCTACTGCCGACCTCAACGATGTGAACATGATTGACCCATTCCATCTTGAGGCATACGGCAAGACTACCATCAACTACAACCGCGACATAGAGATCTTCCCTGTGCTGAATGCGATATTCGAAGGAATATACGGCGAGAGTCCGTACAAGTCGCCAACAGACATGGGCGTGAACATGGCAGGATTCTGCATCAGCGATGACGAGGTGTGTTGCGAGGCATCGAAGCAGGAGATTATCCGTCGCTACTACAATGCGCTGAGCGAGATGGCTGAGGGCAAGCCTGCTGAGCAAGAGGTGAACAAGATTGCCTTGCTGATGCGCCAGATGAAGATGACCACAGCATACCGCAAGCCTACTGTGGCAGCAAAGGAGGAGAAGGAGAGAAGCGGCACAAATTCTGCTGCTATCGAATTGGCTGACGGCACAGTGATTGTGGGCAAGACAACGCCACTGCTCGGTCCAAGCGCAGCGTTGCTGCTCAACGCAACGAAGCATCTGGCTGGCATTGACCACAACGTGAAGCTGATTCCACAGGATATGATCGAACCAATACAGAAGATGAAGACTTCGCTCCTGCACGGCAAGAATCCTCGCTTGCACACTGACGAGGTGCTCGTGGCATTGGCTGTGCTGAGCCAGCACGACGAGAACTGCAAGAAGGCATTGGAGTGCTTGCCATTGCTGGATGGATGCCAGGTGCATGCTACGGCTATGCTGAGCGAGGTGGATAGGAAGATTTTCAAGAAGTTGGGATGCGGTCTGAGCTTCGATCCTGTGAAGAAGTAAACGATGACGAAAAATTGAAATTCGTATATACTAAATACTAATACCTAAAACCAATCGAAAAATGAAACAGAAAAGATTCATCCTGCCTGAGAGCGAGATACCTACGCACTGGTACAACATCCATGCGGACATGCCTAACAAGCCAATGCCGCTGATCCACCCTGGAACAAAGCAGCCACTCAAGGCTGAGGATCTCTTCCCTATCTTCTGCGAGGAGTGCTCACGCCAGGAACTGAACGACAAGGATGCTTGGATTGAGATTCCAGAGGCTGTGCGCGAGCAGTATTCATACTACCGCTGCACTCCGCTCGTACGTGCATACGGTCTGGAGAAGGCACTCGGCACTCCTGCTCACATCTACTTCAAGAATGAGAGCGTGAGCCCTGTAGGCAGCCACAAGCTTAATTCTGCCATTCCTCAGGCTTACTACTGCAAGCAGGAAGGCATTGAGAATATCACAACTGAGACAGGCGCTGGTCAGTGGGGCGCTGCTCTCTCATACGCTGCAAGCGTGTTCGACTTGAACTGCGCTGTATATCAAGTGAAGATCAGCTACGAGCAGAAGCCTTACCGCCGCAGCATCATGCAGACATTCGGTGCTCAGGTCACTCCTTCACCTTCTATGTCAACTCGTGCTGGCAAGGACATCCTCACTAAGGATCCTAACCACACAGGTTCGCTCGGCACAGCTATTTCTGAGGCTGTTGAGCTCGCAACAGAGACTCCAAAGTGCAAATACACTCTTGGTTCGGTGCTTAACCACGTTGCTATTCATCAGTCAGTTATCGGTCTTGAGGCTGAGAAGCAGATGGAGATGGCTGGCGAATACCCAGACGTAGTGATTGGCTGCTTCGGCGGTGGCTCAAACTTCGGCGGCATCGCATTCCCATTCATGCGCCACAACCTGAAGGACGGCAATACAACTCGCTTCATCGCTGCTGAGCCAGCATCTTGTCCTAAGTTGACTAAGGGCGTGTTCAAGTATGACTTCGCTGACGAGTCGGGCTACACTCCGCTCCTCCCAATGTACACACTCGGCCACCGCTTCAAGCCAGCTAACATCCACGCTGGTGGTCTCCGTTTCCACGGTGCAGGCATGATCGTGTCGCAGCTCATCAAGGACGGCATGATTGAGGCTGTTGACATTGACCAGATTGAGACATTCGAGGCTGGTACTCTCTTCGCAAAGACTGAAGGCATCATCCCTGCTCCTGAATCGAGCCACGCTATCGCTGCTGCTATCAACGAGGCAAAGAAGTGCATCGAGACAGGCGAGGAGAAGGTGATCCTCTTCAACCTCTCTGGCCATGGCCTCATCGACATGCAGGCATACGACCGCTTCATCGCTGGCGACTTGCAGAACCACGCAGTCACTCAGGATGAGGTAAATGCTAATATTGAAGCAGATAAGTTGGATTAAAGAAAGTATTTATCGTGATGTGGAACTCTGCAGGTGCTCAATGAGCAATGCATTGAACTCGCTCGGACGTTCCATATTACTTATATGACCACAATCGGGAATGCTTCCTTGTTTGCCATTTGGCAGATAAGGAAGCATTGCGTTATGTGGAGATTTATGTTCCTGTTCGCCAGAAAGGATGAGAGTGGGAACTGAGGGACGATTCGCCTTGAGCGCATCCCATGCCTCATTGCCGTAGTATATCCTGCCTTCACGATTGAAGAGAAGGTAGCCGTCCCACTCGCTGATTTGCTTAGTGATATCTGCACGGATGGATTCTGCATTGGAGCCGCCGCCAGTGATGAGCTGCTCTATCCAATCGTGCTTCCACGCTTCACTACCCTTTTCTTTATTTGCTTTTATTTCAGCATCTTGCTTGGCAAGTTCTTCGGGTGTGAAGGGAGTGGATGGTCCCGGACGCTTGCGGATATTGCCTGAGGCAAGAGTGGCAGAGAGGAGGCGGTCGGGATGCATGGCAAGCAGTTCGCTCGCAACGAATGACCCCATTGAGAGTCCAACAATGTGTGCCTTGTCAATGTGCAGAGCATCCATCAGTGCGATGACATCATCTGTGTGAGTGAAGTGCATGCCTTCTGCTTGCTTTGACGATCTGCCATAGCCACGCAGGTCGGGGCGGATGACACGATAGCCTGCAGAGAGAAGGGCTGGCAGCTGCGGTTGCCACATGCGCATGTCGAGCGTGTGACCGTGAAGAAGGATGACTGGAGTACCATTGCCCTCCGACTCATAGTACAGCTCACCGCCATTGGCTACGGAGACAAGACCTCGTTCCTTTGCGGATGAGAAGCGGTAGATGGTGGTGGAGCGGAATGTTTCGCCTGGGCGAAGGAGAGTGGATGGCCAATGCGGCTTGTTGGGTGAGTCGGGGAAATGCATGGTCTCGAAGCAGATAGCGTTGCGACGAGGGTATGGCTTGCCTTGCTTGCCATGGATGCTGCCGTTGTGAGAGTTGGCGGTGTAGATCTGCATGGCTGGCTCGGTGGTGAAGACCTGCATGGCGATGCCTGAGGATGAGTCGGATAGAGTGGCAACTGGTCGGGTGAGTTTGCCTTTATTGTTGAGCTTGTAGCAATGGTCGTAGCCTTTGGTCACTGCAAGCTGGGGATGTTCTGCGTTGATGCGCAAGCCTATTGGGGTTGGCTGGCGGAAGTCGAAAGGTGTGCGGGACACTGGGGCTAACGCTCCTGTCACACGTTTGTTTTCGTCGTAGAGGGCGAACTTGCTGGAATTGATTTGCAGGGATTCGCTGAGAATGTCTTGGCTGAGGTCGCCGGAGAGATTGAAGAAGGTGTGGTTGGATGGGTTGAGTACTGTAGGTTTGGTGGTTGTTGCTTCGTAGTCGATGCGAAGCGCATCGTTTGATAATGTGTAGGTTACGTCAAGCGTTAGCTCGCCTGGGAAACCGTTTTCGCCATCAGGCGAAACATAGCGCATAGTGAGAGTGGAGTCGGTGCGAGACACGAGTGTCCAGTACTGCTGCGAGAAGCTTGGCGTGCCGCCGTGAGAGCAGTCGCCGTTGCTGCCTGTCTGGAGCTGGTAGTGGATGCCATCGATGGTGAGGTTGCCTCCAAGGATTCTGCCTATGTAGCGACCTACTACTGCGCCGAAGTTTTGCTTTATGGTGGTGTAGTTGCGAAGGGAGTCGAGGTCGAAGCCGAGGACGACATCGACGCCTTTCACCTTGAGGGATTGAATACGTGCACCATAGTTGATGGCGGTCATCTCCATGTCGCCGTTGCGGAGAGTAGTGAAAGACAAATCCTGTGCGTGGCTAACGAGGACGTTAGCCACACACAGGATTATTGTTATAAGATACTTCATTAAGTGAGTTGTTTTACTTCTTCAACATCTTCTTGCCATTGCTGATGACGATGCCACGGAAGGAGTCGTCAACACGCTGACCAGAGACATTGTAGAGTGATGGAGTAGAAGCAGTTGGAGTTGAGATGCCCTTGACAGCTGTTGGTATTGAAGATGGAGCACCGAAACCACCACGAGCATTAGCCTTGCGAAGCGTGCAGCCATCGAGTGACATGCTTGAAAGGCTTGAGCCCTTGGCGAGAGATACGAACTTGCCGTCGCTCTCTACAAGGTAGATTGCTTCTGAATCAATTGATTCTACATCCTCCTGAGCGCAGATTGCCTTAGGATCCCAACCTGCATTGAAGAAGCTATCGTATGAGTACTCCTTTGCTTTGTCGGCAGAGATGACTGTTTCCATTGTTGTGCCCTTAGCGAAAGTGAGCTCGTTGCTTGCAGGAGTGTTTTTGCCATTGCCAGAGTTGTCGATGGTGTTGTACTCGTAGTAGTAAACAGGGTCTGAGTTGATGTCGTTGGTGTTCCAACGAGTATCAATAAGCATGCCGCTTTCGATAGTAGTGTTGAGGAATACAGTCTTGGCTGTGTTCCATGAACGACCGAGATTGAATGTAGAGCAGAGAGACTTAATTGTACATCCATCAAATACATAGCCCTTGTCGTTGGCATTTGTTGATGCTGCAGAGATTGTACATTCGCCAGATGCGCTGCTTGCCGAACGGCTCTCGTTTACGAGTGTGACACCATTGTAATATACGTTGCCGCTACCGCAGAGGTAGTCAACTGTGCCGTGGATTTCGCCACCTTCCCAGTAGAAGTATGAACCATCCTTGTGTGAATAGTATGTGTCCTGATAAGAGAGGAGGTTCACGTTCTTAGCGATAGTGTTATTGCCTGCATCGTGGAGAGAGCAAGCACGACCAGCAGAACCAGCTGAATAGTAGTCAAGAGCATTCTTGAGCGTGATGTCCTGCAAGTAGAGGTCAGAAGATGTGTTGTAGAGGAGGTCAGCCTTGCCAAGACCTTCGAGCTTCACGTCTGGAGCGTTCATGATGATTACGCCATCCATTGACTCGCCGATGATTGAGATGCCTGAACCTGAAATAGTTGTGCCAACTGTCTCGCCAAGGTCGTAAGTTCCGTTTGGAAGGAAGATCTTAGCATTTGCTTCGCTATTTGCTGAGTTGAGGGCGAGGAGGAATGCTGCGCCGTCGTTGGCTGGGATGATGTAGTAGCCTGTAGCTGCGTCCTTCTCTACGAAGTCCTGCACATTATATACTGTGATGCTGTGGATGTATGACTCGCCCTGAGCCCATGTGAATGTGAGAGTTGTAGCATCGCCTTTGTAGTTGACTGTAGCTGTAGCGCCATCGTTTTCAACCATGCCAGAAGCGATAGTCTGGACAGTATTGCCATTCTCGTCAGTAACAGTTATAGCTGCGTCCTTAGAATACTTGCAAAGAGAGAGGATGATCTGTGCGTTGCCTGCAACTGCAACTGAGATCTTGCCACCAGAAGCGAGTGCCCATCCGTGCTGTGCGTCGTGGTAGTAGCCACCTTCGATGCTGATGAGCTCATGATCTTCTGGATAGAAGATGTTGCTGGTGAGAGGGTATGTCTGCACTGAACCCTGAGAAGCTGCTTCCCATGGAGTGACAAGGGCAGAGATGGTAGTGTTGCCAGACAGGGCGTCTGTAGCCTTTGCCTTGATGCCTGAAGAATAAACCCAGCCACGGAAGACTTCGCTTTCAGGAATGAGAGGGAGATCCTGCTCTGTGTATGGAATGTCGCCAAGGGCATCGCCTTCGAAGGCGTCCTTTGTGCCGATGACGTTGCCATTCTGATCCTTGAAAGTGACTGTGCAAGGAGCAATTTCTACTCCCTCAATCTTGATGTATGGAGAATACTGAGCGCCAACTATTGTGAGGACATCGCTTTCGCCTGTATAGATCCATGTAGCAACGCCTTTGTTGTGATAGCAACCAGGAGTCTTCACATCGATGGATGCGATTGTCTCGCCAGCAGCATTGAGGATAGTGGCATTAGTGTTGCTGTACTGGCAACCACCGAGAGTGATCTTTACTGGGCCATCTACAGGAACTACCATCTTGAAGTTGTCAAGTCCGTGAGAGTCGCCACGTGGGCTTCCTTCCAAGCTTGTCACGCCTGCAGGCACTGCTGGGAGTGCTGTGACGTTCATAAAGTCGAGCTCAATATCCTGGAATGTGCGAGGCACGAATGGTACGAACTCAAGTTTCTGAAGTACCTGCTCTACGGCTACTGCACGATTGATGTAGATATTGTTCTGGTCGGCCGTAAGTTCTACGCTTACAGTCTGATACTCTGTCACTTCAGGAGTTGTTGCGATAAGAGTCTCAGCGCCTGGAGTCTCTGCATAAGTGTAGATGTTGAGAGATGATGCATTCGAACCGTCGCGAGGACCGAAAGAGAGCTTGAGTGTGCCTGCAACAGCATCCTTTGTGAAGTAAGCATAGCCGCTTGAATTCATCTTGATGCCGTAAAGACCATTCTTTGTGCCAGGACCATCCTTAACTACAGAAGCATAGGTGAGTCCATTGTCTGGGTTCTCAGTTGGAGCGCCTTCTGAATAATCCCAAAGGAGATGTGAGGCAGAAGGATCGACAGCAGGCACATCAGTAGGATTGTCTGCATGTTCTTCACTTTCAACGAACTCAATAGAGTAAACACGAATGTACTGTGATGCTTCAGTTCCATCAATGAACGATGTGATGACTACGTCGCCTGCATCTACTGGAATTGCATCGGATGTAACTGTGGATGAAGAAAGGCAAGAACCGAAAGCTGTCTTGTTGCCATTGATGTAGAGCCAACGACGGAGAGTCTCGTCTTCTGTTGCCTTGTCATCGAGGTAGCGATTGCCTGTGTTTGAGAATGTTACCTTTACTGTTCCAGGAACTGTGACATGGAACTTGATGTAACCACCCTGATAGAACTTGCCATTTCGAACTGGATATTCAGCAGAAATGAGGAGAGCGTCAGACATGAATTGGTCTGTGCTTGGAATAACTTGGCTGAGAACAAATTCCTCAGACTTTGTTGGGGTTGTTTCGGCTGTGAGTTTTACTTCCTCTACACCTGAGAGCGCCCAGTTCCATGTTGTGGAGCCTGTGACGTCGGCAAGTGTTTGAGCCGAAGCATTGCCCATGCCTAACACCATCGCAAGGATGAGAGACAGGAAAGATAATGCTTTTTGTTTCATTTGGTTTTTGTTATTAAGTCTTTACGACCAGGTTTTGTATTTAAGTTATTGATTTATCGGTTAAAATATTTCTTGCCATTCTTAATCACTATGCCACGGTATGACTCAGAAACACGCTGACCAGAGATGTTGTAGATGGCGTCGTCGCTCTTAGCGATGGATGGGAGAACCTCGATAGAAGAAGCGAGAGATGGGAAGTACTCATCGAAGGATGACTCGGCATCAGCACGCTCGGATTTCACTATGTCCTCAACAAGAGAATTGGCATACACCTCAATGTTGGTGTAATACTTCTTAGCATCGAGAGTGTAGGTAGTTGCGTCGGAAGCGCTGTTAGGGTTGAGCCCGTTGGCAATTTCCCATTCGTCAGGCATACCATCATTGTCGGAGTCGAAACCTGCGGGACGCGCTTCTGTTGCAAGTTCTGGGAAAGAAGCCTTGTTGGCATCATTTGCGCCAAGAGCGTTGACAAGATCGATGATGCCAGGACGCTTGACGACTGAGCCTGTGTAGGTTACTGTGCCATTGGCAGCCTCGTCCATGTAGCGTGCATCGACTGCATCGCGACAATAGCTTGCGCCTGCATAGAGCAGCAGCTTGTCAAATGCTGTCTGGGCAGAATGTGTAGTGACATAGCCAGATTCGATAGGTTCGTCAAGCTTGATCTTCACGCACGACACGCCACTGATGGTGGTGTGAGGAACTGTATTGCCATAGTAATTCTTCTTGTCGGGAGAGTAGTAGTCGCTGCCTGACTTGTAGGAAGTCTGATCGAACTTCACACCGCTCCAGTCGTAATTGGCAGGCTTTGAAGCTGCTGTCACATAATTGCCCTGGATGTAGTAGAGCGAGGTCATGCCAGACATATTGTCGGGGGTGCTGTTGCCTGATTCGCCCTTGGAAATCTGAGTGACACGAGTCTTATTGGCTGTGCCGGGACCTGCTTTGTAGTAGTTGTTCACGATGTTGACAAATCCACCTCCAGGACCACCATAGCAACCGTTGCCTGATCCCCAGTTGTACATCACGCAGTTGCGGAAATCAACTCGCTCTGCCTGAACGGTGTTTTCATATTTGCTCTGATCATAGCCATCCCACTCATATCGCGCACCATTGAATCGAGGTGTGCGATTCTGCATGTGGCAGAGGAAATTGTGATGGAAAGATGCATTCTTTCCGCCCCAGATGCCTCCGTAGGAATGCTCACCTTTGCTGTGACCAGGATTGGCAAGTGCCTCACCCAGAGTACACCATTGGAGAGTGAAGTCGCGATTGTCGTAGAACGAAGCTACCTCGTCGATGCTCCAAGAAAAAGAGCAGTGGTCGATGATGATGTTATTGCGCTTTCTGCCCCAAGTGGCATCTGCACCATCGTTCACATCCTTGAGCTGTGAGCGACGGCAGCGAATGTAGCGAACGATGACATTGTCGCAATTGCCGAAATAGAGGGTGTAGTAGCGCAGAGTGATGCCATCGCTTGGAGCTGTCTGACCGAGAATGGTTGTATTGGAAGAGATGTTGAGCTGGCTCTTCAGGTCGATGTAGCCACTCACATCAAAGACGATGATCTTCTTATCCTTGCTGTTGAGAGCCTCACGCAATGAGCCTGCGCCAGAGTCGTTGAGGTTTGTGACATGGATAATCTTTCCGCCGCGTCCACCTGTGGTGAAACGGCCAAAGCCCTCTGCACCAGGAAACGCAGGGGCGGATTCAAACTGTGCGTTAGCCGCAAGGACCATCATGCACATTGTCAATAAAGTAAATAGTTTCTTCATATTTTGTCGTCTTATTTTTTCATTGTTATCTACCACACTCATTTCTTGTCTTATTGTATCATTCTGGGAAATACTCCTCAAATGATATCTCCGAATTGTTGCGTTCTGCTTTTATCAGTTCCTCCACAAGGCTGTTGGCATACACCTCTATGTTGGTGTAGTAGCCTTTCTTGTCCAACGAATAAACAGAGGCGTCACTCTTCGACTTAGGATTGAGTCCATGCTTCAGCTCCCACTCGTCAGGTATGCCATCATTGTCTGTGTCGAGCAGCTTGGTGCCTTTCAGCTCTGGCCAGGCGGAGGCACGATCGCCTTTCACGTCTGTCTGCGAATCGATGAGACCTTCGGCATTCGACTTGCTGCCTTTGTATCGCGCTGTGCCATTCAGCACATCTTCACACACTTCGCCATCCACTATGTCGCGCTGAAGTGAAGCTCCTGCATAGGAGAGAACCTTGTCGTAGGCAATCTCAGGCAGCTGCAAGGAGATGGTGCTGTAATTGGCAAAGTCGTAGTCGTGAGAGAGTACTTGCTCTTGCAGTATGCAGTTCTCCAAGAACTTATCTATATCATAATTATCATCAAACCCGATGTTTTTCTTGCTGACAGTAGCAAGTTCGCCATTTACGATGTTTCCCTTCAAGAAGAACTTGCCTGGCACTACAGCGGTGATGTCGGCAGGATTGCAGAACTTGCACTGAGTGGTTGGATTGAGCAATCGGTTGCTTCTGTCTGAGATGCTGTTGGTGTATGGTCCCGGCTTATAGTAGTTGTTGATCATATTGAACTTCTTTGGCTCATTGCCCACTCTATTCTCACCACCGTATGTGGAATTGCCGCCCCAATTGTACACCACATTGTTCACGTAATCTACTGGACCTGCAAGAGCTGAGAGATAGCCATGATCGAAGCGAGGATTGCGGCTATCGTGGTGAGCCAGCAAGTTGTGATGGAACGACACGCTCTCACCACCCCAGATGCCTCCGTAGCCATGCTTGCCCTTGTCATGCACAGAGTAGCGGAGCGACTCAGCGAGGATGCACCACTGCATGGTGAAATCCCTGTTGCCATAGAACGAGCCGCATTCGTCTGTTGACCAAGACATTGAGCAATGGTCGATGATGATGTTTCGGCACATGTCCTTGTCTCTGTGATGACCATTCATCGCATCGTCCTCTGTCCTCTTTTCGTCACCCATTCGGCAGCGCAGGAAACGAACAATAACTTCATTGGCAGATATGTTCATCGTATAGTTCTTCAAGCAAATGCCATCGCCAGGCGCTGTCTGTCCCAAGATGGAAATGCTGTCTTTCTCTATTCGCAAAGGGCAGACCAGCTCTATCGTTCCTGCCACATCGAACACAATGGTTCGTGCCCCACTCTTCCTGATTGCATAGCGAAGTGTGCCTTTTGCCTCCTCGCTCTTGTCTGCCACTTTGGTGCCGTATTTCGCATCGTCGCAATAGTCATTGAGGTTTGTGACATGGTACACCTTTCCTCCACGACCACCAGCCGCATATCTTCCAAACCCCTCTGCACCGGGGAACGCAGGCGCTGAGGCAAACTGTGCCTGCACACTCATGACAGACAGCAATATGAATAGTAGTGATAGTAGTCTCATCATACAATAAAGTTAGTTATCGATTGTTCTTTTGTTCTGCATTGCACATAATCGTTGCAAAGATACTCATTTTTAATGACATAAAAACTTATATGGAGAATAATTAACCATTTAAAACAAAAAAATGTGGATGACAATTGCCATCCACCTTGATTGAGAGGTATTTAGTAATAAACTTACTTTGTCCAGCGTGGGTCACCGATACCGTAGAAGACCATGTCTTCATTAGTAACTGTGAAGTCACCCTTCTCTGCATCCTTGAATGGGTTGGCAGAAAGTGCCTTGCCATCTGTGTCGAAGCAAGTGATAGAAGCATCACCGTTTGCCTCGTCAAGGCTCATGAGGTTGATTGTGTTGTAGTAGTAGTTGTTCTTGAATGTTGGGATTGCTGTAGTCTTCTGGTTAGCGAAGCCACGCTTGTTGTTGAACTCAGCAACTACGTTGTTTGTGAAGTTGATTGTGTTGCCAGCGAAACGAACGTAGAGGAGGCGGTAGTTAGCGCCACCGTTGCCAACCTTGTAGAAAGTACAGTGGTCAACTGTTACAACAGGCTCGATGCCTGGGAAGTTGCTTGACTTGTCATCGTAGCGGATGAGGTCGCGCTCGGCAGCACTATTGTAGATAGTTGAATTAGTGAGGTTGAACTCCTTGTAAGCACCTGCACGGCAGTCAAACATATCACCACCAGAGCAAACGATGTCGTGAATGAGACAGTTGTTTATATTGATGCTTGTGATAGTAGCTGCTACGTTGATGTAGAAGAAGCCCTTAGTATAGTTCTTAACTTCGCAATCCTCGATTGTGAGAGTGTTGTACTCTACAGCATCCTTCCATTCGATAGCCTGACTGCCATCAGTGCCAGCACCGTCGAGAACAACCTGGCTCAATACGAGCGATGCACCTTCTGTGAGATGGATGCAGCCATTGATAACAGGACGTTCTGCTGGGCGAACAGCCTTGATGCTGAGAGACTTATTGATTACAATCTTATTGAGAGCACCTTCTTCGTTGACAATGCTATATGTACCAGGGAAAAGAGCGAGTGTAGAGCCTGCTGGAGCATCAGCAATTACCTGCTTGAGGTTATCCTCAGGAGTAACAGCAATTGCATCACCGAGGTCGATGGCTGTAGTGAACTCTACTTCACCGCGCTGCTTGTTAGAAGCGTTCTTCAAGTATGCTACGTATGTAGTCTCTCCTGTGAGACCTTCAATCTTTGCTGCCTTGGCTGCAGCTTCTTCTGCTGTGATCTCGTGCTGAACAACATAGCCTTCTTCACCCTTAACCTGCACCTTGATAGTGCAACCCTGAGCGTCAGAAGCGTTCCAACGGAGAACTACTGAGTTAGCTTCAATCTCAGCCTCGTCAACAGAGCGGAACGACTGCTCAGCACCTGTCTTTGCCTCTACGCAGATGCCCTTTGAGCGACCACCTTTAGCATCAACAGCGATTACCTCAAACACATAGCGTGTCTGACCTGTGAGTCCTTCAATCACGTAAGGGAGCTGCTTTGCTGTGATGCCCTCATACGCACGCACTGGAGTTGCGCCATCTGGCACGCGAACGAACTGTGTATTGTCTGTTGCATCGCCATCCTCACCGTCTTGATTTACACTCTCATATACATTAACGATATATGATTCTGCTCCAGCCACTTCATACCAGCTCAAGCGTACGTTGATCTGATTCTGAACACGAGCCTCAAGGTTGAGGGCAGAGAAGAGGCGGCTGTATGAGATTGACGTGATCTCGTCATCTCTATCGTCACAAGATGTTGTTGTCATGCCTACTGCTGCAAGAGCAATGCCTGACATCAGAATATATTTATTTAATTTCATAATTGATTCTTGTTATTATTTGTTCAACCAATCGTTGTTCAACATACCATTGCTTGCGTTGATGAACTCTGTCCAGATAGGCCAGTACTGTCCCTTGTTAGGGTCGCCAGCATAGAGACCGCTGATGTAGCCATCGCTGATCTTGTTTGCACCAAGCCAAGTAACCTTGTCGTAGCCATGATCAGAAACGAGCTTAGCACCTTCCTCGTCTGTCTCGCCATGATTGAGACCATACACCTTAAGCGTTTCACCATCAGCCTCGTAAGTGAAGTAGAGGTTTGTAGGGAGGTCTGCGTAAGCACCCTGCTGGTTGCGAAGCTGATCAAGCTTAACTTTTGTCTCAGCGAGCTTAGTAGAAAGGAGGTTCCAACGGATGAGGTCAGCCTTGCGAAGCATTTCGCCTGCGAACTCGAATGCACGCTGCTCAACGATACCATCGAAGAATGCCTGCTTGCTTGCAGTGTACTTGCTTCTAAGAGCTGAAACCTTAGCATCAGGAAGAGCACGTGCAAGTATTGGCATCATGTATGCCCATGCCTCGTCTGGGGAGTTAAGTTCGTTTATTGCCTCAGCAGCCATGAGATACAAGTCTGCAAGACGCATGTACTGCCAGTTGATACCATCATCATTAGCATTAGTCACGATGCGCTCAGTTGCTGTCCACTCATAGCGTAGCTTGCCGAAGCACCAAGACTTTGCACCCCAAAGTTCCTGCTTGGCGTTAGCCTCAGCCGACCAACGATATGGAGCGCAAGTGATGTCACGACGGATATCCTCAACATCATAGTCATAGAAGAGTGTAGGAACAGGGCCATTCACACCACCCTGAGCCTGCTGAGTGTACTGATCCTTAGCTTGGTGCTTTATGCCAAATGTGTACATCACACGACCACGAGTCTCAGAGAATGGGATTTCCCAAAGCGACTCTTTGCCTGCAGTAACAACGTCTGTGCAGAGAGCATAGAAGTTGTCTTTGAATTCGCCAAGAGTACAAGTTTTGCTATGGATAACATCAAGGCACTCTTCCTTTACGATAGCATACATCTTGTCTTTAGAAAGTTCAGGATCGTTGCTGAGGCGAACACCGTCAGCACGCTGAGAGTAACCGCCAGCATAGAGTGCGATACGAGCACGAAGGCCCTTCACGAATGCCTTGTTCACACGCTCTGTAGTCTTAGTTATGTCGCTCTCGTTTGGCCACTGGCACAAATCCTCAGCCTCCTTGAGGTCTGCGAGAAGCTGCTTATAAATGACATCGCGATCTGCGCGACCGAGATACACAGTCTCTTTAGAGATTGGCTCGAAACGAGCTGGTACATCACCCCAACCCTTGATGAGGTCGAGGTAGAGCACTGCACGCATAGTGAGGAGCTCGCCAAGAAGCTGACGCATCTTTGGATCAGCTTGGTCGCTATACTCGCGCAAAGCCTTGATAGCCATGTTTGCACGCTCGATGCCTTCATAGAACTTAGCGTATGCATTGTTAACAGTGTTCATCTGACCATTTGTTGGAGTAGCAGCGTATGTGCAGAGGTCGTACTTGCCTTCGTCTGGCATCTTCGAGCCATCGTTGCTGTTAATCCACTCGATATCTGTGTTGAGTCCGTAGTAAGGGAGGAAACGGCCGCGGTAAGAGTTTGTTTCGCCAAATGACTGATTGATACCCATCACAGCAGACTCTGCCAACTCATACACAGAAGCAATAGTCTGCGAGTCCAAAGAAGACTTTGTTGGCGCATCCATGTCGCAAGAGCTCAAGCCAAGTGAGCCAAGCAAAACGGCTGATATATATATGTATTTCTTCATTTCTTTATTATTAGTATTATAATACATTATTTATAATAACGAAAACGGGGACGATAATTAAAACGGAAATCGTGACGCAATCGCAATTATGAATTATGAATTATTAATTATGAATTACTTAAAAGTTCAGGTTAAGACCAACTACGAACTGACGGCTCTTTGGATAAGCAGAGTAGTCAACACCTGGAGTAAGGTTAGTTCTGCGCATAGTAGAAACTTCAGGGTCGTAGCCTGAGTAGTTAGTCAAGCAGAATACATTCTGGCAAGTTGCATAGATGCGTAGCTTTGAGATCTTAGCCTTCTGAAGCACAGCCTTAGGAAGTGTGTAGCCGAGAGTGAGAGTAGCGAGACGGAGGAATGAGCCATCTTCTACTGCCCAGTCGCTGAACACAGCCTTAGTTGTGTATGGAGAGAACTCTGTAGTGTTCGCATTCAGAGCAGCGAGAGCTGCAGGGTCGTTGCAGAGTGTACCGTCAGCATTGAGGTTTGTCCAGCGCTTGCCAGAAGCCTGCGATGTGATGAGGTTACGGTACTGATAGTCATGAGTTGTTGTAGAGAACTCAATCTTATTTGCATTGTATATGTCGTTGCCTACTGTGAAGTTGAAGTTTGCGCTGAGGTCGAAGCCCTTCCAGCGAGCATTGATTGCGAAACCGCCGTTGAAGTCAGGGTTAGCGTCGCCAATGATAGTCTTATCCTCTTCATTGATCTGACCGTCACCATTCACGTCCTTCAATTTCATTGAACCAGGGCGAACCTTAGAGCCGATTACTGACTGGCTTGAAGCCACGCCTTCCTTGAGAATCCAGTTTGCAGAACCATCATAACCCTCGAAGTCGCTAACCTCATAGCGTCCGTCAGCCTTGTAGCCATACATCTGACCTACACGACCGCCTACGCCAATCCAGTAGTCGTTACCGATGTCTGATGAACCCCAGTATGTTTCCCAACCGAAGTCATCCATTGCACCGAGATCCTTGATTTCACTCTTGTTGAAACCAATGTTGAAGTTGAAGTTCAATCCGTAGTCCTTCTTGTTGATTGCATCATAGTTAGCGGTGAACTCAATACCCTTGTTCTGAGTCTTGCCCATGTTGCGGTACTGTGATTCGTAGCCTGTACCCTGAACAAGGAACTGGATGAGAAGGTCCTTAGTTGTGTTGAGGTAGAACTCAACGTTACCATTCAACTTGCCACCCCAGATAGAGTAGTCAATACCAATGTTGCGAGTGATTGTTGTCTCCCACTTGAGGTCAGGGTTTGCCATCACCTTTGATGGAGCCCAGTATGTATTCACGCCATTGATCCAAGTTGTGCTGTTGCCGGCATACTCCTGAACCATCTGACCTGAAGGAATATCGTTGCTACCAGCAGTACCGTAAGACACGCGAAGCTTCAAGTCAGAGAGCCAGTCCTCAGCGCCCTGCATGAATGGCTCAGCAGAGATACGCCATGCTGCAGCTGCTGATGGGAAGTAGCCCCAGCGGTTCTTAGCCACGAAGCGTGAAGAAGCATCGGCACGGAATGTAGCGCTGAGGAGATACTTGCTCTGGAAGTCGTAGTTCACACGACCGAAGTATGAGAGCAGTTTGTCATCAGGATTGTAGAAGTCGTCGATTACGCGAAGATCCTTGCCGAGAGTTGTCATCTGCCAAGCCTGAGTTGCTGTTACGCTGGCTGGGAAGTTGTAGTTCTCAGTTGTGAGAGTCTTCTGGTGAGTCTCCATATACTCATGACCGAGGAGAGCGTTCAAATGATGATCCTCGCTGTTGAGCACACCCTTGAAGTCATAGCTGAGAGTGTTTGTGTTGCGGAAACGGTTACGATCCATGTTACCCAAGCGGATAGCTGGATTGCTTGAGCCGAGAGTGTTTCTTACATAATATGTAGTCTTGCCGAAGAAACGCTGATCCTTGTTTGTATAGACATCATAGCCAAGCTCTGACTTAACCTTGAGATTCTTGATGATCTCCCACTGAGCGCTACCATTCATGTTGAGAGTCTGGCGAGTCTGCTGGCGGTCGTTGTCAGCGATTGCCTCTATTGGGTTGTAGAGGTTGCCAAGATCTTGGTCAGTACCTGCATCTGGATCGAGATTGTCGAGAGGAATTGGAGTGTAGATAACAGCATACTTCAAGCGCTTGTCAGTGTCGAGAGTTGTTGTTGCATCGTTAGCACCACCACCACGGATTTTTGTACGGCTGTAGCGTACGCTGAAATCAACATTCACGCTCTTTGCTGGCTTTGTCTGCAACTTGAGGCTGAGGTTGTTGCGGTTGAACTTCGAGCCTTCCATGATTGCCTTATCTGTCATGTAGTCATAGCCAAATACATACTTAACCTTGTCCGAGCCACCGTTGATGTTCAGATTGTGGTTAAATGCAATACCTGTGCGACCATAAGTCAAGTCCTGCCAGTCGTTTGCAGGAATACCATTGTAGAGGTCGATGTCATCATAGTTGCCAAAGTAGTTAGTATAAGAAGATGTGCTGCCCACCTTGCCATTGTTCTTCAAGAGAGCGAGCTCCCACTGCCACTTAGCATAGTCTGCAGGATCGAGCACGTCGAGGGTCTTGGCAATCTTCTTTGCAGAAACGTAAGCGTTGTATGTTACGCTAACCTTGCCTTCTTTACCAGACTTAGTTGTGATGAGGATTACACCGTTTGCACCACGGCTACCGTAGATAGCTGTAGAAGAAGCATCCTTGAGCACTGTCATGTCCTCAATCTCGCTTGCTGGGATATCGTTGATGCTCTCAACAGGGAAGCCATCGACGATGAAGAGAGGCTTGTTATCGCCAGTGATTGAGCCACCGCCACGCACACGAATCTTCATTTCTGCATCAGGAGAACCTTCTGTAGTTGTGATCTGCACACCAGCCATCTTACCTGTCAGAGCCTCAAGCGCAGAAGCTACAGGGACAGCTTCGAGCACCTCGGAGCTCACTGTTGCCACAGCACCTGTGATGTCCTTCTTGCGAACCGAGCCGTAACCGATAGTCACAACCTCGTTGAGGAGCTTAGAGTCGTCCTCAAGCTTCACGTTAATAACTGATTGGCCTTTCACAGCCACTTCTTTTGTCTGCATACCCACAAAAGACACTACAAGCGTTGCATTCTTTGGAACGGAAACCTTGTAATGACCATTCATGTCAGTGGCAGAGCCATTCGTTGGCTTACCTTTTTCTACTACTGTGGCACCAGTAACGGGGCCAAAGTCGTCAGATACAGTACCTGTGACTGTAACGTTTTGCGCTGCCACGCCAAGCGTGAAGAGAGTTGCCACCATGAGCAACGCTACGCGCAAACTTTTAGTTAAATTCGACATTTGTAAGTTTAGGTTTTTGTTTATAGTTAGTAATATAGTTTTTTTATTTCCAGTCTGTTTTCTGTATAGATTCTTCGTGGCCTTGGCATATAAAAACCGTTGCAAATATACGTAAAAATATCAAAAATCCATATTATTCATTAACTTTTTTTCACCAACACTTGTTTTTAGTGTAAAAGTAAAGTATATTTGCAATGAAATTCACAGATTTTAGTATCAATAATCAAGATACAAAGATTTAGACAAAATAATTATTAACTAACTTCACGTTTACCATCTAAACATGAATAGAATCAAAACCATCCTTGCCATCATGTGCTGCCTCGTGGGGCTCAGCGCACAGGCTGGCGTGTGGGACACCGACTATCCTGCACTCGAGAAGAGCATTCAGACAGTGAGAATCAACAGCAATGCAGAGTATCGCATCACCGACTTCGGTGCCAAGACCACAGCGTCTGCCAAGGTCAATCAGAAAGCCATCAACAAAGCTATTGCAAAGTGCAGCAAGAAAGGCGGCAAGGTCATCGTGCCTGCTGGCGTGTGGAAGACTGGTGCCATCACCATGCTCAGCAATGTAAACCTCGTCATCGAGAAGGACGCAACACTCGAGTTCGCTTTTGAGACTGAGCTCTACCCTGTGGTTGAGACACGCTGGGAGGGACTCGGCTGCTACAATATCTCACCACTCATCTATGCCAATGGTCAGCACGACATCGCCATCACAGGCGAGGGTACTATCGACGGTGGTGCCACTACCGACGCATGGTGGTTCTGGCAAGAGAGCAAGAAGCAGTTCGGCTGGGTGCCAGGCAGATACTCAATGAAGCAGAGCCGCATCGACCTCCAGACAATGAGCGAGAACCAGACACCTATCAACCAGCGCATTTTCACAGCAAAGAACCCAATGCGTCCGCAGAGCGTCAACTTCATGAGCTGCGAGCGCGTACTCATCGAGGGCGTCACACTCCTTCGCTCACCATTCTGGGTGCTCCACCCATGCCTCTGCAACGATGTCATCGTTCGCGGCGTGAAAGTCATCAACGATGGCCCTAACGGCGACGGATGCGACCCTGAGTCATGCAACCGCGTGCTCATCGAGAACTGCATCTTCCAGACAGGCGACGACTGCATCGCCATCAAGTCTGGTCGCAACAAGGATGGACGCATGTGGAACGTGCCATGCCAGAACATCATCGTTCGCAACTGCCAGATGAAGGACGGTCACGGCGGCGTGGTTGTAGGCAGCGAGATCTCAGGCGGCTACAAGAACCTCTTCGTTGAGAATTGCCAGATGGATAGCCCTAACCTCGATCGCGTTGTCCGCATCAAGACAAACACAGCTCGTGGTGGCATCATCGAGAACATCTTCGTTCGCAACGTAGAAGTAGGCGAATGCCGCGAAGCAGTACTTAAGATTAACCTCAACTACGAGCCAAACGAAGCAGCAGAGCGCGGCTTCATCCCAACAGTTCGCAATGTCCTCCTCGACAATGTCAACTGCAAGAAGAGCAAGTACGGCGCTTACATCTCTGGTCTCGACGACGTTCAGCAGATTGACAACATCACAGTCAAGAACTGCACATGGACTGGCGTAGAGTCGCAGTGTCACCGCATCGAAGGAAAGGTCGGCAACTTGAAGTTCGAGAACTTGATGATGTCGAAATAAATAACTCTATTCGAAATAGAAAAAGCCCCTATGAGTTTAGCGCTCATAGGGGCTGATTATTTTCCACTTACGACGTGCGTCACACAAAACACGTCTCTTACTTGGTCAATTCCTTCAAAGCCAAGAACAAAGGGCCTATGCCCTTAGGATCATTGTCAATAATAGGCTCGCTTAGATAATACTCATAACTGCCGTTGCGGGTATCGCTCAATCCTGCCACCGCGCAGCAATTGTTCAGCAACAGAAGTCCATCGTCATCCTTCGACACGAAATTGTCGAAAATGCCATCAATCGCCTTCTTGCCTACATTCCAATACTCCTTGGCATCCTGTTTGCCAAACTGGTAAGCATTTATCCTGCATCCCTTCAGCATAGAGTACGCAAACATAGCTGTGCAAGTCATCTCCTGATAGTTGCCCTTCTTGCCAGTGCAGTCAAGCACCTGCTGCCAAGTGTTCGTTTTCGCATCTTGCAGAGGAATCAGCTTGTCTGTCAATGAATTCAGAATAGCCACGATAGGATCATCAGTCACGCTGCTCAGCTTAGGCACATTATTGTCATACCTTATGCCAAGGCAATCTACCAAAGTCATCATTAGCCAGCCTTCCGCTCTGCCCCACACATGCTCCGACCTGCCAGTCTTTTTGTTAGCCCATGGCTGCTTGTGAGCTGAATCCCATGCATGATGATACAGATTGCAGTCTGGACACAGCGTGTGGTCAGTCACAAGCTTAATCTGCTGGCACACAAACTCGTACGCCTTGTCATACTCCGCCTTTGTGCCATACCTCTTCACATATTCCAGATAGAAAGGCAGTCCCATATACTGGCCATCCAGCCACATCTGCTCTGGATAAATCGTCTTATGCCACATGCCTCCCTCTGGGGTCTTAGGCTGCTTCAGTATCTGTGTATAAAGAGTGTCCATTGCTATCTTATAGCGCTCCTCCTTCGTCTGGTCATACATCATGAAAAGGATCTTGCCCGAATTCACAGCATCCAGTTTGAAGTCCTTCATCTTGAACCCCTTGATTATGCCCTTGTCGTTTATAAGGCTGTCAGTGTAGCTCTTGGCGTACTTCACCCACTGATACTCTGTCAGCCATCCCTGCATCGACATCACCTCCAGTCCCTGAGTGTAGTTCCACTTAGGACCTTTCTGCGGGCTCTCTATCGACCAAGCTTCAGGATGTCTCGTCATTTCCGAGCGCACGAACTGCTCGCCCAGGTTCTGGTAATCGTTCTGCGCCACAGCAGCCACCGAGCACAGAAATGCAAATGCCAAAGATTGTAGTTTCATATTTAATTAATAATGTATAAGTTATTCCTTCATTTCCGTCATCCAATAATCCACATGCAAAGTAACGACATTATTTTCACATTACCAAGATTTTCAGCAAATATGTAAATGACATGAAGAAAATCCTTTGATATTCTCTGGATAATGCTTCTACATTCATGCCAGCGACATGACAGAACTTGACAAAAGAATTGACCACATTATCTCCATCCGCGACGCTCATTGCGTTCCTCGTCTGTTCCCATCGTGTTCTTGCCCGCAAAGACAGAGAAGCGATAGATGATGCTGAGCATGCCGTACTGATAGACGGAATTGGAGCGTGAATCGCTGCGTGAGAATGTGTTGATGGTGCGGCTGATGTTGGTCTGCTGACCAAGAATGTCGAACACCTCTGCCTTGAAAGTGAGAGCCTTGCCCTTGAGCATAGAATGTGAGAGAGAGGCATTCCAGAGCAGCTCGTTGGTGTTTGCTTCCTTGCGAGCATAGCCTCGGCGACTATTCATGTACATATCCGTTGCAAACTCTGTGCCCCAAGGCATGGTCCACTGCACCTCTGTGCCGTAGGAGAAGTTGTATGTGTCTCGATTGCCCTGCACATTCACATTGTTTGTGACATGAGAGTAGCGGAGGTTTCCTTTAAGTTCTATGTTGAGTTTCTCGGTGCGATAGGATGTGCGGACATTGCCATTAATCGAAGTGTTCTTGGTGATTGACTTGATTGCTTCATTATCCTCCGACTCGTTCTTTGCATTATTGTAGAAGCCAACATTGTGGTTGAAACGACCATCAAATCCACCGCCTACAGAGAATACTTTCTTCTCTCCAAGACCAGTGTTCATGCCTATGCCACCGCCTGTGTTCCAGTTGCCATTGATGTTCATCGGAATGGTGGTGCGCACGCCATTGCTGTCGTATGTCACCTTGTTGCTTATGCTGTTGCTCGTTGTGGAGAAGTCGCCCCAGAACCAAATGCCTCGCTGAGCCTCAACATTGTAGGTGTTGAAGTTTGCGCTCACATTGTTGGAGAATGCTGGCTTCAAGCCAGGATTACCCTTTGTGATGTAGAATGGGTTGGAGTCGTCCTTGATGTCGAGCAGGTCTGTCATGCTTGGCTGACTCGTGCGACCATTGTAGCGGAACTGCAAGTTAGTGTGCTTGTCGTAGTTGCGTCGATAATAGATACGAGGTGCCCAGTTGAACACGCTGCGAGTAATCTCAGGATACTCTTTTCTCATATATTTGTAGTTGAGCTCAGTGTGCTGCGGCAAGGCGTCAACGCCTATGCTGAAGTTGTAGCCCTCACGCACACGACGGAACTGAAGACTGATGGTCTGGTTGAAGTTACGGTACTCGGAGAACTGGCTGAGTGTTAGTGTGTCGCGCAACATATAATTGGCACTTTCCATGTAGTCGAGGATGGCATCTATATCATAACGATTTGCAGCAAGGCTTTCTGACAAGTCTCTATATGCCTGAGAGTCATACACGAATGCCTTGCGGTCATTCTTGTTGTAGCTGTACTGATAGCGATAGCTGAACTGCAAGTATGTGCGATCAAAGATAGGCTCGTTGTATGTAACTTGAGCCGATGCATTGTAGCTCTTGGAAGGAGTGTTGAAATAGCGGTTGTTCTGCTGCGCTGTGCCTAAAGTATTGTATGTGATGTTTGCGGCAGAGAGCTGCTTGTTTTTGCCTTCATTATAGTAGCCTGTTAAGCGCAGCGTGAGATTGCGCCCTGTGTTGTTCAGCTTCCTGTTGATCTGCAACTCCGCATTGCCATTCACGCTATTGCTGTAGGACTGGCTGCGACTCGTATTGGTGTTCACCACCACATCCATCAATTCCTTCAGCACCTCGTCTGTGATTGGCTTGTCAGGATCTGCACTGAGCTCTGCTATCTTGTCGTTGTAGTTCAATGCTATGTCTGTGAATCTATTAGGATCGGCATCGTACGAACCCGAACGGTTGCTGCCCATGCCACGATTGCGATTGTAGTTGAAGTTTGGGCGGAAAAGGATGTTAGTCATCGTGTCTGGCTTCCACTCTATCTTAGCATTAGCATTCACTCCCGAATTGCTCGAATAGTTCTGACTATGGCTCTCATTGAACGCACCCTTTTCTGCCGCGAAGTTTTCGGATGATGACTCGCTCATCACGTCGCTGCCATTGTAGAAATAGCGCACGCTGCCGCCTGTCTCCAACTTCTTGGCTGCAGTGGCAAAGTTTGAACCCACTTCTTTGTTGCTGCGCAAGCCATTGCTGTTCCATCCCCAGCGATTTGGAGTGTTGCGAGCATTGCCGAGGAGAGTGACGCGCATATTGTCGTTGAAGCGGTTCACGATGCCTCTTTCATTATACAAATGGTTAGTGCCACCGCCCAGATTAGCATTGCCAAACCATCCGTTCTTCATGCCTTTCTTCACCGAGAGGTCAAGCACCATCTCTTCTTCGCCATCATCAATGCCTGTCACGCGAGCCAAGTCGCTCTTTCTCTCATACGACTTGATTTTCTCAATCATCTCCACTGGCAAATTCTTCATTGCCACGCTCTTATCATTGAGGAAGAACTCCTTGCCATCCACGAGAATCTTGTTCACAGTCTTGCCATTGATGGTGATATTGCCATCTTCATCCACCTCTGCGCCAGGCAGCAACTTGACCAATGCTTCAAGCGTGGAACCCTCTGGCACTCGATATGCCGACGCATTGTACACCATCGAGTCGCCGCTCACTTGCACCTTTGCCGCATTGGCAGTCACCTGCGCCTCTTTTAGCATCTGCGCATCATCCACCATAGTCAAATAGCCAAGATTCACGGTACGCGTATTCTTCTCGTTCAGATTCAGATTGATGAATCGAGTAGCATAGCCAATGAACGAAACCTTGATAAGGTACTTATTCTTTGCCACATTATGAAAATTAAACGCGCCCATATCGTTGGCTGCAACACCCATCACGAATGAGCTGTCAGGCAGCGACAGCAACTGCACTGTTGCTCCCACCACGGCTTCGCTTGTTTCTGCATCGATGATTGTTCCTTTGACAGAATATTTGCTTTGCGCCATCATGCCCACGCACGCCATCATGACAAATGACGAAAGCATAAGTAATTTTTTCATTATCTTAAATTGAGTTTTGTAAACAAGTAATTATTGTTAGTTTTTCTAAAATCGATACAAATTTAGCACATTATATCGTAAGAGCTCACATGTTCGCTATATTATGTTAATATATTTAAGGATTATTCACTAATAGGTACTCAAGCCATCAATTATTAATGCCTTAACGATTATTTTTACTCCAAAAGCTTTGTTATGTCATTTTCGTGCATTATCTTTGTTGCGGATATCAAAATACCAAGACTAAAACCTAATAATAACTAAACATTATGACTTACAAAGTAGAACAGATTGAGGGCATTGGCGAAGTGTATGCAGCTAAGCTCAACGAAGTAGAAATCAAGACAACTGACGATCTTCTCGCTCAGTGCGCAAAGGCATCAGGTCGTGCTAAGGTAGCAGAGACAACAGGCATCAGCCCAAAACTCATCCTCAAGTGGACTAACCACGCAGACCTCATGCGCATCAATGGCATCGCTGGTCAGTTTGCAGAACTCCTCGAGGCTGCTGGCGTTGACACAGTGAAGGAGTTCCGTCACCGCGTACCTGCCAACCTCCACCCAAAGCTTGTTGAAGTGAACGAGGCAAAGAATCTCTGCAACCGCGTGCCAAGCCTCAGCGAAGTAGAGAAGATGATTGAGCAGGCTAAGGAACTTGAGCCACTCATCACATATTGATTCGTTTCTCAATAATCATAATAGAAAAAGGCATCCTCCATCTCTGATTGAGGGTGCCTTTTTCTATTTATGATTTCGCTGTTAACCAATAAATTCATTCACAAACTCTATCGTACGCTCTGAATTAATCTTAGGCATCAGTTCATCAAGCTTTCTTTGGAATATATTGGCATTATCTGCATCTGAGAGCAAGCGATAGCTGGCAAGCAAAAGGACATAGAGCTTTGCTTGAGCATTGTTGGTGTCGGCATTCAGTTCTGAGAAACGAGTAACGAACACGCGAATTGGCTGCAATATCTTCTGATTGCCGCCTGGCTTATATTCTTGCAAAGCCTTGCGGAGGCGAGGCACGTAGCTGTCAATGTGCTTGTAGAAATGTTTTCCCTTCTTGGCAAACTGAAGCACCTGCAGAAGCTCTGGCTCGATGTGGAGAGTAGGTACGGCAATGAGATTGCTGATGCTGACCATCACCCTGCCTCCATCCTTACCCTGCTGAGATATGAGCGTTCCCTCTACTCCTGCAAAAGGGCCCGAAATGATACGAACGATATCCCCCTTCTCCAAGTCCACTTCTGTTGGCTTGACATAAGGAACTTCGGCAGTATTGTACGCACCTACGGCAGCAATAAACATGCGCATCTCACGGTCAGGCACGATGAGTGGCGCTACAGGATCATTGACAGTGCGGCGATTGCAGTACGCTACATGCAAGCGATGTATAGGATACGCATTCTTGAAATCCAGCACTCTTTGAAAGTCGGAATACACAAACAGCAAGTTGAAAACCATCGGTTTTTCAATCTGATACTGATGCCCGGCTGGTCCTGATAGTGCCATGTATGTTGGCAAGAAATATTCTATGTCAGCTTTGCGCAAGTCTTCGCGAACAGAAAGCGAAAGAGCATGCGACTTTAATATATACCAATTCATCTGTTGTCCTTAAATCAAGTTTCGTGCTATCCCCCACATCAACATTACTGCCATAAAGGCGAATATTGCCTCATTGCTATTGCAAGCCATTCCCAGCTTGCTCATTCTCAGCTTTGGGAACAATTGTGAAAAGAAGAGAACGGCAAGATACGGATAGCATACAAGCAGTCCTGGATTCAGGTGCCAAGCCTCACGGAAATCCAACACCATCAGCGCATGAAGCTGACGCTGCATGCCGCATAGAGGGCATTGATAGCCAGTGAAGAAATGCAGAGGGCACTTCAGAAACCATGCTGTGCTGTATGGATTGCCTATCAGCAGCATGAGCAAGAATGCACCCACAGCAATCAGCAACAAGACTGCCTGACGATTCATCTATTCAAGCCCAAGTTCTTTGTTTCTTTGCAACGGAACTTGACTGTCTGGTCACCTACCTTGGCAGAGAAATCACCAGCCTCAAGCACCCATTCATTGTCTATGCCTACGAAGGCGAGATCTGTGGCTGGAATAGTAAGAGTGACTGTCTTTGTCTCACCAGGATTAAGCTCCACCTTGTCAAACGCACGAAGACGCTTGTTGTCTGGAGTGATAGACGCAACGAGGTCGCTCACGAAGAGGAGCACAGCCTCCTTGCCAGCGCGATTGCCTGTGTTTGTCACATCCACAGTGAATGTGAGCTGGTCGGCAGCAGTGAAGTCAGACTTGTCGAGACGGAAGTTGCTATACTTGAATGTGGTGTAGCTCATGCCATAGCCGAATGGGTAAAGTTCATCCACCGAAGCCTCATAGTTATAGTTGCCCTCCATTGTCTCGCGCTGCTGACAAGGCTTGTAGTCGTATGTAGCGAAAGAGCCGGAGTACTTAGGGTATGTTATTGGCATCTTGCCAGAGAAGTTAGCATCACCAGCCATCAGGTTAGCAAGCGCATCGCCACCAGAGTTGCCTGGCAAGAATGCATGAACCACAGCTTCAGCCAAAGGCTCAATCTCGGTGATGAGGCGAGCGCGTCCCTCGTTGAGAACGAGGATGATAGGCTTCTTCAGTTCAGAGTGCATGCGCTTCACCATAGAGAGCTGCTTCTCGCTGAGTGTCAGGTCATTGATATTGCCCGGTGTCTCGCAGTATGAGTTTTCGCCAATGAATGCTACAATCACATCACAGTCCTTAGCCTGTGCTGCGAGAGCATTTGCCTGAGCGTTGTCAAGATACTCTTGCTGCCAGTCCTTGCCCTTGTATGTGAGCATGCTGTTGTATGTCACGTTATCCTTGCCAAACTTCTCTGCCAGAGCCTGATAGAATGTGTGATACTTGCCCACAGCACGGCAGCAGCTGTCTGCCATGTTGCCCTGCCAAGAGTATGACCAGCCACCATTCTGAGAAGAGAAATTATCTGCATTAGGACCAACGCACAGAATCTTCGTTCCCTGCTTCAGAGGGAGGATATTGTTGTTGTTCTTCAGGAGCACCATCGTTTCCTCTGCCATCTTCACGCCTTCGGCAGCAAACTCTGCCCCGCCAAACTTATTATACTGCTTAGCAAGCTTCTTCACGTCGATGTCCCAAGTCTTTTTGTCGAAGAGACCAACGCGATACTTCAAGCGGAGGATTCTGCGCACAGCATCGTCGATGCGAGACATTGGCACCTTACCCTCGTTCACGCACTCCTTCAGCAAGTCGCAGAAGCTCATATCGTATGGATCCATCGTCATGTCGATACCTGCATTGATAGCAATTGCAATTGCTTCTTTCTTGTCTGCTGCAATATGGTCGCGCCTGTAGAGGTTGTCGATGTCAGCCCAGTCAGTCACAACCATGCCATCCCAATTCAATCCCTCCTTGAACCACTCAGTGATAAGTTTCTTGTTGGCATGTGTTGGTATGCCATTGATGACAGCAGAATTGACCATTATTGTCAAAGCGCCAGCCTCAGCACAACGCTTGAATGGTTCGAAGTAACGCTCGCGCAACTCACGCTCAGGCATGTAAGCCGGGGTGCGATCCTTGCCAGAAGTAGGAATGCCGTAAGCCATGTAATGCTTCAACGACACAGCCACGTGCTGATTGTCAATATGATTTGGATCATCGCCCTGATAACCCTTTGTGAAAGCCACGCCCATCTCTGCATTGAGATAGCTGTCCTCGCCGAAGCTCTCCCACACACGGCTCCACAGCGGCATGCGGCCAAGATCCATCACTGGGTTATACACCCAAGGAATAAGGCATGCTCGCGACTCATAGGCAGTGATCTCACCCACGCGATGAGGAATGTCCTTGTTGAATGAAGCTGCCATATTTATTTCCTGTGGGAAAAGAGTGCCTCCCCATGTGTATGTTGTACCGTGATTCTGATCCACGCCAATAATCTGCGGAATACCATTGCACTGATCCATCGAACGCTGATTCAACTTGCGAACTGCATCTGCCCAAACCTCAGGTTTCTGAGCCAGAGAGAAAGGCACATTGAGGATAGAACCTGTCTTGTACTGACCGAACGCCTTGTTCATGGCATCCTCAGACAAGGTGAACTTGCTGCGGTTGCTCCAGTCGGTAACCACATCCACTGTCAGCTCCAGCATCTGCCCCACCTTCTCGTCGAGAGACATAGATGCGAGCTTAGCCTCAACCTTAGCTTCAATAGCCTCATCACGTGGAATGGATGGAGCATGCTGCGCAAAAGACATCAAGCCCGAAAGGCTCAATGCGATAAGTGAAAATATCTTCTTCATATTGTTTTAAGTTTCTTCTTTATAGTCAATTACCAGTTGTCCGTACGGAATGGGAATAGCGGCAGCTCATTGCCGCCAATCATATTGCCGATTTGGAAATCCTTGTAGCAATAGCGCACGGCTACAGGGTTTGGCACTTCGTCGCAGGTAAGATACACCTCGTTTGTTTGCCAGTGGAACTCTGTCTTTGCAGTGTGGAACTGCTTGTCCTCACCTGCAATCTCAAAACCTTCAAGCCCCCAGTTGCGGCAAATGCCGAAATTGTTTGTTATGAAACCAACTACAGCTTTATTGCCTTCGATGCGGAACGACTCCTTATTGAATCGAGGTCCATGGCAAGCTATGTCGGTCATGCCGTATGTCTTGTTGAGAGCAAGATACGAGAGTCGCACGCCAACCTTGCGCTTCTGACTTGGGTGAATATTGTGCACCTCAATAGGCAGGACGAGGTCGTTCGTGCTGATTATGTCACAATTAGGGATGATTGTCGTGGCATTCATCTGCGCTTCGCGTATGGCAGCGCCAAGCAGATCGTTCTCATCCTTGCCAAATATGTATGGTGCAAGCTCCACCTGATAGAACGGGATATTGCCAAGACCTATCTTGCTGCGCCAGTCATTCACCATATCTGAAAGGCGCTGAGCATAAACGTCTGCATGACCAATGTTGCTGCATCCCTGATACCAGATTATACCTTTGTAAGTATAGTTCTTGACAGGCATGAACATTGCGTTGTACATGAGCATTGGTCTGTCGAAATCGTAGGTGCCGAAATTGTATGCACCAACGCTGTCTGTTGGTATGTCTGGATATGTCTGACAAAGCTCCTTGCTCTCCCAGCTCTCCACATGAGCACCGCCATAACTGCTGTTCACTATTCCCACAGGCACAGAGAGCGCATTGCTGAGAGCAGATGCGAAATAGTATGCAGTAGCCGAAAACTCCAGCGCATTCTGGAATGTTGGCAGCATCCAGCTTCCCTCGCAGTTTTCCTGCACAGTATATGCCTGAGTCTTCTTCACATTGAACATACGCACGTATGGCGACTCCTGATGCGCACGAAGAGCATCCTCCGCTCCATTCTCCACGCAGCAGCCTGCAAAACCCTTGAGCGGCATCTCCATATTGCTCTGACCTGATGCAAGCCATACCTCACCAATCAGGATGTTCTTGATCTGCACCTTCTCCTTGCCACACTTAATCTCAATGCTCTGAGCATCAAACGATGCAGACGGAGTGGCAATCTCTGCAAGCCAACGTCCATCGCTGTCGGCAGTTCTATACACTTTCAGGTTGTTCCACGAATTTGTCACACACACCACACTGCCTGGATCTGCCCAGCCCCAAATGCGAGCATCCGCATTCTGCTGGAGCACCATATTGTCGCATACCAGCGACGACAAACGGAGCGTAGCGTTAGCTGCAATTGCGACAACGCACATCGCAATTGTCCATATCAACTTTTTCATTCGAAAATATTTGTTTGCGAGACTATCTAGAAACAGTCTCATTGTTAGTAATTCGTGAGTTATGACAAAAGAAAGAATAGCGGACTTCGAGATGAAGCTCGCAGCTATGGTCATTAGGTATTCTATGGTTTTGAAACAGTCGAGTAATGTTGAAATTTCATTCGCATGCTCGGAGCAATAGTCTTTACCTCTCGGCTGTTTAGGCCAGTTTCATATTCAGGCTTGGGTGT
>JAZRYI010000094.1:0-50666 GCA_045600665.1 Bacteroidaceae bacterium
GTTTTGGATTGAAGTTGTGATTGGTTTTCTTAGCCGTTGCTAATTTACAACTTTTCTCTCAAATTCCTGTTATTTTAATAGTTAAATAATTATAAATCAATGATATAAATTACCTCTATAAAGGGTGGGAAACTTTAGTTAATAAACTTTCTTATCCTATAATATTTCTGCAAAAAATCTAATTATATTTGATTTAAGATTCGTTTTCCGTTAGTTTTATATTGCAAGGTATACAATGTGTATGAATATAGATAGTTTGGCTGATTGCTTGAACGCCAAGTTTAAGAATTGTTGTAGCGAAGATGTAAATTGTACATCACTTGCTCCTGCACACCAATTCTTGACGGAAATATCTTCAGATATTTGTGCTGAAAAGGCTACTTTGAGTTGTAATTGTGAATATGAAGCAGTAACACATTCATTGAGACTGCCGCATAATTTTATGCTTACGCTGACAAAGCCAATGAAGACAATGGATGATACGAAAGTAATGTTTAATCTAATGCGCAATCGCAAACTACTCATATCGGATGTTGTCGAGTCTTCATTGTTGAAGGAGTATATTGGTAATGTAATACTCAAATTAGGATAGTCGGCAGTGACAAGATACATAGAAGAACTTATTCCCCAAGAAGCATGGGAACATGAAATTACCGTAGAGGACATTTTTGAGCAATACTCAAAATGCACTCATAGGTAGATGGGTAAAAGAATAGCTATTGTTTCTACACGTGGCATGTCGAACGATTACGGTGGGTTGATATGAATGTTGATATTTTTTGTTTTTTCGACAAAGGAACTTTTAAGCTAAACGAAAAAGAAAGAAAAAAGTACTTCTATTTACTTGAAACTGGGTATAATGAAAGTTAAAAGTTTCAATAATCATCTATTTTTACTGAAAAAGCATTAACTTTGCAAATAAATATCTGCATGTGCACGTTAGAATAGCATAAACTAATACATATAGTTATGGAATCACAAAACTTCAATAATCAAGTTACTAAAGAGGCTCTTCTATACATCCTTGAGCATGAAGGGAAGGTGCGTTATTATGCCTTGATGAAGACTCTTTATTTGGCAGAGCGTGACCATTTGGCTCAATGGGGCGACCGTATTACAGCCGATGATTACTATCCTCTTCCTTATGGTCCTGTTCCTTCTAAAATATATGATGCTTTGAAGACGGAAGGCAAATCTTTCATCTCTGACGTGGTCAAAGTGAACAAAACGTATGTATCTGCCTTGCGTAAGCCTAACATGGAGTATTTGTCGAGGTCGCAGATTTATGCTCTAGATCGGGCAATTCAGTATGTGCGTACACACAACTTCGAAGAAATCAAGAACGCAACACACGACCAGTTCTATCATGCTGCGAGAAACGAAAGACGTGCTATGACAACTGAAGAGATGGCACTATCCGGCGGCGCGACTCAAGGAATGGTGGCATACATTAATGAACAGATGAAGGTAGAGCGTGCGTTGATATGATAGAGGTTGGACAAATTTATCTTATCAAGGCTGATGAGAGTAACGACATCACTCCAAAGGGTGGTATGGCTTATCGTCCGAAATTCTTTGTCGTAATGGGAATAGATGAAAATGGAAACATTTATGGTGGTGTGGTCTTTGACAGTGAAATTAACCGTAATTATGTTTCACCTATGATGATGGAATTTTTCTTGCCTATCTCCGCTGGTGAATATCCATTCTTGACTCATGACAGTTTTCTCGACTGTTCAAAGCTGAAGCCTGCTATTGCAAAAAAATTGCTTGAAGGACAACTGAAAGGAATACTGAAGCCAGAGCATATGATAGAGGCAAAGCGGCTGATATGTATGAGTCCAAGAGAGAGTTTTATCCATTTACGAAAGTACGGACTAAAGTAATGATGAGCCCCACATTGACTAACATGAGTTCAAACAAGAAGGTAAGCCACAATAATATATATATGTGTAAACTGAATACATCGGATAGAAACAAACTTGGTAATACTTGCGTGTATATGGCGCAGAGAATTACAGACTTAAGTAAGACGAAGTTGCTGAAGTTGCTTTACTTCATGGAGGAGTATAGCGTACTGAGATTCAAGACTCCGTTTTTAGGATTGCCTTTTGAGGTATGGCAAGCGGGACCGGTAGTGAAGGATGTGTTTGTAGATTTGTCAGAAATTCCTGTTTTGCTTGATGGTTTTGTGAATCGAGTACAGATTGATGGTGCTACTTATGTGAAGGCTTCATGTGAGTTCTGTGATGATGAGTTTTCGGATAATGACATTCTGGTGATGGATGATATCATCAAACGCTATGGTCAGAAGTCTGCAAAGGAATTGGTGAAACTGACTCATACTGAGGGATCGCCGTGGTGGAAGGTTGCCAACAGGTATGGATTGTTGGAGGCTTTTGACAACAAGTTGATGAACAACAGTGATTACACTATTGATTTTGCAAGTGAACTGCCTGAATGCAGTAGGGATTTCTATTTGGAGAACCTCGATTTTCTACAACAGACAAGACGATATGGCAGATAATGTGACTTTTGCAGAGGGAGAAGTATTATATTTTGATCCTTTTCTCTTTAAAGATGCCAAGGGAGGTAGTAAGCCTAAATATTATATCGTCCTTAGAAATATGAACGACAATGTGGTTCTTGCCACTTTGCCCACGTCAAAGGATTTTGTACCTTCTAATCTTGTGAAAGAGCATGGATGCATGGAACATCCTGAAATCAACTTTAACTGTTATTACTTCCCTGCTGGATATTCTGTCTGCAGTAATGGTTTTGGATTCCCTCTGGAAACGTATGTGTATGGTTACCATTTACAGACACACTCTATAGAAGATTTCAAACATGAGTTTGCCGATGGTAATACTATGATTTCCGTAATGGGGCAATTAACAAGCAAGGAATATCAGGCTATTGTTGATTGTATGAAGAATTCACCATCCGTAAAGCGCATTTTCAGGAATGCATTGAATAGAAGATGATTGGTTGATCCGTACAGATACTTTGTGAAAGACTTGAAGTGTTTCAGCATTTTATATTGAGAGCATGAGAATAGCTATTGTTTCTACTCGTGGCATACCGAACGATTACGGTGGGTTTGAGCAGTTCGCGGAGTTTATCTCTGTGGGATTGGCGAAGAGGGGACATGTGGTTGTGGTGTATTCGCCTCATTACCATACGTATCAGGAGCCGGAGTATAAGGGGGTGAGGATAAAGCATGTGTATTCGCCTGAATTGTGGATGGGAAGTTCGGTGGGTTCTTTCTTCTATGATTTCATGTGCTTGAAGGATGCGCTGAACAATGAGAAGTTTGACATCATTTATGAGGCTGGCTATACTTCGATTGTTCCTGCTTTTATATGGTTCAACGTGAAGGAGCGCAAGGATGTGATTGTCACGACCAATATGGATGGACTGGAGTATAAGAGGAGAAAGTTTAATGTGCTGGCGAGAAAGTTCTTGTACTGGGAGGAGAAGATGACGGTTAGGCATAGCCATTATCTGGTTGCGGACAATATGGGTATAAAGGATTACTATATGGAGAAGTATGGTAAGCCTTCGAAGTTCCTGGCATACGGGGCTGACATTCATGATGATTATGATGAGGGATTGCTGGAGGAGTATAATCTGAAGGTGAATGATTATTTCTTGATTGTTGCCAGAATGGAGCCTGAGAATAATATTGAGATGGCAATAAAGGGGTATCTGGCGAGCAAGGAGAATGGGCGCAGGCCTTTGGTGCTGGTGGGAAAGACGAATACGCCGTTTGCAAAGATGCAGCTGAAGAAGTATGGCTCGGAACAAAGCATAAGATTTCTGGGAGGAATCTATGATTTCAAGAAGCTGAATTCGTTGCGAAAGTTCTCATACGCTTATTTCCATGGGCATTCGGTGGGAGGTACGAATCCTTCTTTGCTGGAGGCTATGGCAAGTGATGTGATGATGCTGGCTCATGACAACATCTTCAATCGTGCGGTGCTGAAAGAGAATGCATATTTCTATAAGGATGAGGCTGATATAACAGAGTTGCTGAATAGGATTGAGAGTATTGTGGAGAAAGATAAGGAGCGTATTGTCAACAACAATCTGAATGAGATACGAACTAATTATTCGTGGGAGCATTTGGTGGATCAGCATGAGGAGTATTTCAATTGGCTGATGCAGGATGGTAGAAGACATGCTACTCATGCATTATGAAGGATGAAGATATCGAAGGGAGAAGGGTGGTTTATTAAGGGAGTGGCTGTGCTTCTGATGCTGATGCATCATCAGTGGGGATTTCCGGAGACGATGACTGAGGTGCATATTCCGCATGCACTGCAGGCACTGGGAGAGAGCGGGAAGATATGCGTGTCTATGTTCCTGTTTATGAGTGGGTATGGCTTGCAGAAGGTGTATAGAGAAAGGAAATGCACTTTTGCGGATGTGGGGAAGCGAATCCTGAAGACTTATCAGGGGGTGTGGAAAGTGTTTTTTGTGTGCATGCCGATTTTTATTTTTGCTGGCATGCAGCGGTTCAATGCACTTGAGTGTCTTCTGAATGCTATATGCGTGATGCAAACATACAATCACACTTGGTGGTTCATATTGCTGTACGTAGAATTTCTTGTTTGCCTGCCTCTGATAGCGAATGGCGGTGATAGGAAATTTATTGCGATAATGATAATCCTGAGTTTGGTGACAAGAGGATTGGGGTACATGTATGAGGGCAGAGTGTTTGGCAACCCAAGATGGATATATGCTTACACGGTGTATTTCCTAATGGGATGTTTCTTTGCCAGAGAGTGCTCAAAGAAGGTGAACATTCTCGCTTTGATGGAAAAGAAGATGGGGATAAAGATGTCTGTGGGTGTAAGACTCGCAATTGTGGGTGCTGCATGCTGCTTGCTGTTTGCAGCAAGAAGAGCGACTGGGTGGACAGGCATCACCATCTGCATAACGCCTCTGTTTGTGCTGATGCTGCACTATGCATTTCAATTGTTGAAGTGTACTGCTTTGAGAGAAATTGGAGTAGCACTGGGCAAGCATTCGATGAATATGTGGCTGATTCATGCTTTCTTTTGTTTTTTCTATTTGCAGAAGTGGTTCTTTAGCATTACGGTGAATCCATACTTGTTGTTGCTGTTGCTGATCGTCATTTCGTTTGGATGTTCTGTTGTGGTGAATAGGTTTTGGAGATGCGTAAGTATTGCAGTGAAGCTTTTGTGTGAGAAGAATAAAATTTTGCGCGCTGTACGGTAAACATATACGGAGCCCTCGGCGGTCTCCTGAACTGAAGATAATTTCCAATAATGCGCAATAATTGTTCCGATAATATTTTTAATTATTGGATAAATTATCGGTAATTGTCGGAAATTATCTTCAGTTCAGAACATTATGAGAAATGTTCGTTTTAAAGTACAGGTCGAAATTCTGTCTGGGTGCAACAAGGAAGGGTAAAAGAGGCTTCAAATGGCAGCATAGTATAAATCCAGAATAGGTAATTAGATGAAATTTGAGAATATTAGAAAACTGTGGTTCAGGTATAAGCAGTTTGGTGGATGGCGACTGGTGAGGGAGTATCTGAGAATGGGTGTGGCTGGCGTGGCTGTGCGTGAGATCGTGCGATGCGCCAAGCAGGGGCAGCCATTCAAGACTGCGTATCCACGCATTACTGCGGAAATTGATAGGATTCTGGAGAAGAGGTATGAGGGATTGCTGAAGGAGTTGGTGGCTAAGAAATGGGAAGAGGCAGCAAAGGCGGATGAGGAAAGGGACACTGTGTGGTTTTACTGGCAACAGGGACTGGAGAATGCGCCTGAGCTGGTGAAGGCTTGCTATAATTCGCAAAGAAAGTGGCTGAAGGATAAGAAGTTTGTGGTGGTGACTGGCGAGAACTATAGGGAGTATGTGAGTGTGCCTGAACATATAGAGAAGAAGTGGAGGGAAGGATTGATGCCAAGCGCAATGTTTTCTGATTGTGTGAGGCTGGAATTGCTGATTAAGTATGGCGGCACGTGGATTGACTCTACTGTGCTATGCACTGGGGACTGGTTTGATGAGAAGATGATGAAGAGCGACCTTTTCGTGTTTCAGTATTACATGAAGAATGCGAAGGGGATTGCGGGCATATCTAATTGGTTTATCAGTGCTAAGGCTAACAATAGGATTCTGCTGATACTGAGAAAAATGCTGTATCAGTACTGGAAGGATTATGATTGTGTGGTGGAGTATTTCATGTTCCACAGGTTCTTTATGCTGATTGGAAGGGAGATGCCAGAAGAGGTGCTGGCTATGCCAAGAGGGAATAGCATGCCTTGCTTGCAGATGGAGAAAAGGTCGGCTGATGATTTTGATGAGGAGTGGTATGAGAAGATGGTGAGTGTAGCTTGCTTCCACAAGATGAACTATAGGGTGAGCGAGAGGGCAAGAAAGAATGAGAGAAGTTTTTATAATGAGATTGTGAGGAGGAACAGAGGGGTGTGAATAAACATAACAAATATAGATCATTGGAGAAAATAAATAGTATATTTTTTGAACTTTTACAAGTGGCTCTGGGAAACAGGGAGAGGTTGACGACTACCCTTTCTGCGGAAGAGTGGGAGTTGCTGTATGGGGTATGCAAGAAGCAGACATTGATTGGTATTGCTTTTGCTGGAGTGGAGAAATTGCCTTTGGAACAGTGCCCGGCAAAACCATTGGTGCTGAAATGGAGCGCGAATGTGAATAAGGCAATATACAGGAATGACGAGATGGATGAGAAGTGCGCGAAGGTGTATGAGTTCTTTGCAAAGGAGGGTTTCTACTCTTGCGTGCTGAAGGGGCAAAGCAATCTGGTGAATTATCCCGAGGAGATGGGGAACTACAGATCGCCGGGCGATATTGATATTCTTGTTGCGCCTAAGCAGGAGATGGAGATGGAGCTGCATGACAAGAAGGGCAAAGCAAGGAAGGTGAGGCTGAGTGGAAAAGAGGCTGTGATAGAGTACATACAAGAGAAATATAGGAAACAGGGGCAGAACGCGAGGATGCCTGAGGTGAATTACCACCATGTGGACTGGAAAATGGATGGAGTGGAGACTGAGGTTCATTTCCGCTCGTCGTGGATGAATAATCCTGTGCATAATGGAAGATTGCAGAAGTGGTGTGAGGATAATGCACAATGGGACAAGGTGATGCATAAAGGGTTCTGCATTCCATCGGTGGAGTATAATGCTGTGTACCAGCTAGTGCATGTTTACCGCCATTTGTTCAATGAGGGCATAGGCATGAGGCAATTGCTGGACTACTATATGGTGCTGAGAGCGTTTCATGGCAAAAGCAGCATGAGCAAGGAGGAGGTGATGAAGGTGCTGGATTCGTTTGGTATGAGGACATTTGCTGGAGCTGTGATGTGGCTGCTGAGCGAGGTATTTGCGATGCCGAAGGAATGGCAGATATGTGAGCCGAAGGAGGAAGAGGGCAGTTTCTTGCTGGACGAGGTGATGCTTTCTGGCAATTTTGGCAAGCATGATGCACGCAATGTGATAAACAGGAATGAGTCGTATGTGCACAGATTCGTGAGAAGGCAGAAGAGATTCTTGAGATTCTTTACGCAATACCCTTCTGAGGTGTTCTGGGGGCCATATTTCACAGTGATGCAGAGAATGTGGAGAATTTGCAATGGATATAGATGACTATAACGAAAACGATAACGATGACGATAACGAAAACGAAAACGATGACGATGACGATGACGATGACGAAAACAAAAACGTAAACGATGACGATAAATAAAAAACAGACATATTAATACTATGGATTTTAAGTATCACATTTTTTCTCCTTATCGTGTGTGTCCGTTAGGCGCACATGTGGATCACCAGCACGGATTGGTGACGGGATTTGCTATTGACAAGGGTGTGGACCTTTGGTTCTCGCCTCGCGAAGATGGCTTAGTGAAATTGAGCTCACGCACATTCGATGGTGACGTGGAGTTCGACATAGACAAACCAATGCAGATGAAGGAACATCATTGGGGCGACTATGCGAGAGGTGCTAAGTATGCTTTGAAGAAAAGATTTGAGTTGACAAAAGGCATAGAGGGTGTGATTCAAGGCTCTTTGCCTGTGGGTGGCTTGTCGTCGAGCGCTGCTGTGCTGATTGCTTACGTCATGGCTTTTGCGAAGGCAAACAATATCTCGCTGAAGCCTTTTGAGGTGGTGAAGATTGCAAGTGAAGCTGAGAGAGAATACATCGGACTGAACAATGGATTGCTGGATCAAGCTTGCATTGCTCTTGGAAAGAAGGACGGGCTGCTGTTCCTGGATTGCGACTCTAATGAGTATCGCATCATAAAGAAGAATGCTGAAATGCCTGAGTTTGAGATTGGCATTTTCTTTAGCGGCTTGACTCGCTCACTGGTTAATTCGGATTACAACTTGCGTGTGTTTGAATGCAAGACTGCTGCATGGAACATGTTGGCATATATGGATGCTCCGCTGAAGCCTTTCGACAAGACTTTCTTGCGCGATATTCCGAAGACAACTTTTGAGAAGACAAAGATTGCTATGCCTGCAAGGTTCGCTCGCAGAGCAGAGCATTTCTACTCTGAGTACCGTCGCGTACGCCAGGGCGTGACTGCTTGGGAAACAGGCAATCTGAAACTGTTCGGAAAGCTGTCTTTTGAAAGCTGTGAGTCGTCAATCCATAATTATGAATGTGGCAGTCCTGAGCTTATCTCGATATATGAAATCATGCGTCCACTGAAGGGCGTGTATGGTGGCCGTTTCTCTGGGGCAGGTTTCAAGGGCGCTGTAATCGCACTTGTTGATCCTGCTTATAAACAAGAGATAGAAGCTGAGCTCACCAAGAAGTACTTGGAACAATATCCTGAATACGAAAACACATTCAAGGTGTTCTGGGTAAAACCAGACGACGGAGCACGATTTGTTGAATACCCTCTAAATCTCCCTTAAAGGGATACTTGGGTTACCAACATAGGATATACATATTTTACAAGCAATTCAACCAAAAATACAATTAAGAAAAACATAATCACTGATGAGTAACTACAAAAAGTCTCCCTTTAAGGGAGATTTAGAGGGTCTTAAAATTGCGGTGGCAGGAACTGGCTACGTTGGTCTGTCCATTGCCACATTGCTTGCACAGAACCATGAGGTGGTTGCTGTGGACGTTGTTGCTGAAAAAGTAGAGAAGATAAATAAGAAGATCTCTCCTATTCAGGACGAATATATAGAGAAGTATCTTGCAGAGAAAGATTTGAAACTGAGTGCTACGCTCGATGGCAAGGAAGCATACAAGGATGCTGATTTCGTGGTGATTGCAGCTCCGACAAACTATGATCCTGTGAAGAACTATTTCGACACGAGTCATGTGGAGGAGGTCATCGACCTGGTGCTGCAGGCGAACCCTGATGCAGTGATGGTGATCAAGAGTACGATTCCTGTAGGCTATTGCCGCAGCCTGTTTGTGAAGTATGCTCTCCAGTTCCTCTTCAAGCCTGAGCTGAAGGGAAAGAAGTTCAATCTTCTCTTCTCTCCAGAGTTCTTGCGCGAGAGCAAGGCATTGTACGACAATCTCTATCCAAGCCGAATCATTGTCGGCTATCCAAAGCTGATCAACATCGATGAGAAGAACTTCACAGAAGAGAACGCAGCCATCACAGCAATCGGCAATCCTGATGCAGAATCTCATGCCAGAACATTCGCTGCTCTCTTGCAGGAAGGTGCGCTGAAAGAGGATATCGACACTCTCTTCATGGGCATGAAGGAGGCTGAGGCTGTGAAATTGTTTGCAAACACATATCTCGCTCTTCGTGTGTCTTACTTCAACGAGTTGGACACATACGCAGAGGTGAAGGGCCTCGATGCTCAGGCTATCATCAGCGGTGTGGGGCTCGATCCTCGTATCGGTTCCCACTACAACAATCCTTCGTTTGGCTACGGCGGCTACTGTCTGCCTAAGGATACAAAGCAGCTGTTGGCAAACTACAACGAGGTGCCTCAGAACATGATGACTGCCATCGTGGAGAGCAACCGCACGCGAAAGGATTTCATTGCCGACCAGGTGCTAAAGATGGCAGGATGGTACGACTATTCATCTAACAGCCAGTTCAAGGGACAGCTTGAGCCAGTCGTCATTGGCGTCTATCGCCTGACGATGAAGAGCAACAGCGACAATTTCCGTCAGTCGAGCATTCAGGGTGTGATGAAGCGTGTCAAGGCCAAGGGTGCTGAGGTTGTCATCTACGAGCCAACACTCCCTGATGGAACATCATTCTTCGGTTCGAAGGTGGTCAACGATCTGGAGAAATTCAAGGAAATGACAAATGCTATCATTGCAAACCGATACGACGCTTGTCTGGATGATGTTCAAGACAAGGTATATACAAGAGATATTTTCAGAAGAGACTGATATTCCAAATTCCAAGTAAGTGAACACAAATATTTTTATAATAACGAACACGGAATTCTCGACTCTACACGAATCAGAAGATTCGTATTATCTGTGAGATTTGTGTTCGAAATAAAAAATTGTGGTCATTTGCGATTGTAAAAATAATTTTGAATTGTTGCTTAAAAAATGGTCAACTATAATATAAATCTTGAGGGCAAGACAGTCCTCGTCACAGGTGCTGCCGGATTCATTGGCAGCAACCTTGTAAAGCGCCTCTTCCGTGATGTGAAAGAAATCAAGGTTGTGGGCATTGACAACATGAATGCCTACTACGACGTAAACATCAAGAAGGAGCGCCTGCAGCAAATCAACGATTTGGGACGCGACTTCGTCTTTGTGGAAGGCAACATTGCTGATAAGGCACTGATTGAAAGCATGTTTGCAGAGCATAAGTTTGCCGTGGTGGTGAATCTTGCTGCACAGGCTGGAGTTCGCTATTCCATCACTAATCCTGACGCTTACATCGAGAGCAACCTCATCGGCTTCTACAACATTCTCGAAGCATGCCGCCATCATGAGGTAGAGCACCTCGTCTATGCAAGCTCGTCGAGCGTGTATGGCAGCAACAAGAAGGTTCCCTACTCTACCGACGACAAGGTGGATAATCCTGTGAGCCTCTACGCCGCAACGAAGAAGAGCAACGAGCTGATGGCACACGCATACTCTAAGCTCTACAACATCCCATCCACAGGTCTCCGCTTCTTCACAGTCTATGGTCCTGCAGGCCGTCCAGACATGGCGTATTTCGGTTTCACCAACAAGCTTCGCGAAGGCAAGACAATCCAGATCTTCAACTACGGAAATTGCAAGCGCGATTTCACCTACGTGGATGACATCGTGGAAGGCGTGGTGCGCATCATGCAACATGCTCCTGAGAAGGAGAATGGCGAGGATGGTCTCCCTATCCCACCATACAAAGTGTACAATATAGGCAACAACTCGCCTGAAAACCTTCTCGACTTCGTCACAATCCTGCAGGAAGAGCTTATCCGCGCAAAGGTGCTGCCTCAAGACTACGATTTCGAGAGCCACAAAGAGCTCGTGCCTATGCAGCCAGGCGACGTGCCAGTGACATACGCCGACACTTCAGCTCTCGAAGCTGACTTCGGCTATAAGCCAAGCACATCTCTGCGCTCAGGTCTCAGAGCTTTTGCAGAATGGTATGCTAATTATTACGGAACAAAATGAAGAATATAGTTATTGCGGCAGGATATGCCACACGTCTTGGCGAATTGACCAAGAATTTCCCAAAGCCTCTTCTTGAGATTGGCAAAAGCACAATCCTGGGAAGAATGATGGACGACATCGACACCATCCCAGAGATTGACGAGCACATCATCGTGACTAATCATAAGTTTGCCCACATCTTTGAGGAATGGGCAGCAAAGCAGAGCTACAGCAAGCCTGTCCGCATCGTGGACGATGGAACAGAAACAAACGAGACTCGACTCGGCGCTGTGAAGGACCTCTTGCTTGCCATCGATGAGTGCAACGTGGAAGAGGACATGCTCGTTGTTGCTGCGGACAACCTTCTGGATTTCTCATTCTACGGATTTGTGCAGTATGCCAAAGAGAAAGGCACATCGTGCATAATGTGCCACCACCAGCCTTCCATCGAGAAGCTTCAGCGCACAGGCGTGATAGAGGTGGATGACAACATGAAGGTGCTGAACATGGAAGAGAAGCCACAGGAGCCTAAGAGCCATTGGGCTGTGCCTCCATTCTATGTGTATCTGAAACAGGATCTGCCACTCATCAAAGATTGCATGGCACACGGATGCGGATTTGACGCTCCAGGCAATCTTGCTCATTACCTTGCCTCTGCCACTACTCTCCATGCCTACGAGATGCCTGGCACAAGATTCGACATTGGCAGTCTTGACACATACGAGGAAGCAAAGAGAATTTACGGCTAAGAAATTGCAACAACAATATTTTTAAAACAGAAAAAGCCACCCAATCGGGTGGCTTTTTTTGTTTGTCAGAATCGTTCTATGATTTCCAAACACATGCGCGAATTGTGGTATGGACATTTCCAGAAACCTGCCTTATCATCCTTGCGGTTGATGTTGCGCTCAGGATCTCTGCTCCAGAACCATTCGCCTGCTTCGCAGTCAATCAGATTCTCCTTAATGTATGTCCAGCACTTCAAAGCCTTCTCTGCTGCTGTTTCATCGCCAAAGTGCTGATAGATATTGGCAAAGCCAACTACAGTCTCTGCCTGCACCCACCAATGTCTGTCGGTGTCAACATATCCTGTGTCGAGGTTTGCCTCATGAATCATTGATCCATCCTCATTGAGTCCTTTCTCTGATGCTTTTGCTACAAGCTGCACGATAGGCTCCACCTTGGCAAGAACCTCTGCATCGCCCAACACAAGAGCAGCTTCGTGCATGAGCCAAGAACACTCAATGTCATGTCCATAGCTCTCAAGCTGACCAGCACCGCGTGTCCAGTCATTCTCGAAGAAAAGGTCAAGATGATGAGTCTCTGGATTGAGTATCTTGTCGGTGAAGATAGTGATGAGGTTGCGGAGCGCTGCTTCTACACGTGGCTTCTCTTCCAGCATCGCACTAAGGTCGATGCCTTTTGCTTCAAGCTCGCAAAATGTACGGAAGAGATTAGCGTATGGTTCAATAATGTGAAGGTGAGTGTTTTGCGACTTTGGATAGTTCTCGTCCAGCTCAGAAAGGCGCATATCTGCAATCTCACCCCACTCACGAGTGCATGCTTCGATGTATCCATTGTATTCTTTGTCGAAGGAATGCTGCTCTATAGCATTGAAAAGTTGAAGAGCATAGTTCAATGCCTCAAGGTCGCCAGTGGCACGAGCATACTCTGACAATCCATAAATGGCAAATCCAAGAGCATAGAATTGCTTCTTCGTATCTACAGGATTCCCCTCGCAGTCGAGTTCCCAGTAGATACCTCCAAACTCTTTGTCGATGAAATGCTCAAGAATATAGTCCTTAGCACGTGTGGCTGCCATAAGATACTCAGCCTTGCCCAGCACTCGATAGGCTGCAGAGAATGACCAAAGGATGCGGGCATTGAGGATGCCGCCCTTGTTAGCAGTTTTGACGAGAGTGCCGTCACCCTTCATCTGACCATAGAACCCTCGGTTCTCGGTGTCTTGCATATTGTTGAACCAGAATGAAAGGATGTTGTTTTCAAGCACATCCCTCATCTCTTCTTTAACTGTCGTAAACATAGTGTATATACAAGTAAGCAAGGAGAAAACTCTCCTTGCTTTTTTTGTCGGTATTTATTAATGATGAATTATTTCTTTAATGGGAAGAAGAATGCCAACAGACCCATGATGAGCGCGATAGCTGCTGGGAAGAGCGAGAACAATGCCCAGATCATGGTCTTCACGCTGCCAGTGATAGAGTCAGGATTGATGATAGAGTTACCCATGTCGTCCTGCATCATTGTGGCACCTGCCAATCCAAGGAGCAAAGCGATGAGCGAGCCAGAGATTGCACCGCCCAACTTCTGCGACATTGTGCCTGATGAGAAGATGAGACCTGTAGTAGAAACGCCATTCTTCTCTGTAGCGTAGTCGGCAACATCGGCATACATAGACCAAAGGAGTGGAGAATAGAGGCCTACGCCTACTGATGTGAGGATGACGAGCGCAACCATGATCCAAATGCATGATGGCGACATTGGCACGAAGAAGAATGCTACTGACAGCACAAAGCAGATGACAGATGATATTACGAATGCCATTCTCTTTGAACCAACCCATTCTGTGAACTTAGGCGAAACGCCGCCAAAGATCATACAAGTAACTTCGCCAAATGCCATGAACACTGTATAGTTGATAATGAAGCCACCAGTAGTCACATCACCATCGATACAGTATGTGAAGATGTAACTTGCCACTGCATAGCGGAAACCATTGAAGAAGTTGGTGCAGATGCCAATAAGAGTGAGAACAATCCATGGCTTGTTGGTGAACAAGTCTGCGAACTGCTTGAATGAGAAGCTCTCAGCACGTGCTGGCTTCATACGCTCTTTGGTAAGCATGCCACAGGCAAATGTCATGAAGGCGGCTGTGATGCCGAAAGCTGCACCGAGCACAGCATACTGGTGTGAATCAGAACCTCCAATCATTTCCTGGAGATATGGGAAAGAGAAGAGAGTGATGAAACCCATTGCGTATGCGCCCACCATGCGGTAGGATGAGAACTGATTCTTCTCGTTGTCGTCTTCTGTCATCACACCAAGCAAAGAGCCGTATGGCACATTGACCATAGTGTAAACTGCCATCATGAGCAGATAGAGCGTATAGGCATAGATGCGCTTTGTGGTGTAGTCGAAGTCAGGAGTGTAGAACAAGAGCGCGAATATCAATCCGAAAGGTATTGAACCAAAGATGAGCCAAGGGCGGTATGTGCCCCAGCGACTCTGAGTGCGGTCTGCCAAGCAACCCATGAGAGGGTCTGTCACAACGTCAAACATGCGAGCAATGAGCATGAGTGCCGCAGTGTCGGTGAGCGAAAGGCCAAAAACATTTGTAAAGAAGAATGGGAAAGCAATAGACATTATCTTCCATGCTATACCACCAGAAGCCGCATCTCCAAGAGCGTAGCCGATTTTTTCTCTGATTGAAACCATAGTTAGTAAAAGTTATAATTAATTTGTGGCAAAGATAAGAATATTATTTCAAATTCTCACGATTTTTTGCCACTAATTTCTTGATTGTCTCCACTGAGGCACCAGTAGTGAAGCCATCGGCTGGAGTATTGAAGCAATAATCGACAAGCTTGCCCACAGTTGACTCTGCCACGTGCATGCGAGTGTCGGACGATGCGTAGTAGATGAGAACTCTATCCTCAAGGTCGTGCATTGGAGCAAAGCCACCATTAGGATCTGCGCTGCCGCCATCTGCAATCCAGCCATTTGCGAATGCCACATTCATCACGTCGCCGATATACTCGCCTCCTTCTGGAACAAGGAAGAAACCGCCTGGTTGAGCGACAACCTTGGTTGGATCTTCGAGAGAAGTCATGTACATGTACAGCACATAGCGAAGACCGCTGGCACAGCCGCGCACGCCATGAGCAAGGTGCAGCCAGCCTTTAGGAGTCTTGATTGGGTGTGGTCCCTCGCCGTTCTTCACTTCCATGATAGTATGATAGTGACGGGCATTGATGATAACCTCATCTTTCACCTCTGCATTCTCAATGTCATCAACCAATCCCCAGCCAATTCCTCCGCCAGAGCCTGCATCGATGAAACCATCCTGAGGACGAGTGTAGAATGCATATTTGCCATTCACGAACTCAGGATGCAGAACAACATTTCTCTGCTGACTCTTGCTCTTGAGATCTGGCAGGCGATACCATGTCTTGAAATCCTTCGTGCGTGCTATGCCTGCTGTGGCAGTAGCAGCAGAGAGGTCACCTGGCTTGCTATCATCATGACGCTCAGCACAGAACACGCCATAGATCCAGCCATCTTCATGTGCTGTGATGCGCATGTCATACACGTTTGTTGCTGGCACCACATCCTCAGGCATAGTGATTGGCTCATCCCAGAAACGGAAATTGTCAACTCCGTTTGGCGACTCAGCCACTGCAAAGAAGCTCTTGCGATCAGCGCCCTCGGTGCGCACAACAAGCAGATACTTGCCATTCCACTTTATCGCACCCGAGTTGAGGGCAGCGTTCATCATTATGCGCTGCATGAGGTAAGGATTGTCCTGCTCATTGAAATCGTATCGCCATTCCAGCGGAGTGTGCTCTGCAGTGAGAATAGGATACTCATATTTGTCGTAGATGCCATTGCCCCACTCTTTCTTCACGTTTGTGCGAGTGATGAGTACTTCGTGATGTGAGCGAAGAGCATCTATTCTTGCTTTGTATTCTGGTGACATATTCTTCATTATTATTATATACTCGACGAACTATTATTTATTATCTCTGTTTTTTATTTCACTTTCTTTATCTCCTGCAGGAAGAGAGTGTTCTTTGCCTGATACAGCTTCAGGAAATCATCTGCAACCTTCAGGTCTTTTGCTGCTCCAAAATGCTCTTTCTTATAGTTGCGCCAAGGCAGGAAGTAGCATATTGGATATTTATCCACGATAGGCTTGAACACACGAGTCCACCAAGTGGCGTCTGGCGAGTTCTGGTATCCGCACTCCGTCATGGCAATCAGCTTGCCATGCTTCTTTGCTATCTCTGTAATCAATGTGAGGTCAGCATCAAGTCCTCGCTTGAAGTCCTCCTCCGTTCCCCACTGATATGCATCCTCGCCTATCAAGTCCACGCGATCGTCGCCAGGATAGCGAGCCATCCATTGTTCTTCAGTCCAGTAGCCCTGCAGGTTTGGAGAGTAGCTCCACAGTATGACGCCTGGCATGCACTCGTTGAGGTAGTCTTGAGTCATATTCCACAGTGCATGATACTGAGCATCAGTGCAATTGTTCTGTCCCCACCAGAACCAAGAGCCGTTGTTCTCATGGTATGGACGGAAGATGAAAGGAATAGCCTCACCCTTCTCTGTGCGCAAACTGCCGAGGAATGTAGCCACTCGCTTGAGCCAAATCATGTATTTGTCGTTGAGACTGCCGCCTGGGATGATTGATGCCACTGTGTTGCGTGGATGAGGAATGAGGCGTGCGATATCTTGCCTGTTCACTTTGTTGAGATACTCCACCGAGGCATTGTAGCCTGTCATATCGCTCTCTATCCATGCTGTGGTGCCAAGCATCGGATTGCGTGGATGCCATGAGATAGTGATGATGCCACCCCGCTGATGGTGAGCAATAATCTCATCGCGCATGCGGTTGAATGGCACGCTGTCAAGATTCTTGGCATCGTCCATCTCAATGCCGCCAAGGTCAAAGCCCATCACGGCTGGATAGTCGCCAGTGAGCTCCTTTGTGTCGGAGCGGTTGAAATCCCATTCCCAAGTTGTTCCGTAGAATGGATCGTCCTGGTGTCCGTACATATAGCCCATCTTCTGCAGTTTCTGCAAGCGAAGCAGAAGCGACTGAGCAGGCGATTTCTTTGCTGCTGATGCTGAGAGGCAGAGCGCAAAAAGCATAAGAGTGATTAGCTGTTTCACAAAATTTAGAGTTTATGAGTTAATAAGTTTATGAGTTCATGAGATTACAAGTAGCTTGCAACTACATTTCTGGCTGCAAAGTTAGGGCTTATTGCTCAACAAGACTTTGCATAAATTATCAAATACTATGTATAAGTAAGTGAACACAATTGTTTTTATAATTAAAGAACACGAATTTCCCGAATCTCACGAATGCAAAAGGATTCGTGCAATTAGTGAGATTGACTTCGTCGAGCTCTTCGAGGTTCGTGTTCAAAATAAAACCACAGAGTTTTCGAGATTATAAAAATCATTTTGCACCGTAACTTAAACAAAAAAAGGCGACCTCGGAGTGAGATCGCCTAATAATATATAATGTGTAAGCTATCAGCTATGCATTATCGACGGAGTACCTTGTTTACACGCTGGCTGCCATCAGACATAGTGTCGATGCGGATGAGAACACCCTTAGCGTTAGCAGCCTGACGACCGTTGAGGTCGAAGTACTGAGTCTTCACTGGAGTGCCAGCGAGAGTGCTCTCAACAACCTTGATGTCGTCAGAAAGTTCCTGCTCGATCTTAGCAGCAGCTGCTGCATAGTCGAATGTAGGGTGCTTAGCAGACATCTTGAGCTTAGCGTTATCGACAGAAGCGAAACCACCACGGTCAGAACCAGTCTGAATTTCCTCGCTACCGAAGAAGATAACTTTAGCACCGAGAGTGATCTTACCTGTTGTACCGCCTTCTACTGGCTCAACTGTGACTTCGTCAATGAGAGTCTCAGTCATGCCATAGTACTGACCGATGTTAGAAACATCGAATGGCTTAGTGATGTCTTCCTGACCATCCTGCTTAATGTAGAGAACTGATGGAGTCTCAGCACCCTCGTCAAGAGCATTTGATGAACCGACGAATGAACGGTCGCAGCAATCAGCGCCAATTGAGTAGATACCTACTGGAATCTCATCGAGAAGCTGGAATAACTCGAAGTCAGTGCCCCAACGAGTACCTGCCTGTGAGTTAGCAACGTTGAGTGGTGCTACTGGCTGGTTGTTGCCAGACCATCCGCCCCAGCCCCAGTCAGCTGCGTAGCCGCTTGGTGCGTTGAACTCCCAACCTGGCAATGTGCCGTTTGATTCGTCCTGAGTTGTTGGCTGTGGCTTGTCAATAGGAAGAAGTGAGTAGAATACAGAGTTGCGGATGTAACCTGAGAGGTCGAGAGAAGTAGGAACATAGTCGTTGTCAACGCTCCATGGATCCTCTGGGAACTCAAGCTCCTTGAACTCATAACCCTTAGCAAGAGCCTTGTAGAGTGCAACAGTAACCATCTTCTTGAGCTTAGCAACAAGTTCCTGGTCATCAGTTACAGTATTGTCAGATGCCTCGATTACGATATCGTCGAAGATAGCCATGCTCTCTTCGCCATTAACGAACTCGTCAAGCTTAACGTATGAATTAGCGAGCTTAACAACCTGGTCAGTAAGAACTGCAACACCAGTGTTAGCTGCCATGAGGTTAGTGTTGAGAGTGTGGAGAGTCTGCATATCGCTTACGAGTGGGAGGAGAGTCTCGTTGTCGATTGTGTAGCCAAGAACGCCAGCGAACTGCTCTACGTACTCTGCAGCCTTCTTGTATGAGTCGAGGTTAGCATACTTAGTACCCTCCATTGAAGCGATCTGCTCAGTGAGGTTGTTATAAGATGAGTCATAGTCAGCGAGAGCCTTGCGGCGAGATGCCATGTCCTTAACATACTGCTCAAGGCGACCCATAGCCTCAGTATATTCCTCACCTGTGTGGTAAGTTACTGTCTTAGCCTCCTCGATAGCACCAGCAAGTGCGTCGCGAGTTGGGCCTGCGAACTGCTCGTCAGATGCTGCTGAAAGCTCGTCCTCTGCAGCTGCGATAGCATTGTTGAGCTGAGTGTGCCAGAATACTGCCATTGAACCCATCTGCTCAACCTTGATGTTGCCAAGGCTTGATTCACCGTCCATGAACCACTTCAACATGTACTGACCCATGCGTGCTGGTGTCCAAGCAAATTCAATCTTTGTAGGTTCAACGCTTGTATCACGGTTACCATTGAGGTTTGCAGAAATAACATCCTCACGCTCATATACTACAGTGCCTTCTTCAAGATCGATGATCTGGAACTTGTACAAGTTGTTGTCACCCTTCCAGTTCACGCAATACCAAGAGAAGTTGTAACGAACCTCATCGAGGATGAGCTCTGGCTCATTTGCCTCAGTCTCACCGTATGTCATGTAGAAGCTTGTTTCAGCATTGCCACCCATGTTACGGTTGTAGTAAGCTACAGGGAGGTTTGGACAGTTGCCATAAGTGAAGAAGCGTGCACGCTGGCCAATAGCATTAGATGCACCCTTTTCGCAAGCTACAGTCTCACCATTTCTGATTTCGTAGATTGTCCAACCTGCGCCCTCGTCTGGAGTACAGTCGTTGCCTACACCTGCGAAGCTGCCATCAACAAGAGTCTGGTTGTCTGCAGTTTCACCCTGACCAATTTCGTATGTCTTGATGTCGAGACCCCAAACGATGATAGCGTTGCCGTAGCCACCTGTCTTAGTTGTGAGACGGAGCACGTACTTGCCAGCCTTGCAGCCTTCAACATTGAATGATATCTTGCTTACGTCATTTGCGAGAGTACCCTGATCTGCAATGTGAATCTCAGCATTGCCATTACCAGTCTTAACTACATCGCCTGCAGCGTTGATGAGTTCATAGAGGAAGCCACCTGAGTTGCCCTGCCATGCAGAAGCAAGGATTGTGATCTGAACGTCGCCAGCAGGGAGGTTGAGTGGAGCATCCTCCTTCTCACCGTAAGAGAGAGCTGTGCCAAGTTCGCCAGCATCGCGCTGTGAGAGGTAGAAGCCCTTGTTGTACTTACCATCAGCAGGGAAGTCGAACATACGGATGCCTGAGCCTGCAGGAACAACTTCCTCACCATTGAAGTAAGAAGTCCAGTTCTCAGAGTGGTTGCCATTCTCACCCTTAACGTCGATAGACTCGATGTCTGTGTACACGATGCCTGCAACTGCAACCTTACCAGTCTCGAACAAAATCGAGAAGTCTGTGATTGCGTCAACGCCTACAGAGCTCTGAACGTCAGAAACAACAACTCTGTATGAGCCCTTTCTGAGCTCAGGACCATTGTAAACGAATGTTACGCTTGTGCCAATCTCGTTCTCTGACTCCTTGAGCTCAAGCTGCTTCTGACCCTTGATGTCGCCACCCTGGATGAATGCTACAGGAGCCATCTTGCCAGAAACGAAGATGTCCTTATCGAAGTTGAATGTGAACTCGTTTGTGCTCTCGTCAAGCTCGAAGCTGCCGTCCTTTGGAGAGCTTGTGACAAGCTTAGGCTCCTCCCAGATTACAGATACTGCATCGATCTCGTAGTCGAGGTATGAAATCTCGTTTGTGAAGCTTGGCACTGAAATGCCGTCGCCTGGAGTCTGATCACCAGAGTAAACAATGCCAGCAGCTGAAGCGTCGAATGAAACCTCAACCTTAGCGTCGTCTCTGATTACATCATCAGGGAAGATATAGAGATAGCCATCTGCCTTGAGCTCTACAGCCATAACTGCCATTTCCTCACCATTCACAAGGATCTTAGCGCATGATGGATCGAGAGAGACAGCCTTGCCGTTAGCCTTTACAAGCTGAGCAATGTTAGTTGCGAAACCGAAATCGACTCTGATAGCCTCTTCGTTGTTGTAGCAAGCTGCGATTGGAGCCTCTTCTACAACTACGTCGTCGATGTAGTACTCGCCTACGCTCTTAACAGTGAGGCGGAGGAAACGGTTTGCGCCGAGTGGGTTTGGATCGTCAGCCTTTACGCTTGGATAGATCTGCTGCTGATACTCATCTGTAGTGTAGCGGAAGAGAGCAGCCTTAGTCTTGTACTCACCATCGTTGAAGCCTGTGAGGTCCTTCTTCTGGCTGTAGTAGCCATTAGCTGTAGGGAGTACGAATGGCATATCGCAGTTTTCGTCACCGCACATAAGAGCGAGACCTACGATAGCGCCTTCGCCAGCCTTAGCAGCTACACGTACGCGGTAGTTTGTGTTAGGCTTGATCTGAAGACCATCAAACTTGAGAACGCGCTCCCAATCGTTGGCAGCATTAAGTTCCTCTGGAGTGTAAACATAGATAGAGCCTGAGCCAGATGCTGCGTCCTTGTTGCCGAACTCGACAACACCGCCGGCATCCTGCCAGTCGCCATACCAGTTGACTGTGTCAGGAGCTGTTTCACCAGCCTCTGCACCATACTTGAGGATCTGTGCCTGAACAGCACTTGAAGAGAATGCTGCGGCAAGAGCAAAAGTAAAAAGTTTGTTCATACTGAGATTAATTAGTTAATATTTTTGTTATTATTACATTATTTATATATAAGTTTTGGTGCGTACAAATTGTACGTGTAAAGCATCAATAAACTTTTCGGCCACAAAGTTACTAATAAATAGCAAAAACATGCACAATATTGTGTATTTTTTATTTTTTTCACTATTACATTTGCATGATTAAGCTCGCACCACCGTGTTACATTTTTTACAGCCTTTGTAACATGGAACAAATCCTCTTCTGATTATCATGCAATTAAGTAAATCAAGGGGTCAGACCCCTTTATTCACTCTTTGCTATTCTTCTTCATATATGTAGCAATCAAATTGCGGACCTTGTAAGGCTGCTGCACATACTCAACCTTGTGGTTTGTGCCGCCACTGCCAACAAGCTCAATGCTGCCAGTACCAAGCATTCGTTCCACCATCGTCTGGTAGAAATTCACAGTTTCGACCTTGAAGAGGGGTATTTCTGTCATCTTGATGTCGAAGATGCCATCCTTCTGGATGAAGCGGTTGTTGGTCACTGCAAACTCTGTGCGGCTTCTCATGAAATACCCGAAGCCAATCAGCCCCAGACCTATCACGCACACAAGCACGCACAAGCAGAACAGGGCAAGCATATTGTTGGTGAAACTATTGTAGTTCGTCATCACAATTGCCACCATACCAGCCACGCTCGCCAGCAATGCTATCGAGCCAAACAAAGTGTACTTATAATTATACGACCAGTGCAATCTGCCTTTGAAAATGACCTGTTCGCCAGGTTCCAGCGTTTTCTCTATGAAATTTGCCATATTGCAAATAGTTTTTGATGGTTATACGACTGCAAAAGTACACATTTTTTTTAATATGGAAAGCAAATATCCAATAAAAATATACTCCATACGAAAAAAGTGCAGGTGTTTAGCCTGCACTTTTTTGTTTATATGCTGCACTGCACTATGTTTCCAAACGCTGCATACATAGGCGGTGTGGATAGCATGAACTATTACTCAAGAGGTAGATACCAGTTCTTCTCGTCGGACAACTTAGTGAAAAGTGATGAGTTGAACTTAGCTGCACCATTTCTGCCTGCCACCTTGCGAGCAAGGAAGGTTGGGTCGCTGCGGTGCTGTGAGATGCGCATGAGGTCGTAGTAGCGTGTGCCCTCAAACGCTGTCTGGAGAGCCATCTCGTTGCAGATCATATCTTCGACGAAGAGTATGGAATCCTGAAGCGAAGGAAGCTCTGGGATAACATAAGTTGAGTCGGCATCTGCATCGCCTGAACCGCATGAGTGGATGCCTGCAGTGTTTGCGCTTGTGAACGAATACTGGCTGAATTCGATGAGGCTGCCAGCCTTCTCGCGAGTGGCAGGGCTGAGCATATCAACTGTCTCGCCGTTTATGTTGCGAATGAGGTTGTCCTGGCAAAGACCATACTTGAGCACTGCGAACGCTGCCTCTGGTATGCCTGCGCGGTTGAGTGCCTCAGCATAGCGAAGATAGACATGGTAGAGTGTGTAGATTGATACATAATCGTTGCCCTCATGCTTCAGAATTGACTGACGAATCTTTGAATATGTGTCAGAAGATGATGATACAGAACGCAACGACTGGTTAGCCCACAAGCGAAGGTCGCCACGCATCAGCTCATCAGTGTATGACATTTCTGGGAGAGGCGAGATTGTGTCGCGAAGCTGCGTGTTTGGATCTGTATATACCATAACGTAGCGCTGTGAGGCTGAGAGTTCCTTATAGCCATCTGACGCTGTTGCCTGATAGAAGTAATCGTTGTCTTCTGTTGAGCAGAAAACATCATCGAGATAAGACACGATGCCGTCATACTCCTCTTCCATCATTGGAATCATGGTGAGTGCTGTCATGCTCACTACTCCAAGAGCATTGGCAAACTCGTAGTTTGTCCAATGCGATTGACTTGGATGGAGAGGCTGAGGATCGTTGAGCACTGTCATGTAGTCATGATAGTAAGTGGCAGCCTCAGTGTATCGACCTGACCAAAGGCAAAGGTCGCCAAGAAGCACGCGAACAGGGATGAAGAACGTCTGGGAATTCCTTCCGTTCATTGAGCCGTACTCTGGATACTTTGTGTCAACGTATGGCACGAGATCGGTGATGAAGTAATCAGCTATCTCCTTGATGCCGTAAGATGGATAGAGAGCAGGATCAGCATCCTTCTCTGAGAGGATTGGCTCTGTGAAGAATGGAACCTTGCCATAGTTGAGGGCAAGCTGCATGTAGGTCCACGCACGATAGGCATGAACTACGCCAAGCTCTTTCTCAAAAATCTTCTCGCCACGCTTGCTGAGCGTAGTGTCGGCATGAGAGATGAAATAGTTGCAGTTCTGGATGATTGCGTAGTAGTCACGCGCATTGTTGTATGGATTATTCGCATTGACTTGGAAGTTGGCAATGTCCTGAAGGTCGAGCGATGCATGGTCGGTGAGCGCAGTGAGGTCGCCACGCAACTCTCCGAGCAATACAGTGCGGTCTGCTATCACCTGCATCTTGTTGATGATGCCAACGAGTGAATATACAGTGTCGTTAGGCGAGTCAAGCTTGTTGTCGTCCACATACTCTACGAGCGGAGAGTCGGTCTCGACACAGCTTGAAAGTGTGAAGAGTGTAGAGTTGAGGGCGAGGAGCGACAATGCTGCCAGCACTCCTGCCTTTACTCTTTTTGCTATATATGTATTCATATTTCGATATTTTAGAGGTTGATCTTTACACCAAGGTTGAAGCTCTTGCCTGGGGCAAGCATGCCGCGGTCGATGCCCATGCCGAGTACTGAGCTTGACTGAGCGAACTCAGGATCGCTGCCAAGGTACTTGGTGATGGTGAGGAGGTTGTTGGCTGATGCCCAGAATGTCATGCCCTGGAGGTATGTGCTGCGCACTGGGAGGTGGTAGTTGAGAGTGACGTTCTTGAGCTTGAGGTATGAACCGTCCTCTATCCAGCGGTCAGAGAAGCGCGAGTTGCCCATCTCGTCGAGGAATGTGGCGCGTGGCACGTCTGTGACCTGACCGTCGTGGTTCCAGCGGTTGAGCATGGCTGTAGTCTGGTTGTAGAAGAACGAGCCGCTCTCGAGAATGCTGCGCTGGTAGTTGTAGAGATCGTTGCCGAGCGAGTAGTTGAAGTTGACGCCAAGGGTGAAGCGCTTCCATGTGAGCTGCGTGCTGATGTTGCCGTAGATGTCTGGGTTAGGATCGCCAATGACCTGCATGTCCTTTTCGTTGATGATGCTGTTGCCATCGACATCGACGAACTTCATGTCGCCTGCAGAGAAGTACTGCTTAGCGCCTGTGCGTGTCTCCTGATAGAGACTTGCCGACGCTGCCTGCTCTGCTGTTGCGAATACGCCATCTGTCTTGTAGCCATAGAATGTGCCTGCTGCTGCGCCAACCTTAGAGATGATAGTAGCACCGTAGAGGTCAGTTGTCATTGACTGAACGCCCTTAGGGAGCTTCTTGATCTCGTTCTTGTAGTGGCCAGCCGATGCGCTGACGCTCCATGTCCAGTCCTTTGTGTTGATGAGGCGAGCTGTAGCGCTGACATCATAGCCTTCATTGCTGAGCTTACCATCGTTGCTCCAGTTAGTCTGAGTGCCTGTGAGGTAGCTGAGGCGACTGAGGCATAGGAGGTTGTCGGTAGTGCTGTTGAAGTAGTTGAAGCCTACGAGGAGACGGTTGTTGAATGTTGCAAGCTGGATGCCTGCTGTCAGACGTGATGTTGTCTCCCACTGCAGCTTAGTGTTGCCAATGTTGCCGATTGTCTTGCCAGAGAGTGTCTGGAACATCTTGCCAGCAACGAAGTATGTACGTGAGGCACGTGTGCTGATGTCATCGTTGCCCACCATGTCGAAGCCTACGTTGAGCTTGAGGTAGTTGATGCCCTTTGTTGGACGGAACCAGTCCTCGTTGGTGAGAACCCATGCGCCCTGCACTGATGGGAAGAAGCCAAAGGCATAGTTGCCAATCTTGACACCACCATCTGCATCAACACCGAACTTGCTGCTGCCGTCCATTGCTACGCCTGCAGAGAGGTAGTAGCGCTCACGGTAGTTGTAGTCGCCAGTGAGGTAGTATGTGAGGTCGATATCGTTGTTGTCGAAACCGTCCGTCTTCTTATAGTTGAGGTTGACTGACATATTTGGAGTTTTGTCATTGCCAGTGTCGTAGCCTGTCTGGATGTCCTGACGGTAGCTGTCCTTGATGTAGCGGAAGCCGCCGCGAACTGAGAGCCAGTGAGCATTGAAGCGATGCTGATACTGTGCGTAAAGGTCGTTCCAGAATGTCACCTGACGTCCTGCGAGCGCGCTTGCCATGTTTTCCACAATGCCGAGGTCTTTAACTTCGTAGTTAGGCACGCCAGTGGTTGGGAGGTAGTAGTTCTCGTCAGTATTGTCGAGGCTGAATGTGAAGTGGTCGGAGAGACTCCAGTCTCTGTTGATCTCCCACTTTGGAGTGACAGAAAGATAGACGGTGCGGTTGCCAAAGTCGTTCTTGTTCTTGCCTTCGCCATTGAGAAGGATGCTCTTAGGGTTGGCAAGAGATGTAGTGATGCCTTTGCGAGCAACTACGTCAGAAAGGTAGTCGTCAGCCTCTGCAAGGTAGTTGGAACGATTGCCAAGCGCATCGAATGCGTATGGAGAGAGGAAAGGAGACTTGATGAGCGAGAGGAACGCTGGGGCAGAGATGACGCCGTCAGTGACGTTTGCCTTCACTGCATCGTCGCGCATGTTGCGATTCACGTCGCTGTATGCTGCATCGAAGCGAACGGAGAGATTCTTCGCAAGCACGATGTCGGAGTTCAAGCGGAGGTTGAAGCGCGAGTATGAGTTGTTGATGAGCGTTGCATCGCCATTGGCAAAGCCAACGGAGAGGTTGTAGTTTGCCACGTCATCACCACCCTGCACGTTGATGCTATAGTTCTGAGTGTAAGCCTCCTTGTATGTCTCGTCTGTCCAGTCAGTTGAGTTGTGGTACTGCTTGTAATAGTAGTAGTTTGGATCCGTCTGAAGGAACTTGAACGAGTTGCTTTTTGTACCTGTCGTGCCTATGAGCTCAGATGCATATACGCGGAACTGCTCGCTGTTCATCATAGTTGGAAGCGTTGGAAGCATCTCGTAGCTGCCGCCAATGCTTACGTCGATCTTGGTTGCCATGGACTTGTTGCGCTTTGTCTCGATGACAACAACGCCATTAGCACCCTTGGCTCCATAGATGGCTGTACCGTTCTTCAGCACGGTGATCTTTTCAATGTCCTCAACCATGATGTTGGCAAGAATATTGTTGAAGAAGCCATCGTGGAGGGATGCTCCGTTGTACTGCATGTTCTGAATCACGCCATCGAGTACGACGAGAGGCTGAGCGTTGGCATTGAGCGAGTTGATACCGTTCATGAGCATCATGACGCCTGAGCCTGCCACACCGTTGCGAGTGATGGTGCGCATGTCGCCGCCAAGCTGCGACTGTATCTGATTGTCAATGCTGAAATCGTTATTGTTGTATGATACGAGCGCAGTGTGGCTTGTCTTGGCATTTGTGGAGAGCGAGTAGATGTCGGTGAACTTGTCTGAGTACATCTTGACTGGGATGACTGTGTCGCCGCCACCTATTGCCTGCTGCGCAAGAGCATAGCCTTCAGCAGAGAATGTGAGGGAAGTAACCCAATCTGGCACCTTGATTGTGTATTCACCGTTTTCGTCGGTCATGGCAGCATAGCGGTTGGAACCGTATGCCTTTACGCTGATACCTACTGCTGGCTGACCTGTTGCAGCGTCGATGACACGACCGCTGACAGGATGAGTCGGAACAGAAGACTGAGTTCTGACAACTCTCGCTGGCGCTGCCGCTTCGGCTGCTTGCTCATCCTGTGCCTGCATGCTCATTGGCGCGAGTACGCTGAGCAGTGTGAAGAATAGTTCTTTTTTCATTTCTTGCCCTCCTTTCTTGCCTTAGCAGAGTTTTCTGTTTCTTTTGATGGACGAAGATAGATGCAGTCGAGGTACATCTCGCGCGAGAATGATGTCTCGCGGCTTGTCATTGAGCACTCAAGCTGCACGCGAAGCACGGCGTTCTGCTGCTGGTAGGCGCAGACAGGGAGTGTGACTGTGGCAAGCTTGACGGTGTCAACCTTGTATGGGTCGTTGTTGAACTTGCCGCCATTGTCAGCTCTCATACTCTGCTCACGACCTGAAGCGTCATCGTAGAAGATTGTTGCCTTGAACTGGTTTGGCTTGAAGTCGCGAGTGAATGAGTTGTACACTGTCTTAGGAAGTATGACTGCACAGATGTCGTATGTGCCTGAGAGCGTGTTGCGAATCTCGAATGTAGTCTTCCAGTTGGAAGTAGAGTTCTTTGGCACGATGTCGAGGTAGCCATTGCCACTGATTGAGTCGCCGATGGCTGCACGGTAGTTGTATGTGCAGAGCTTGTTGTCTTCAACGATGTGCGACTCGTTCTCTGCCTGCATAGTGATTGGGCGGAAGTAGAGATCCTGCTGAGTGAATGGCCACTTAGCAAGTCGGTAGAACACGCCGTTGCTGCATGGGATTGAGTCCTTGATGTTGGCAGGGCTAAGGAGTCCGCCTTCAGCGTATGGCTTGTAGTAAACATGGTATGGCCACTCGCGCATGCTGTAGGATGTAGTGAAGATGGAGTCGCTGACAGAGCGCTGCATGTTCTGGTTGTAGATGAGGTCCTGAATGAGCGACATGTTCAGCCAGTAGTTCTGGATGGAGTCAGCCTTTGCCATGCCTTCGAAGTTGAAGTATGGCTTTGCCTCTTCCACTGCCTTGTCCCACATTTCCTTGGAAGGAACAATCATAGCGAATGATGAGTCCTCGCTGATGATGTTGTCGATGGTGCGGAAGAGGATGTTCTCACGAACCATAACTGAGTCGGAGTACACCTTCTGACCGTCCTCGATGCCTGCCACGATGCTTCGGTTCTCGTCGAGCTCCTGCTTCTCAAACATGGTGAGGAAGCTGCCTATGTGCGAGAACTCGTCGAGGCAAGTGAGACCTTCGTAGATGTTGTATGCGAATGGAACATTCTTGTTGATAACGTGGAGAAGGCCGTTTGTGGCTGGCGTATTGACCGACACAGCCGACGTTCCGTTCAGGCTCTGAGGATTGAGCGACATGAACTTGTCGTTGAACATTTTGACGTTAGCCTTAGTGAGGCTGTTCATGTTATAGACATTGTGGGCAATGTGGTTGCCTACGAACTGCTGACCTACGAGCGAGTCGCCCTTGGCTGTCTGGCAGAGGGCAAGGAGCGAGTCAGTGTTGAACGTGCCGTTCTGCGGAGCCCATACTGTGAGCGCAAGGTCTGAGCCAAGGAGATCAGCGTATGTCACAGGAGTGGCATGCATATTATTATATAAATGTGTTGCCTTTGCCACCTTGAGGAAGTCACTCAACTGAGGATTCTTCTCCATGATCTGGAGCAACGACTCTGTGCCGTTGGTCTGCTCTGTTGGATAGTGATCATCCCATGTGTCGGAGCATGACGCAGTGAAGACTGCGGCTGCAAACAATGATATGATATATTTAAGTTTCATTAGAGTACGCTTCTTTTTAGTGAGTATCTTCTGCTGTCAAACCTGCATACACAGACTTTGGACAGAGTTCGAAGTAGTTGATTGGCAACTCTGCCTTAGGGTTGTCGTTGACAAGGCGGATTCGAATCCAGTACTCCTTGTCTGGCGACATTGTCTGAGTGCAGAGAATCTTGCGGAGCTTGCCATTGTTGTCGCGCAGATTGTTTGACGCGCCCTGAAGCCAAGTGTCCATCTCCTTCATGTAGCCACGGTTGTGCATTGCCTTGTCGATGGCTGCGTCAGCATCCTTGTTGCCAGTGTCTGCCACCCAACCGATGGTAGGATCGCCACCGTAGATACGGAAGTCGATAGGAATGCCCATTGGCTGAACGTTGCCTTTCTCGCCAAAGTAAACCTGAACAACACCACGGCTCTCGTGAGCACCGTAGGCGAAGCGAACCTCGTATGTGTTCTCTGGCACTGGAGGAAGCTTGAAGCTGATGTCGAACTGACCTGTGAAGTCAACGCAGTCCTGGTATGTAGCGTTCCATGTGCTGCGGTTGCGGAGGTTGAGCTGTGGCTGCTGACCGTGGAAGTCCCAGCCTTCTACTACCTTGAAGCCTGTGCAATCGGCAGCACCGCGAGCACCGCAGTTCATGAACTCAGGCGAGAGAGTTACGGCATCGATGCGGATACGGTCGTTGAATACTACGTCGCGTGTCTGAACATTGTATGTAAGGATGTCGTCAATGTAGTGGAAGATGCCGTTGAGAGCCTGCTGATCCACCTTGCCGATCTCTGAAGGGCTATACACTTTCACACCACGAACAGATGCTCTTGAGCGCAAGCCCTTGCGGTTGATGTAGAGACCGCCGTCAGTGCCTGTTGGCGAACTCATCTTCATGATTGTGCCAGGCATAAGGGTTGTGAACCAGTCTGTGCAGTCAATCTTGTCAGTGACAGCGCAGTCTGTCTTGAGGTTCACGCCATTCACGTCGTTGATTGTCCAGTCTTCATAACCGCCATAGTATGGGAGGAGGTGGTATGAGACGAAGCGGTTGAGAGGGTTCTTGCGGTTGGTCCATTCTTCGTCGTACAGGCCTGCATCCTCAGGATAAACCTCGTCATACACCTGCTTAGCGTATGTCTTGAGGTCTTCGAGAGTAATTATGCCATGATTGTGATACACTGAGTCTGGCTCGATGAATGCGCTGTATCGCTTCATGCGCTTGCCCACCCAGTAGCAGAGGTGCTGCTCGGAGCCGCCACGCACGATGTAGAAGCCCTTGTTCACTGAGTCAGCGCCGCAAGTGTATGTATCGTCAAGATACTGATAGAGTGAGTCGCGCATGCCTGTGAGAGCAAGTGCTGATGCAAAGAGCGACACCTCTGGGTTCTCGATGATGAGATCAGGCAGGTACTGGCTGCTTGGCTGGATGACGCGGTTGATGGTGTGAACAACACCGTTCTCGACAGAGTCGTCGCGAGCAATGAGCTGTGATGCCTTATTGACGAAGTACACGATGTTGTTGCCGTTTGTTGCGTCGCTATCGCAAGAGAATGTGAGGTAGCGGTCGTTCATGTTGGCAGTTGGGAAGTTGCCGTCATGAAGGTCGGTAGTGAAATATGTGTACTTGATGATGTGGTTCCACGCAAGCGTGTCGCATTCAGCCTTTGTCATTTCTGCCACCGACGCCTTGCCCATAGAGCGAAGGTAAGTCTGCATGGCATCATTAGTTGGGGCAAGGCAAGTGTAAGTGCCGTATGTTGCCATCATGCCATACATGCCTGACTTCTGCAGCACCTCGATGAAGTCGCTGAACAGCTCAGGACGATGGTCGAGGTAGTCAGACACCATCTCGCCGGTGAATGTATAGTAGTTCTCTGCATCTGGCTCATCAGAGCATGATGAGAGGGTGAAGAGTGAAGAGTTGAGAGCGAAGAAAGCACAGATGACTGCGACCAATGCCTTCATACCCTTCATTCCTGTCTTATTGTTATTGTTCGTATTCATGGCTCTTCTATTAGTTTTGTTCAAAATTGTCGCCAGTCTTGTATGCAGGGTTCTGGATGAGCAACTTGTTCATCTTCAACTCCTGGCGGTTATATGGATAATAGAGTGCGTCCTGAGCGCCGAGGCGGATCTTGATGGATGCCTGGTCCTGCTTGAACTTAGAAAGCACCTTGGCAATCATGCGGGAGTTGTCTCCCTCGCGGCGGCAGAGGCGAACAAGGTCGAACCAGCGCTTGCCTTCGAACATGAGCTCGCGCTGACGCTCGTCGAACACGAGGTTCTCCATTGCCTGGCGTGAGCCTGCATAGTCGTTGAACACCAGCGTGTCGCGAGTGGCTGTGCGCATGTTGTTGCCACGGCGCCATACTGCCATCACGCTTGCGAAAGCGCGGCGGTAGTGGTCAATCTGCTCGTCAGTTGCCTGAGTGTCAGGATTGAGGTTGCCTGCCAATTCTACTTCTGCCTCTGCGCGCATGAGCATCACGTCGGTGAGACGGTAGATGATCCAGTTGGCAATTTCAGAAGTGCGCTTGCGCGTTTCTGGCGTTGGGAGCGTGCCTGTTGTGTTGCCTGTGCGGAATGAGATGTTCTCGTTCACATACTTTGTGATGTTGTTCTTGCTTGTTCCCACCTTGAAGTTCTCGAGGTAGCGGCAGTCAGTTCTGTGGAAGTACTCGTTGGTGCCGTTGTCAATGCCCTCAGAGAAGTATGAAGGAACTGCAAGCTGGCCATTGTCGTTCGAGCTGCTACCGTAGTAGTTGCTGATAGTTGAGTTCGTCTGACCGCTGTTTCTGATGAATGCAAGCTCGAAGATGCTCTCAAAGCTGTTGCCCTCGCCGAAAATCTCGTTGTAAGCAGTGCCGCCAGTGTTATTGCCAGCGCGTGCCTCTGAGATGAGCGGGAATTTGTCGCCATAGAGCTCCATAGTGATTGTTGTTGGATTCTTCTCGCGCTCTTCTTCATATTCCTGAATCTTGCGGTCGATGACGAGGTCACAGTAGTCGATGCACTTCTGGTAGTCGCCCTTCCAGAGATACATGTCGGCGAGCAATGCATAGCATGCCCAGCGTGTGATGCGGCATGTATTCTCTTCCGACTTCTCGCCGTATGAACGAACGGCATCGTTCTTCACAGCCTCAACATCACGGATGATGCTGTCGAGCACAGTGTCGAACTTGCTTGCTGGCACAATGTACTCCTGATTGTCCTCCACAGATGGCTGCGTGATGTAAGGCACGTCGCGGAATGTGCGGATGAGGTAGAAGTAGCAGAGCGAGCGAAGCGTTGTAGCTTCAGCGATAGTGGCACGAAGCTCGCTTGGGGTGAAGTTAGGGTCGATGGCTGCAACATCTGGCGCGAAGCGGATGACAGTGTTGCAGTTGTTGATGACCTTATAGAAAGAATCCCACTTTGTGAATCCATTTGTCTCCAGCAGGTTTTCCTTGAGGATCTGCTGAATGTCGTTTGGCGCATTTGAGCCAACCTCCATGTTGTCGGAGCGGAGCTCGCCCCACACAATCATTCGGCTGATGCAATCTGTTGACTCAAGCAATGAGTAGCAAGAGTTGAGGGTGCTGTTCACGTCTGCCTCTTCCAGCCAATACTTCTCATGCACAATCTCGTTCATAGGCAAGATGGTGAGGAAGTCATCGCAACTTGTGAAAGACAAGAGTGCCGATGCACATACCGCCAATGGTTTGAATATATTATTAATTTTCATGTTATGTTCTTGTTTTTTAGAATCCTACTGTTACACCAAGAGTGAATGAGCGAGCATTAGGGGTGCGTGAGTTGTCTGTTGCGACACCCATGCCGCCGTATGCAACTTCTGGGTCGGCACCACTATAGTTGGTGAGGATGAAGAGGTTGTTGCCACTCAAGTTCAAGCTGAGCGAAGAGAGGCCGTACTTCTTGAGCGACTTCTGATTGAAGCTGTAGCTGATCTGAGAGTAGTTGAGACGCATGTATGAACCATACTCTACGAAACGGTCGGAACCGAGCCAGTTGTAGCCCTCGTTGTGGAGCGCGCGTGGGATTGGGGCAACGTCGCCCTCTACACGCCAGCGCCAGTTGACTGCTACGCTCTGGTTAGTGTTGTCATACATCTTCTCCAAGCCCATGCGAGCAGCGTTCACGATCTTGTTGCCCACGCGGAAGTTGAACTGGTTGTTCCATGTGAAGCGACCGAAGTGAAGCTTGAAGCCCCAGCCGCCTGTGAACTTAGGGAGCGATGAGCCGAGGTACACGATGTCAAGCTCATTGATGTTGCCATCGTGGTTGATGTCCTCGTAGATTGCGTCGCCGCCCTTGAACTCGTAGATGTATGTACCACCAGTAGTGTTCTCGTTGTTCTGATAGCAGAACACCATTGGCACTGTGAGGCCATTCTTGTCCACGATCACGTCGCCGTTAGCATCGCGAGCCACAGGAGCGTTAGGACCGCTCACGCCTGGCACTTCTTCTGGTGTGTACTTAGAGTACTGGTAAACGCCCTTGTAGCGGAATCCGTAGATTGAGCCGAAGGCATTATATAATTGTACACGCGCAAGGTATGAGCCGTTGTTGCGGTCGAAGTCCTTGTTGAGTGTCTGAAGCACTGTAGGATCCATCTTCGTGATTTCATTGCGGTTGTTGGCAAATGAAATGTTGAAGTCCATTGAGAACTTGCCCTTCTTGATTGCATTGTTTGCTTCAACGTTTGCTTCCCAACCGATGTTGCGCATGTCGCCAACATTCAGCCATGAGAAGCTTGAGTAGCCTGATGACGCTGGCAAGCCTACGTTAGACATGAGGAGCTTCGTAGTCATGTTGCGGTAGATGTTGAAGTCTGCTTTGATGCGGTCGTTGAACAAGCCGAGGTCGAAACCGATGTTGTATGTCTCCTTGTTCTCCCACTGAATAGAGTTGAGACGCACATTCTGTGGAGAGATTGCGCCATGCTGGTTGTACGCCGATCCTGTAGCATAGCGAGAGAAGTAGAGATACTCGCTGCCTGGCGATTTACCCACGATACCCCAGCCTGGTCGGATAGAAAGCATTGAGAGCCACTTAACAGGCTCCATCCATGGTTCGTCAGAGATGTTCCAGCGGAATGAGAGAGCAGGGAATGTACCCCAGCGGCGGCTATCGCCGAACTTGGTTGTACCGTCACGGCTCACAGAGAATGTGGCAGTATAGCGTCCCTTGTAAGCGTAGTGTGCCTGCATTCTGAGGTAGACGCTTCGTCCCTGACCTGATCCTGAGCTCATGCCGCCAATGATGCCGTCAGCGATTGGCGAGTCTATGCCGCCGAATGGCAAACCATACACGCTGCTGTTGGTGCTCTTGTTGGTGTTGTCATTGAGCTGGAATCTGCCTAACAGCATGAACGAGTGATCTTCGTTGCTGAAATGAGGCGTGAAGGTGAATGTGTGCGTAGTAGAGATGTTTGTGCTCTTGTTTGCACTTGTCGAGGCAGAGTTATTATCACTTGATTGCCAGCCTGTTGTCACAAGGCTTGAAGGATAGAACTGATCTGAGTAGTTGTTGTTGATGTCGAAGAACACCTTGCCTTCATACTCCAGTCTTGTCTGGTCAGCCTCTGTGCCGAGGAGATTGTACCTAATGATGAACTCTGGCTGAATCTGGTATCTCTCGCTTGTGTTCTTTGCCTGATGTGCAAGGGCGAGAGGATTCACCAGCTTGAGCTGGTCGTTGCGGAGCTCAGGCGAGCATGTGCTGAGCATGTGGTAGTAGTTGTTGGTGTCGTTGCCATACTGATCCTGCTCATACACAGAGAGGTTAGGCATCTTCTGCATTGAGATTGCAATGAGGTCGCCTCCCTTGTTGTAGTTCTGCTGGTTCTGCTGGTAAGTCATGTTGAAGTTGGTACTGATCTTGATGCGGTCGCTGACATTGTAGTCGAATGCGACACGTGTGCTGAAGCGATCGTACTGCTGCTTGATGACTGTACCTGTCTGATGGTCATAGCCTACCGAAACACGGAATGTTGCTTTCTCACCACCACCCGAGAGGTTGATGTTGTGCTTCTGCAAGAGACCTGTCTGCTGCACTTCCTTCTTCCAGTCGGTGTTGTTGTTGAACATCTCGTATTCCGAGAACGAAGGATCATAGTTGAACTCGCGTATGTCCGAAGCAGCATCGCTGAGTGTTGGGTTGAAGTACTCTTCCTTCATCAGCATTGTATATTGGTCACCATTCAGGAGCTTGTAGCCGTATGGCTGGTGAGTCATAGTGGCGCGGTATGTGTACTGCACTCTTGTCTTGCCGCGGGTACCGCGCTTTGTCTTGATCTCGATTACGCCATTCGCACCCTCCGAACCATAGATGGCAGTACCGGCAGCATCCTTCAGCACTGTGATGCTGGCGATATCGTCAGGATTGACATTGAGGAGCTCTGAGAACTGCTCTTCTGTGGCTGATGCATAGTCGAAGCCGTTCTTGGTGTCGCTGTTGAAGATGTTGCCATCCACAACGATGAGTGGCTCTGAGCTGCCGTTGATGGAGCTGACACCACGCAGACGCATTGTTGTGCCGGAACCAAGGTTACCAGAGTTGCTGACGATGTCGAGACCTGCGATACGTCCCTGCAAAGCCTCATCGATAGATGTGAATGCGAGACCTTCAAACTCCTTGGCATCGATTGTCTGATGAGCCATAGAGATTTCTCGTGTTGGGATAGCAAGGCCGTTTGACTGCACCACCTGCTTGCCCTTCACCACAACCTCCTTCAGGGTGTTGGCATCCTTCATCTTGATCTTGTACACCAAGCCATTAATTGGAATAGTCTGTGTAGCGTATCCTATGTATGAAATTCTCAATTTGTGCTTTGGGTCCACGATGCGGAACGAGAAGTTACCGTTCACATCGGTCACGGCATGCGCCACGATACGGTTGGCGTTGTCAATCTCCACTACGTTACATGCCATCAGCGCATCGATGTCGTCCGACACATTACCGCGAATCAAATCACCGGCTTTCTGTGCAGATGCTGTGAGTGGCAGAGCAGCGAGACCCAAGAGAAGTATATTCTTATTTAATTTCATTGTTGTTCAGTTTTTATCCTATTTATACCTCAGCGCACCGTCGATCTGATGCACCACAGCATAAGATGAAGTATAGATCTCTGTTGCTTTGGTTGCGTCGCCAGTGTTGTACTGATATTCGCGTGCCATCTGGTTGTAGAGATTGCTGTTGCTTGTCAGCACCTTGCGCACATTGCCCTTGGCATCTGTGAATGTGATGCCGTCGTTGCTGCAGTTCACGTCAACCTTGTGATACTTGAGGTTGCCATCTTCCACAGCGTATGCAGAAGTCTCGTACTTGCCGCTTGCATTGCCCTGACCGATGAAGAATGAGTTATCAACAATGTGATACTTGATGAAGTCCTCAATCTCGGTTGCAAGGCTGTCCTGCTCTTCCTTTGTCTCTGCATTCTCAACGTCCTCCCATGTTGGAAGCTCTCCGCTTGCGATGAGCTTCTCGATTGACTCGTTAGTTGGAGCGAGCACAGTGTAGCGGAAAGTGTTGAACAAGCTGATGTTGCGAGAGCCGCAACCATGCTCGTCTGTGCCAATCACATGCTTTGTCTCCAAGAAGCTTGAGCCCTGAAGCATATTGTAGAATGCCTCATACTCAGGCTGATCAGCAAGGATGTCTGCCACTGAGCGGCGTGTGGTGAGGATTGGCTCTCCATCAAGGATGTATGTCTTGCCGTTGCCTTCTTTTGATTCGTCATACACGCGAGTAACCTTCACTGGCGCATTGTCGTCAATCTGGGCACTGCCCTGCACTGTCATGCCAGCCTCTCCAGCCGATGCATTTCTCACGCGGATGGTGCTGCCGCCCTTAGTCTGGTAGAACTCATTGCCATCCTCCACGTTGCCAATGACGATGTGAGTGTTGAGGATATCCTCAAGGCGGTTCTTGATCTGATTGTAGGTTGCCTCGCTGATAGAGTCGAGCACCTCGCCTGTCTCAACGTCATAGTTCCAGATACTTGCACACACTCTGTTGCGCTCCTCCTGAGCGGAACCGTCGTAGCGGAAGCGGAACAGCTGAGTAGTTGACTTGCCGAACGAGCAAGGGTCGATGTACTCTACCATAGCCTTGTTTGTTGGGATAAAGAGGCTGTAGTATGACTGCTGAGAGTTGAGATACACATCATAGCCGCACTGCTCAATGCCCCAATAGAAGATGTTCATTGTCTCGTTGATGAGAGCTGGGAACGAAACAGAGATGTATGCCACTGGGTTGAACACGCGGTTTGTGAGATAAACGGCACCGTTACATGCCATGCATACCGAGTCAATGCTCTGCACGTCAAGTCCGAGCTCATCGTTCGCATCGTTGAGCACTGTCTCGAACTTGCTTGGCACACTGCCCACGAAGCTGTTGAGCATGTTCACGTTGAGCATCTTGCTGACTACCTTGTCAGGCACATTTTCCCATGAGCCATAGTAGTCGCGAAGAACTGCGCCTGCGCCATTGTTCCAGTATTCGTCTATTGCTTTGTTTGTAGGCACGAGCATCACGCCCATGTTCTCCTGCAATGCCACGTTGGCAGGAGTGCCAGCGTTGGTAGTTGAATAGAACTGATTCCATCCCGGGTCGAACTTCAGCTTGCCATTCACTGGGCCATTTGAAGGAGTGAGGTCAAGTGGCTCGCCACCGTGTGAACGCTCTGCGAAGTAGCGCTTCTGGAACACAGAATCTACATTTGTCTCAAACAAGCGGTTGTATTCTTTTGTTGCCTCATCTCCTGCATAGTATGGAGCGCAGAAGCGGTCGAGCAACTTAGCGTATGTGCTTGTGTTAGGGTTGCTGTGCACTATCTCAGCCATATTAGGCAATGATGTGAGCACGTCTGCCATCTTGTGCACGAAACCGTTAGAGCACTTGATGTTCTGGTCAATCATCATGATGCCGTTCACGTTGGCATCGCCAGGCTTGCGCTCCGACTGGTAGTTGAAGAGGAAGTCGCAGTCTGGGTTGGTGATGAGCTGGTTCTGGAGGAATGACTCGATGAAGTGGATCATCGGAGGAGTTGTCATGTCCTGGAAACAAGGAATAGCCTTGTTGTTGTCCTTGTAGTACTGCCAGTAAGGAGTGTTAGGCATAACTTCTGGCTTGAGCACTGGCACAGTGTCATAGAGGCTCTGCGAAGTCTGACGGCGCATGCAGTCACCCTCAGTAGGACCTTCCGAGCTTGAGAGGTATGCCACCTGACAAGCATTGTTGATCATTGCACCATACAGAAGAGTCTTCTTCTGCGCCAAAGAGAGCTGAGAGTACGATCTCACTCCCCAGGAATTGTTTTGGTAGAAGCGTGCAAAAGCATCATCGTCAGCCACGAAGAGCGTCTTACTGCCGGTTCTCGACAGCACTTCCTTGTAGCCTAAGTCGTCGATGATCTTCACCACGTTGGTGTAGTTGCCCTCGCTTTCCAGATAATCGTAAATGCTCGCTCCGAGCCAATCTGGCTGTTCCTTAGCCAAATCATAGCCGTCTTCACAAGCACTCAGAAATCCAGCGGCAACCACTGCCACGCTTGCCGCACGGGCAAGCCGTCTTAGATTCTTTGTCGTAAAATTCATAATTTATTTGGTTTTAACTTAATTTCCGTTTCATTCACATTCATCAACACAATTCAGCGTGCAAATTTACCCGATAATACATATATAATATATCACGCACGTAACATCCACTATCAATTTTGTTACATTTAGTAGCAAATTTTTCACTTCAAGTATCTACAATACATCTGCATGCTACTGATTATCTTGCGTTTGTACATCCAAGCACTTCTTTCTACAAAACAAAGACAGAATGCCCTATGCTTACGCACAAAACACTCTGTCTTTTTTTACATAAATTTACACACAGCCTATTCCCAAATGCCTGCCCAGATGTCATCCGCACCACCATCCTCTTCATCTCCGAATCGAGCTTTTGCATCACCCCACAAACCATTAGTAGCAGCATTATTTACTTGCAGTATTTTATTGCCATCACCTCCACTCGTGCACACAATATCAATACACGAAATCACCACACCTTTTATCCTTGGCTTACTATATGTTCTTTTCATACCAATCTACTTTCTTTATTGATTAACAATTTTCTTAATATCACCATCCGAATATCGCACAATATTCAGTCCTCTTTGCATCGTACTTCTCTTCACTCCAGCTGCATCATAAATAGCAACAACTTCCCTACTTGCCGATTCTTGCGCAATACAATCCACTATACCACTACCCGTAATCTCCACGATTCGCCTGCCCGCTGATGATACACCAGAATAGTCTGGCACTTCGTCCATATTTATATAAGCTCTATTTTCTTTTATTCCACATCCAGTGCCACACAGCTGAATCGCATTATTGGACAACAAGTACATTCCCTCATCAACACTACGCATTTCAAACGAGCCATACAAACCATTATATGCTTTTGCTTCAGCTACTGCTTCTCCCGACATCACAGCAATTATCTCATCACCACTTGCTTCGAAGATATAAGGCATTCCAGCTTCAAGTTGACTATTTTCAATCTCACCAAGCACAATTGATTCTGCATTACCATCAGGAGCGGTTTGTTTTCCTAAAATCTCGAAGGCAGTTGCATTACTTAATGCTACAGCTTTTGGAAGGCACAAAGTTCCATATTTTCCAGTACCAACACTACGGATATATGCTCTTTTGAAAATGTAAATGTCTTTTTGAGCACCCGATGAAGTACAATTGAACAAATGATTTGTCTCGTAATACTGTATGTATGTTCTTGTACTATAATTCTGTATTTCATATGCACTTACGTTTCCGAGAGTACCAACTTTCCATAAGCTATTGGTTGTAGGTTTAGTCGTGTACTTAGTTGTATTAGTCAACAACTCATTTGAATTCTTTGCAGGACTATATAGGTAGCCGTCTCCTGTATGGAAACCATACTCCGTTCCATTTTTTCGTACTTTCAAAACTTGCACATTATCATATTCTGATTTAACAAAAATATCGTTCTGGATAGTGATACCTACATATCCTCTATTGTTAGTTCCTTGGTCTGTACTCATTGCCACCATACTTCCATCACTATTCCAACTCACAAATATCACCTCATCACCATCACTCAACTGATTCAAATCAGTCACCTTCACAAAAGAATCTGCGAAAGCGCTGCCGCAAATGCACAGCATAAAACAAGCTATGCACATCTTTAATATCTTATAGCTAATACTCATGTCAAAATTAGATTTATTCATTATTGATGTACAAAGTAACGACTTTTTATTTAATCTGCCAAATAATCCACAAACTATTCGCTTTCTTCTGCCTAAATTCGCGAGTTACATCACCTCCGTTTCCCCTCCCTCGCTATTGCATATCGCTTAGCGACGCTACTCCATAAGGCGTAGGCTCGCTACTGCATCACATCGAGTGACGCATGCTTGAAAGGGACTGCTTGCATTGTTCAACAATAAATCACGCAAGTATCATTTTGGACTCAGATTTCGTGATAATCCAAAAATTTTCGTTTTATTTTACATCCTAATCAGCAGATTTCAAGGGTTTTATTTCATTATTCAAATAAGAATTCTTATCTTTGCATAAAACAATGAGCACATTGTGTTTGTGCCGCAGATCGTGTATTTTGGTATGTCATCAAAAAGTGAAAATGCAATATGCCGTTGCAACGCTGCATCGGCAGTTTTTTTATTGTTATGCTTTTGCTTGTTCGCATGCTTCTTCTGGTGGATTGGAGTGCGCATCTTCCACTATCAAGAGGGATGGAACACATTCTATTTCAGCAAGTATTACATAGCCGATGTGTACTCTCGCGAGGGCGTGCCGGCTCTACTTCGTGCATTCTTCTTGCAGTTCTATGCCGTGCCTGTGCATGGGGCACTGGTTATGTCGGCAGCCATGACGTGTGTGGCAGCCCTGTTGGTGTGGTGCGAGAAGACGTGGATGAAAATTGCAAAGTTGCCCGTGATGTCGGGCGTGTTGTCCCTCGTGTTGTCTGTGCTGTTTGCCATGTTTGTGGGCAATATGAGTATCAGTCGTGCCTTGTGTCTTTTAGGCAACGAGGGCAAGCAAGATGAGCTATTCATGCTACTGAGCAACCATGTGCGCGAGGAACGGTGGGACGAGGTAGTGACTGAGTGCGAAGCCCATTCGCCCATCAACAATCTGCTGCACCAAAACTGCCTGCACATCGCGCTTGCTGAGCAAGGCACGCTGGGCGATCGCCTGCTGGAACAGCCTGTGATGAACATTGCCAGCATCTATGTCAATGTTATCAGTTCGCCACAGGTGGCAGCACTCCTCAGCGACGTGTATTACTCGATGGGCCATATTGCTCAGGCGCAGCGATATGCGTTCGAGGCTAACGAGAAGATGAACAACCTATCACCCAGACTGTTGCAGCGACTGATTCAGACAAACATCATCTATGGGCAGTATAAAGTGGCACGCAAGTATATCCGTGTGCTATCCAAGTCGTTGTACTACAAGGATTGGTGTGCGCGCTATGCCTCGCTGCTCAGCGATTCAGCAGTTGAAGCCGATGCGCAGTTGAGCATGAAGCGAAAGTGTCTGATTGACGACAACCGTTTTTCGGGTCTGCATGGCCTGGACGACGATTTGCTGCATGTGGCTCGTGCTACGCGAGGCACAAAGCAGTGTAGCACCACGCTACAGCTGCTTGGGGCGCTATACATTCTTGCTGACTATCAGGAGCAATTTGTGGCGATGATTGATGAGTTTGGGGGCTCGGACGACATGCCGGCTCCATTGCCAAAGTGTTTTGAACGTTATTACAATCAATGGAAAAAATTATTGGAAAGTGAAGAATAGATTTGTCTTAAAAAGAAATACTGTCTTACTTGCTTCGGCATCAATGCTGCTCTGTGCTTGCACTGCAAGGGTGCAAGATGCAGAACCGTTGGGGTGTGATGCAGTAGTGTGCCCAGACTATGCTGAGGTGACGTTGCCCGTCAACATTGCTGCACCAACATTCGCCCTGGCTGATTCGCTTATGCTTCATGAGGCACAGGCGGTGTTCACTTCGGGCAAAGCCACGGTGGTGGTGGCCGCCGATGGCGAGGAGGGTTTCTGCATCGATGCGGACGATTGGAAAGATATGGTGCGAGAGTCGAACACGGTGTCGGTACGCATACAAGGCACGAAGGATGGTAAGTGGGTGGAATACAATGCCTTCAATATCTATATCTCGCCAGACTCAATTGATTCTTATCTTGTATATCGACTCATTGAGCCAGGCTATGAGCAGTGGAATGAAATGGGTATCTATCAGCGCTGCCTGACCACCTACGACGAGGAGCCAATCTTGACCAACAAGCAGACAAATGGCGGATGCATGAACTGTCATTCGTTCTGCCAGCACGATCCGAGCAAGATGCTTTTCCATTTGCGAGCGGATTATGCAGGTACGTACTTTGTAGATAATGATAAGGCTACTAAGATCACTCCCTCGCCATCGTTTGTATATCCGTCTTGGCATCCTGGGGGCAGATACGTAGCGTTCTCTACCAATCAGACGAAGCAGATGTTTCACACCACCGACGTGAATCGCATCGAGGTGTTCGACTATAGTTCCGACGTGGTGATTTACGACACACAGACAGGCGAGACCTTGACTTGTCCGCAGATACACTCCGCAACTGCTTTCGAGACATTCCCATCGTGGTCGCCCGATGGCACGAGGCTGTATTTCTGCAGCGCTGACAGTGTGACAATGCCCGAAGAGTTTGAGCAGGCTAAGTATTCGCTTTGCAGCATTATGTTCAGTGAGAGCGAGGGGACGTTTGGCGATGCCGTTGACACACTCTATAGCGCAAAGGCTCACGACAAGAGCGTATCGTTCCCGCGTGTTTCGCCCGATGGCTCAAAGCTGGTGTTCACGGTGTCCGACTATGGCAACTTCTCCATCTGGCACAAGGAAGCACGTTTGTATATGATTGATCTTAATGCGAAAAAGGGCAACGAAGGCAGTGCCAACGAAAGCGAGACGGGAAAGGCGATAGCGAAATGCAGCCTCCCTTACCGAGCATCATACCACACATGGAGCAGCAATGGCAAATGGCTGGTGTTCTCTTCGCGCCAGGACGACGGACTATACACACGTCCTTATATTGCTCACTTGCAGGCTGACGGCAGTTTCGCCAAACCGTTTGTTGTGCCACAAAAGGATGCTGATTTCTACAACCGTACCATGAAGTCGTTCAATTTGCCTGAGTTCATCAAGGGCAAAAGGAATGAGATGCTCATCCACAACTGGTTGAGAGAATAAGGGGTACATGCTATTGACTTATTTCCGTAGTCCATAGAATATCAATAGACAGAAAAAGCCGCCGAACACTTTGCGTGTTCGCCGGCTGCTATTTATGCAGAGTATATACTCTTGCGTGTCAGATTATTAGTAACCCTCGTTCTGGTCACATGCTGGGTTCTTGAGGATTTCGTCCTCAGGAATTGGCATGAACATCTTCTCCATCTTGAAGTCGAAGCTTCGTGCTGTGCGCCATTCTGTGATAGTCTTAGCACCTACCTCTGGGAGAGAGTTCTTAGGGTAAACTGTGTTTACGTGATCCTCAAGGAAGTCTGACTTGTGCATGTCTGAACGGAGGTAAGGCTCAGCTGAGAACTCCTTACGACGCTCTTCGTTGACTGCAATCTTCCAAACTTCTGACTTGTAACCCTTATCTGCCTTCAACTTAGCGTAGTATTCCTGTGCGTCAGGAACTGCTACAGTCTGAGTGTTGAATGGTAATGGGTAGCCGTTGAGATCAACTGCATCGCCCTTGCCATCGCTGTCGCCGAAGTAGTCAGCAACTTTCTGGTGATGGTTGATGAATTTAGAAAGATCCTTGCCAACCTCGAGGTTACCGAATGCACGCTGGCGAATCTGGTTGATGTAGCCCCAGCCTTCGCTTGCCTTGTTGAGGTGGAAGCAGCACTCAGCCATGTCGAGGAGCACGTTAGCATAGCGCTTGAAGTAGATGTGGTCAGGACACCAGAGACAGCCTGTACCCCAGTCTGTGCCACGGCCGTTGCGCCAGTGCTTAGTTGAGTAAACTGTTGGAGCTGGGTCGTCAATGCCCCAGTGGAAACCACACCAGCCTACGTACTCCTGGTTGAATGGGTTGAAGCCGATAGGGTGCTGGAGGTCGTACTTGCCGTTGCCGCCATCTTCAGCCATCTTGTATGCATCATACTCAGCCTGATCGTAAACCCACTCGCCATTAACTTCCTTATAACCACGGATATACTTCTTGTTAGCGTCAATCCAAGCCTGTGTAGGCTTTACGCGCTGTTCCCAAGTTGGGTGATCCTTGCGGAGCTCGTAAGGCACTGTGCCTGCAACCATTGAAGCATCGCGGCGCTTGTCGAATGAGCCTTCATACTGACCATCGAGGTAGTTCTCGAATGCGTCGTAGAGCTCGTAAGACATCTGGTATGTACCCCATGCACCGTTAGATGTAGGGCCGAAGTAGAAGCCTGTCCAGCCACGTGCACCTGCGTTCTTTGAGTCGTCCCAGTCGCCCCAGTTGTCACCAGAGTTGAGCACGATCTGCCAGATTGCTTCGCTTGGCCAAGCTTCGTCAGCGTCGTAGAGTGATGAGTATGAAGGTGCGAGAGTGTGAGTATGGTTAGGATCGTTGATGATCTGAGCGAAAGCGTCGTATGCTGCCTTGTAGCACTCATCAGCCTTCTCAGGAACAGTGTATGCCTTCCACATGTAAGCGTCGCCGAGGAATGCGAGAGCCATGCCCTTTGTGCAACGGCCATACTGACCCTGGAATGGCTTCCAGTCGAGGTCCTTAGAAGCCTCCTCGAAGTCCTTGATTACGAAGTCCCACATCTCCTCGAAGTCCTTAGCGCGAGCCTTTGTAGGAGTGTTGTTGTAGTTCTCGCCTGTGATGAGGAGAGGCACACGGCCGAATGTGTTGGCAAGAGCGAAGAACTGGAAGCCACGGAGAGCCTTAGCCTCTGCAGCAAGAGTCTTCTTCACGTCAGCCGATACGCCATTGCCCTCAGCCTCAACGCCAGCAATGAAGTCGTTGCAACGTGAAGCGCAAGCGTATGACTGCTTCCAGTAGTCGCGGAGCTGCTCGTTCTTAGCAGTCCAGCCCTGAGTCATGAAGTCCTTGTCCCAGCCTGAAGCCTGAGAGTCCATAGTTGGGTGGAGGCCATTGAAAATCCAATACTTGTATGGGTCGTCGTTCATACCGCCACGACGGTGCAAGAGATCGTAACAACCAGTCATACCCTTGATGGCATTGGCGTCATTCTCAAACATAGCATCTCCTGCAAGAAGTGAATAGTGGGTCACATCGAGGAACTCCTCATTGTCACACGAGCTCATACCAAGAGTAAGTGCTCCGCATGCCATAAGACCGTATATTAATTTCTTATTCATAATTGTCAATTGAAAGTTAAATTAGAATGTAACATTAAGACCGAATGCGTAAGTGCGTGGCATTGGGTAGCGACCAGTGTCGAGGCCTGTGTAGAGAACTGAGCCCTGACCGCACTCAGGATCGCCGTACTTGTTGTAGCCAGAGATACAAGCCACGTTCTGAACAGCGAAGTAGATGCGAGCATTCTGAACCATGCACTTAGCTGCAATTGCCTTAGGAAGAGTGTAGCCAACCTGGAGGTTAGAAATCTTGAGGAAGTCGCCATTCTTAACCCAAGCATCGCTTGCGCGCATGTTGTAGTTAGGGTCGATGATAGAGAGGCGTGCCTCAGTACCGTTAGGATTAGCTGCCGACCAAGCGTTAGCTGCTGAGCTCTTGAGTACGTTAGGAGCGCAACCGTCGTCAGAAGTGAACATGTTAGTCAAGCGCATTGCTGAGTAAGAGAAAATCTTCTGGCCGAATACGCCGTGCATCTGTACAGAGAAGTCGAAGTTCTTGTAGTTAGCACCGAGAGTGATGCCATAGTTGAATGCAGGGAAACCGTTGCCGAGGATGTCCATATCGCCCTCATTGAGTGTGCCATCGCCATTGAGGTCCTTGAACATATAGTCACCAAGCTGAGCTGCATCCTGACCCTGAGCCTTAGCAGCGTTGAGGTCTGCCTCGTTGCGGATGATGCGGTCAACGCGATAGCCGTAGAATGAGCCTACAGCCTCGCCCTCGCGGCAGATAGAGTGGTTGCCCCAGTGGTAGCCGTCAGCAGCACCGATAGCACCTGTGTTAGAGCCGTCGCCTGTTGGATTAGCGTTGCCAGATGAGTCTGAGTTAGTGTTGTAGATGTCGTCACCCATCTTCTTAACCTTGTTTGTGAGGGTAGAACCTGTCACAGCTGCATTGAAGCTGAAGTCCTTTGAGATGCGCTTGTTGTATGCAAGACTGAATTCGATACCCTTGTTCTCGATCTCGCCGTAGTTAGTGTAGATCTGAGAGTGGCCAGAAGTTGAACGAATCTGACGATAGAGGAGGAGGTCCTTAGATGTACGTACGAAGTAGTCGAGACCGAGTACGAGCTCACCGTTGAGGAATGCTGCATCGAGACCGAAGTTGAGCTGTTCGTTTGTCTCCCACTTGAGGTTAGTGTCCTTAAGTACTTGATAGTAACCAGTGATTACGTTTGGAGTTGTGCCGAGACCGATTGCTGCGTTTGCTGGGTAGTAAACATAGCGACCATCAACGTTCAAACCGTTGACTGTGAGGTCTGTAGCACCACCAGAGTTACCTGTCTGACCCCAACCGAAGCGGAGCTTCAAGTTGCTGACCCAGTCAACATCCTGCATGAATGCTTCCTCAGAGATGCGCCAACCTGCAGCAACAGAAGGGAAAGTACCCCAGCGATTGCCAACACCGAAGTTAGAAGAGCCATCGCGACGAAGAGTAGCAGTGACGAGGTAGCGATCCATGAGACCATAGTTGAGACGACCGAAGTAAGAGATGCCGCGTGACTCGAGGTTGAGCGCACCACTTGCATTTCTTCTCGTAGGCTGGTTAGTGAGACCGAGGTCACGGTTGTCTGCCGATTCGAAGCCGATAGCAGAACCACTTACCCACTGGCCATAGTTGCGAGTTACCTCATTACCGAGCATGACAGTCAGGTTGTGGATGTCGTCAGAGAAGTTGTAAGTGAGAGTGTTCTGGATGTGAAGAGTCTGACCATCGTTGTTGCCGAGCGAGAACTGATAGTCGTTGTTCTCACGTGGGTTGTAGAAGGCGTCGCCTGCACCCTGAGTTACGTCGATACGCTTGCCGTCAACGTAGTTCACGCGCTTGATGCCACCTGAGAATGTCTGGTTAGAGCCAGAGTAGTAGTTGTAAGAAGCGAGAGTCTTCCAAGTCAAGCCCTTAAGTGGAGCGATAGTCATATATGCAGAAGCAAGAGTGCGGTTGTTGCGGTTACGTCCGTTGAGCTCCATCTGCTTAGCATACATGTTGCCAAGAGTTGTGCCCCACATACCGTCGTTGAAGTTCTTGCCGCCTGTAACGTCGCCGTAAGTGCCGTCAGGGTTAACAACGTTTGGAGAAACGTATGTGCCTGCTGGCACGCCAGGGTATGTTACTGTGTTGCTTGTGATGAAGTCCATAGTAGGACATGCGAATGCGTAGTCGCGGAGAGAAGAGAGGTTGCCGAAGTTACCTACAGAAACGTTTGAACCATGGTTGTCAGAGTGAACAAAGTTCAAGTCAGCGCCGAAACCAATGATTTTGTTGACCTGAGTGTGAACGTTAGCGCGAGCAGTAATACGCTGATACTGAGTATTTACAACCACGCCTTCGTTGCGGAGGAAGCCTACAGAAGCGTTGTACTGAGTCTTGACAGTGCCACCTGTTGTAGAGATATTGTAGTTCTGACGGAAAGCAGAGCGAGTCATCTGGTCTTGCCAGTCGATAGCCTTGCGCTTGCCATCCCATGCCTCTGTCCAGATAGGGTTCCACATGAGAGCCTTGCCACCTTCCACGCTACCGTCGTTGATGCGAGCCTGACGGAGGTTAGCAGCATACTGGTCGATGTCACATACGTCGAGAGTGTTAGAAAGAGTCTGGATGCCGAAGTCAGCAGTAAAGTTCACTGTTGGCTCTCCATTCTTGCCATGCTTAGTAGTGATCATAATCACACCGTTAGCACCAGCAGAACCGTAGATAGCAGTAGCAGAAGCGTCCTTGAGCACGTCGATAGACTCGATGTCGCTTGGAGCAACGAAATCGGCATTAGTGCCTACCTGCACACCGTCCACTACGTAGAGAGGAGCTGCAGAGCCGTTGATGGTAGCAACACCACGGATGCGAATCTGAGCGCGCGATTCAGGAGCACCGTCCTGCATAGTGACAATGACGCCAGGAGCTGCGCCCTGCAATCCCTGAGCCACGTTTGTTGGCGTGCGCTTCATCATGTCCTCAGTGTTTACTGATACAACCGAGCCTGTGATATCGCTCTTTCTCATTGTACCGTAACCAATAGTTACGACTTCGTTCAAAAGCTTTGAATCAGGCACGAGCTTGATGTCAACCACTTTGCGTCCAGCCACACGCACTTCCTGAGTCTGGAAGCCCATGAATGAAACCTCAAGGACAGCATTAGCCTTTGAAACGTTAAGTTTGTACTTACCATTGACGTCGGAAGCCACACCATTGCTGGTGCCCTTCTCACGAATGGCAGCTCCTCCAGTGGCTTCGCCCATATCGTCGTACACTGTACCAGTGATGGTAACCTGTGCGAGCATGGTAGCCGAGAAGAGCGCGAACAGCGCAAAGAGCGCTACTCTCATGAATGATCTTTCATTCTTCATGACTAAGATTAGTTTTAAATAGGTAAATAATTAATTAAAATATAAATAGGTTGATACTATTTCGAATGTGCGACATTAGGAGAAACTCTGTTTTTTGTTCCCTTGTTAGTTGTTCTGATGGGAGGAATATGCTGCTTAATGATAAAACGGTCGTTTATTTTTTATTAGAAATGATTGTGTCGCATAGCCTCATGGTGGAGCTATGTGAAAGTAGTAAATAAAGATTACACATATTATATAATATATGGCAGTGTTTTTGTAGCTTTGGCAACGCTTTTCTAATTCGTTAGTCTGATGCTGCTCATAACACTGCAATAGTATAGCCTATTTATACTTTAATCTTGTCGGTGATGTGCATGCTCTAAGCGCAGGCTTAGGGCATGGACACATCACCTCGTCGGAGGTTAATTGCAAAGAGCAACTAATCTTAGCATGTAGTCAGAATGTCAATCTAATACTCCCTCCCGCTGGAGGAAGACCTTCATCGTGGCGTGACTCACCTTGTACTGGTTTGCCAGTCTGTAGATGCTATCGCCATTTGCATACTTCTGCAAGATGCGGATGCGATAGCTGGCGAGCTTGTGCTTGTCGCGCGAGTTCTTCGATCCCACCGGACGTCCAAGCTTCACTCCCTCACTGCGCTTGCGAGCCAGGGCTTCCTTCGTGCGCTGGCTTATCAGCTTGCGCTCAATCTCCGCTGACAACCCAAAGGCAAATGCCAGCACCTTGCTCTGGATGTCGTCACCAAGGCGGTAACCGTCTTTCACGGTCCACACCATACACTTCTTTTCCATGCAGATGCTCAGAATCTCCATCACCATGAAGAGGTTTCTGCCCAGGCGCGACAGTTCGGAACTGATGATGATGTCGCCTTGATGAACCTTGCGCAACAGCAGACCGAGCCGCCGCTTGCTGAAAGAGGTGGTGCCGCTCACTGTTTCGTCTATCCACCCGTCAATCTTGATTCCTTCTCGCTTGCAGAAGTTGCGAATCTCGAACTTCTGATTCTCCATCGTCTGCTTGTCGGTACTTACCCGAATGTAACCATAAATCATAATGCCAATTTGATGTTTTCTTTTTTATCATTAAGGCAATAATTCCGCTATCACCTACAAAAATGCGAACTTTTCGTGAGAAAAAAAGCAAGAAATGCAAAAAAAAAGATAAAATCTTTGTAGGAGTTGTAAAATTATCTTAATTTTGTCACGAATTTGTTGTATAGAGCTGTCGAAAGAGTGGATTACTTCCATTTTTAACGACCGTTTTTATGTTAAGACTAATTCCGAAAATTCGCTTTGATGCGGAATATTTTCCTCTTCACGGCAAAGTCAACAGTAGTGATGCATATATTCTAAATATATATTTATAGCTTATTTATACTTTATTAATTATTTACCTATTAAAAACTAATCTTAGTCATGAAGAATGAAAAGTCAGTAACTATTCAGGCCATTATCGCAAAAC
>JAZRYI010000095.1:0-23843 GCA_045600665.1 Bacteroidaceae bacterium
CCGTTCCAATTCACCTGTGCTTGACCTATACCTGTTCCGACAGCTTACTGCTCGCCAGTCAATAACAGCAAACGCCGTGGGTACATACATCAATACGAATACAAGCAACTATTTCGATGAGGGAACTCCCTACCAGTACGATGTGAAGGGAAAGACAGCTTCTGCTCTTACCGAGGTGATTTACGAGAACAAACTGAAACCTTTTGACTTTTCGGCAGGATTAAATTATAGATACAAATACACCAAGAATGACTACCTGGGCGACGCCTATGCCATGACAGAGATGAACAATAATAACCTTTATGGGTTTAGTGAAATCAAGGGTATGTTGAAAAACTTCCGTTATTCGTTAGGACTGGGAGTGAGTTACATTCATTACAACCAGAATGAGCACAGCTACGACTTTTGGACGTTTCGTCCCAAAGCATCATTGGCATATAACTTCAAGAATGGCATGCAGTTGAGTTATACATTGGATATGGGCGACAGAGCATCCCGTATAGCGATGATCAATGATGCGACGATAATGACAAACAGCATGGAATATACTGTAGGTAACCCATCCCTTAAGCCAAGCAGAGATATGGATCAAAGCCTCAGATTATCATACAACAATCAAAGGTGGAGCGCATTTATAGACGGATTTTATCGCTATTGCTACAAACCTAATATGGCACATTATGAGCGAACAGCAGACGATAAATTCATCTATACTCAGATTAATCAGAAGGAGATAGATTTACTACACATAGCAGCATACGCAAGCTATTGGATTTTACCAGAGAAACTTCAGGCTTCTGTTTACGGAGGAATGCAGCGATGTTTCAATTATGGTAATGACTACTCTCATTTCTATACTTCATGGTATTATACCGGTGACATAACCGCATATCTGGGAAAACTCACCTTAATGGCTTATGTAGATAACGGTAGCCGCTTTCTCGAAGGCGAAATGAAAGGATATAGTGGATCGTACACCGCTCTGCAAGCATCCTACCAACACAAAGGCTGGCAGTTCTCTCTAACTTGGGGAAATCCTCTATCCAAGAACTATAAATCCGACGAGGATGAAATTCTAAATAAAGACCTACATAAACTGATAACTGTCTATGACGGGAGCCGTGGCAATTGCCTAATCCTTGTCGTTTCTTGGCGTATGTCTCACGGCAAGACGTACAAGTCTGCAGGCAAAACACTGAACAACAAAGATACAGACAACGGAATATTATAACAGAAATTCTTATAACATTGAAATGGGATTAGCAGAAAAAAGCTGTTAATCCCATTCCTCCTGATTGTAGCGTAGGTCAGTGTAAACGTCCGTAACTACTTGGAAAAAGCCACAGGCACAGCCAGAAAGGAAATCGCGGTCTATTTCCTGGAATGAGATACGAGGGTCGAGGTAGATATGTTCTTCATCGACTCTCGTTTTTCTGTTTAGTGTCCTCCATTCTTACTTTTCAACAATCAATACAAATCATAATTTTGTACGAAGGTTATAGCCTCGTTCATAGAACTCACATGCAGCTTGTCGAAGAACTCATAACGGCTCATATGCTTGCCCAATGAGGTGCGGTTGAGAAGGTCTGGATGGAATACAATGGCTGTAAACTTGGGAAAAGGAACCTCGGGGGTTGGTTCTACATTCACCACTTGCCCTGGTGCAAAACTAGTGACGATAATTTCATCGAAGTCATATTCCGTGCGTCCGTAGGATAGCTTGCATCCCTTGTTCTCCTTCAGATATTACAATCTCAGAATGCGAATATACGTTACGAACAGGCGTGTACGGATGGTTCGCTTAGCATAAGCAGTACATAAAACATAAGATGCCCCCTGATAGCTCTATGCTACTGGGGGCATTTATGATGAGAGTTATGTTAGCTTGGATACATGTACTGGATGCAAAGGTTAGGCATTTGTAACACGTTCAAGCCACTTAACCATGCTAAGCATGACTGCCATAGAGAGGAGGCAGACACCCATGAACACTGCCCAGCAAATGCTCTGTGGCCATGCGCCGAGCATGACAGGACCCATCCAAATGAGACCATTGCCAACTGCTGTAGCACCAAGCCAAAGTCCTTGGCAAAGTCCCTGAAGGTGCTTTGGAGCTACCTTAGATACGAATGAAAGCCCGAGTGGCGAGATAAAGAGTTCTGCTACAGTAAGGAAGAAATAGACTGTGATAAGCACCCATGAGCCAGCCTTCATTGCGTTCTGTTCTGCTGCAGGGAGGGCATTAAACACTTCGCCTGCAGGATAGCCGTTTACGAGAGCAACAAGCAGGAGCACACAGAATGCTATGGCAGCAATGAACATGCCGATTGCAATCTTGCGTGGTGTAGAAAATGTGATTCCTTTCTTGGCAAGGGCAGAGAAGATTGCCATCACTACAGGCGTGAGGAAGATGACGAAGAATGGGTTGACTGCCTGCCAAATTTCAGGAGCAATGGATGATGTATCAACGAAGTCGCGAGCGAAGATAGAGAGAGACTGGCCGTTCTGATGGAATGAGAACCAGAAGAATATCGCGATGCCGAGCACTGCAAAGAGAGCATACATACGCTGACGGATTTCATCTGCCATAGTCTTCTTCTCTTCTGCGGTGTATTCCACTGCTGCAGCAGCTTCTTTCTTGGCTGGTGTTGGGAAATTCTTCTTGTTGAGAAGGAAGATGACGAGCGAGATGCCCATTGCGAGTACAGATGCCCAGAATGAATAGTGTACGCCAGTGTTGAATACTTCAAGGTACTGGTTGCAGAAATCAATGGTTGGGTCTGCAATGCTTCCATTTGTCACTTCCGAGCACCATGTCTTAATATTAGCCATCTCTTCTGAGGTGAGTGATGAAGCATCCTCGATGAATTTGTGGCATAAGGCAGGAAGCTTAGCATTGTATGTGAAGCCGTTCTGTCCGAGCCACCAGCTGCGAAGGTATGGTGCTACAAATGGGGCGATGAGCGCACCAACATTGATGAACACATAGAAGATCTGGAAGCCAGAGTCGCGAAGCCCTTTAACTTTGTCAAGTGTGCCATTCTTAGCAGCTTCGTCTTCGAGGTTGTCGTACATCTGACCAACGATTGCCTGAAGGTTGCCTTTGAAGAGACCATTGCCGAGAGCGATGATGAATAGGGCAGCGCAAGTGAATGGCAGGAGCCACGACTGGTTTGTATCTGTAGCTGTGATAGGAATGGCAAGAAGCACGTAGCCGAGCGACATCATGATGAGGCCGACAGTGATAGTGCCTTTGTAGTTGCTTGTCTTGTCAGCTACGAGACCGCCAACAAGGCTGAGGATGTATATCATTGTGAGGAATGCAGAGGCAATACCACCGCTGACTCCGTCGCTGAGTCCGAATTTAGAACAAAGGAAGAGGATGAGTACAGCATTCATGATGTAGTATCCGAAGCGCTCGCCCATGTTGCTCAATGCTGCTGTCAACAGACCTTTAGGATGATTCTTGAACATTGTTGTAGTTATTTTTGTATTAGAATTACATTAAAAGTGAATTGTTTGTGATAAAATGTGAATGCTATTTCACATTAGGAGATTGAAGGCCATAGCCTTTCTTTTTGTCCTCTATGAGGAGGAGGAAAGCAATGATGATTGACACGATGCCAAACCCAGCGAAGATGGTCATTGACTCTGTGTAGTTGATTATGCCACTTGCGTCAGTGTTCTTCTCATTCACAGAGCCAATCCACATTGGTACCATCGAAAGACCGATGTTCTGGATGTAGAAGATTACTGCATAAGCGGTGCCAAGAAGTTTCATCGGGATAATCTTTGGCACACTTGGCCACATTGCCGATGGCACAAGACCAAAGGCTACGCCGAGAATGAGCATAACGCCGATGGCAAGTACTACGCTATTCATTGGAAGAGCGAAAGTTACGTGTACGCAAGTGAGGAGTATTGAGCCAATGATCATCAGTGTAGCACCCTTGCCAAACTTGTCATAGATGCCTCCGAAGACAGGGGTGAGAATGATTGTGCCGAATGGCAGTGAAGCAGGGATAAGTCCAGCTACCTCTGGGTCAACACCATATTTGAAGACCATGAGCTTGGTGGCAAACTTGAGGAATGGGAACACGCCTGCATAGAACATAAGGCAGAGAAGGGTGATGTACCAGAAACCTTTGTTGGTGAAAAGTGTGCCAAGATCACTGAACTTGAATCCTTCTTCTGGCTCAGACGCAGTAGCCTGAGCAGCTGCGTCTTCCTTCTTATCCATTACATTATACACAATAAAGGAAATCATGCCGATGCAGAGGCAAGCAGCGCCGAGTCCGACGGATGCACTTACACCACCAAACATCTTAGCGATAGGAAGGGCTGCTCCGAGGGCAACAGCGGTGCCGATTCGAGCAAGACCAACCTGAATGCCCATGGCAAGTGCAAGTTCATGGCCAGTGAACCACTTGACGATTACCTTGCTGACTGTAATGCCGGCAATTTCGCAACCAACGCCGTAGATTGCAAAACCAAGACCTGCGTAAGCTACCTGTGCCTGAACGTCGCCCCCAAATGGAACCCAGATTGTTGAGTCGCCAAAGTCATTGGCTACCGACCACCACTTGAGCAGTGCACCGCCAAACATAAGGGCGGTTGAGAGCACTCCAGTGAAGCGAATGCCAAACTTGTCGAGAATGATGCCTCCGAAGAAGAGCAGTAGGAGATAGACGTTCATGAGTCCGTAGGCTCCTGAGAACCATCCGTACTCTGAAGAAGTCCAACCGAGTCCGAGACCGTCTTCCGAACCTTTAGCAGCTGTAAGCAGTGGTTCGAGAGGAGACATTACGTCTGTGAAGAAGTAGCCGAACATCATTGTGATGGACACAATGAAGAGAGCTGTCCAGCGAGCTCCCACCGAGTCGCTGAGTTTTTTTTGAATAGCTTGTGTCATATTGTTTTTAGTTTTGATTATCAGAGTTATGCTTTCTTGTTCACCACTTTATCGTAGATGAAGAGAGCTATTGTTGATGCAAGTCCGATGCCGAGAATGACAAGCCAGATAGATGAAGGATTGTATGTATTCCAAAGAAGATTTGTCAACTCATTTTCGGAAAGATTCTGCGACTGAGCAAGCTGCATGAAGTACTCATTGCTTGAAAGATTGTCAGCAATCTGCACGCCTTTATCTGCAGCGAAGCGTTCAGCGAGGGCAACTTTATCAGACATTGACTGATATACGCCGCCCGAGATGAAGCCTGCAAGCACATTGCCAATGAACACAGGGATGAACGAATAGCCCATATAGAGTGCTTTCTTATCAGCAGAAGCTATTTGGCCGATGTACTCAGTAATCTTTGGGCTTCCAGCCATCTCGCCAAGAGAGAAGATGAGAATGGCAAGGATTGTGAACATAACATTCTGAGTGAAGAGTGTGAGCGCCATACCGATCGAACATACGAGGAAACCAGACATCATTGCGCGAAGAGGCTTGAGTCGCATCACGATTGATGAAACGGCAATCTGGAATACAATGATATAGAGAGCATCTACATTGGTGATGAACTCAGCATCCATCACTCCTGGCTTAGGGCTGTAGTTATCGCTGAAGAATGGTGCGTTGGCAACAAAGAAATCATAAATGCTGCTCGTGTCAACCCACTGAGTGATGAAAACAGGAAGAGTGAAGAACAGCTGATTGTACATTGTCCAGAAGCCTGCCACGATGATAAGGAAAATAAGGAACTTAGGATCATGGAAGATGGAGAGCATGTTCTTGAGGATAGTTCCTATCGTCTTCATAAGTGGCTCTTTCTCTTGGTCAGCAATCTGCTCGCGTCCTGGCTCCTTGTAGAAGAGGAGCATTATGAAGTTGAGGGAAATGATGCCTGATGATATGTAGAAAATCAAGTTGCTGCTTTCCTTGAAGATAAGAGTGACCATAGGACCTATGAATGCACCAATGTTCACCATCATATAGAAGATTCCGAACCCAATGGATGAGTTCGACTCATTTGTGGTTTTGGCAATGGTAGCAGAGATGATAGGTTTGAAGAGTGCGGCTCCTAATGCAAGATAGATATACACAAGGAATACGCTTGAATATGTCGAGAACTGAGGCATGAGCAAGAACGCCGAGGCGTAGATGCAGAATGCTATTGTGAGCACTTTCTTGTAGCCGTAGCGGTCACTTATTGCACCTGTAATGACAGGAAGGAAATATAAGATGCCTGTGCCTACTCCCATCAGTGTTCCTTTCTGCGACTGAGAGAATCCTAGTCCTCCGAGATCTGTGGAGCGAGTGAGGTAATTGGCAAAAAGCATGAAGAAGCCGTACCAAGCCCAACGTTCGAAGAGCTCGATTGTATTGGCAACCCAAAAAGTTCGAGGAAATTTAGTCATATTTGATTTTGTTTTATTATTTTATACCTTGGTGCTTTTCTGTTTCGCCATTGTTTGATTCAGTTTATGGAAGCAATCTACTTTACATACTTGTCAAGCCAATTAAAGAATCTGCGCTGCCAGAGGATACCATTCTGAGGCTTGAGCACCCAATGGTTCTCGTCTGGGAAACAAAGGAACTCAGATGGTATGCCACGAAGCTGAGCCGCGTTGAATGCCGACATTGCCTGTGAAGTGACGATGCGGTAGTCCTTCTCGCCCTGGATGCAAAGGATTGGAGTGTCCCACTTGTCAACGAAGCGATGTGGTGAGTTCTTGAATGTCTTGTCGTGACCATTCCAGTATGCACCACCCATATCCCAGTTGGCAAACCACATCTCTTCTGTCTCAAGGTACTGTTGCTCGATGTTGAAGATACCATCATGAGCAATGAATGCCTTGAAGCGCTTGTCGTGATGTCCTGCAAGCCAATATACTGAATATCCACCGAACGAAGCGCCCACACAACCGAGGCGATTCTTGTCAACGTATGGGAGGTTTGCTACTGCATCATCAATAGCCGAAAGGTAGTCGTCCATACAATGTCCACCATAATCCTCACTGATTTCCTCAAGCCATTCGCGACCAAAGCCAGGAAGGCCACGACGGTTTGGAGCAACGATGACATAACCCTTAGCCGCCATCATCATGAAGTTCCAACGGTAAGACCAGAACTGGCTGACAGGCGACTGAGGACCGCCTTCGCAGAAGAGGAGAGTAGGGTACTTCTTGTTCTTGTCGAAGTTAGGAGGAAGGATAACCCACGAAAGGAGATCCTTGTTATCTACAGTCTTAGACCATTTAGGCTCACATGTGCCCCAGTCAATATTGTCATAGAAATATTTGTTCTCATTAGTAACCTGATCCACAGACTTCTTTGCAGGGTCAACAAGGTAAAGCTCGTGACTCTTACAGATGTCGTGACGACCACAAAGAAGTTTCTTACCGCAGAGTTGAACAGAAGAGTAGTCATACTGACCATCAGTAATCTTCTTCACATTATCCTTCATGTTGACAGAATAGACATGTGTAGTTCCGTGCCATACCGCAACGAAATAGATGTTTTTGCTGTCAGCCGACCATGTATAGCTGTCAACAGGAGTGTCGAGAGAAGCAGCAAGCTGAATAATCTTGCCAGTCTTGAGTTCCATCACGAGCAGACGATTGATGTCTGACTCATATCCGTCGCGCTCCATGCTCTGCCAAGCTATATACTTGCCGTCAGGAGAGAACGAAGGATTAGTATCATAACCCGAAAGAAGGAAACCAGATACTACATTGCCAGGATAGTTGCGGTCATTAACAGCCTGGTTCTTCAAAGATTCAGTATAATCAACTGATGGGCGCTTGTAGCCCTCACCCTTGCAGATGTTCTTTGATGTGCCACTTTCAACATCGTAAAGGTAGATGTCGGCATCGGTAGAACAAGCATAGTCCTTGCCTTCAAGTTTGCGGCATGTATATGCGATAGTCTTGGAGTCAGGACTCCAGTTGAGCTGCTCAACACCACCAAATGGTTTCATAGGACACTCGTATGGCTCGCTGCCTAAGATGTCCTTTGTGTTCTTTATAGCAGAGCCATCGAAGTCGGCAACATAAGAATGAGGTATGCTCTCAACCCACTCGTCCCAATGGCGATGCATGAGGTCACCGATTATACGTCCTGAAGCCTTGTCTAGGTCTGGGTAGAGGTCATTTGTACGCTTGCCATATTTGATAGTTTTGACAAGGATTACTTTCTTCTCATCGGGTGAGAACTTGAAATCGTCAACACCTTCAGCCTCGTGTGAGAGTTGCTTTCTATCTGTGCCGTCGGGAAGCATTGACCACACTTGCATGTTACCCTCACTATCTACACCGAGGAAAGCGATGCGCTTGCCATTGCAAATGTACTGAGGCGATACCTCAGATGACTTTGCTGTGGTGAGAAGACGTTCATTTGAACCATCGATGTTCTGTGTATAAATGACTGTGTGGCTCTTGTTTTCACTCACACTGTAGTAGCTGACATTGTATGCCACCTGAGTAGCGTCAGCATTGACTGATGAACCGCCTATACGACCCATTGCCCAAAGAAGCTCAGGGGTGAGAGTTCGATTGTTTATAGACGGATTCTGACGCCCAATGAATGATTGAGCGTCAGAGTCTGTAGAAGCCATAGCAAGTAGTGTTGCTAAGATAAGAGATTTATTCATAGATAGTATTGCAAAGCAAAAAAACGCTTTGATCTGTTTTTTTATTACTTGTTGTCACGCTGTCGTTGTGCCTCTTGCTGCTGACGGAGAATCTCCATCTGCTTCTCCTGCATAGCTTGGAGGCGCTCCATCATGCTTGATGTCTTCTTCTTTGTCGATGCATTTGCCTTGCGCTCCTTGTGACGCTGCTCAAGCTTAGCAAGAAGCTTAGCATCGTCGGTTGTCTTGCGAAGCCACCACATCAATATTACGCTGGAAAGGGTAGAGATGAAGTAGTAGTAGTTAAGACCTGAGCTGTAGCTGTTGAATGAGAAGAAGAATATGAGCGGCATAAGGTATGTCATCCACTTCATCATGCTCATTTGCTGTTGTTGCTCAGCTGTCATGGCGTATGACTGCTGTTTAGTAGTGATCATAGAAGAGAAGATTGTTGATGCACACCAGAGTACGCAGAACAGTGAGAGGTGATCGCCGATACCCCAAATGTTGAAGCCCCAGTTGATGATGTCATCGTATGCACTCATGTCATCTGCCCAAAGGAATGACACGCCGCGAAGCTGGATGTAGTTAGGGATGAAGTTGAAGAGTGCGATCCAGATTGGCATCTGAATGAGCATTGGCAGACAGCCTCCCATTGGGCTAACGCCATATTCGCTATAGAGCTTCATAGTCTCCTGCTGCTTGAGCATTGCATCTTCTGGCTTTGGATATTTTGCAGCAATCTCATCCATCTTAGGACGAAGTACGCGCATATTTGCAGAAGAAAGGTATGACTTTCGCATGAGCGGGAATACGATTATCTTCACAAGGATTGTGAGAATGAGAAGAACGATACCCATGTGGAGTCCAAGCCCAGAGAGGAAGTCGAAGGCATAGAGGAAGATGAAGCGGTTAATCCATTTAACAACTGGCCAGCCGAGATAGACAAGTGACTGAAGGTCTAGATCGTCGCTTGAACCAATAATTTCCTCATTCTCACGGAGTGTTGAGAATTTGTTTGGACCAAGGTACATGTGGAATGACGTTGGCTTCACGCCCTTAGCGTCGAAGTCAGCAGAGAACGTAGTGTTGTATGTCTTCAAGTAGCCTGAGCCTTTCTCAAGCGCTGCAGAAGACATAGACGTCACGTTAAGTGGGGATTCAGAAACAAGAACCTGGCTGAAGAACTGTGTCTTGTAAGCAATCCACTTTGTCTGTTCTTCAAATTCGTCTTCCTCGTCATCGCTGCCGTTAGTATTGAGTTCGTGAGTATCGCCATCGATGTCACGGTATGTGACAGTGGAATAGCGAGTCTCGAAATCATAGCCTTTTTCTTGCTGCCTCATGTTCTCAATCCACTCAATCTGCATGGTTTTAGTTGCAGAAGGGAAGAACCCGTTAAGGTTTGTGGCTTTGATATCCATGTCGAGGATGTACGAATTTGGCTTGAGCGAGTAGATGATGTCGAGTCCTCCATTTGCAACAGGAAGGTGCATAGTCACGCCATCAGCAGTCTTATCTGTAGCAGTGAAGAAGAGTTCCTTAGTCTCGATATTAGCCGATTTGCCATCGATGAGGAAGTTCATGCTCTGGTCATCACCAGCAAAGAGAACTACATTGCTGCCATCCTGACTTTTGTAGGTTTCATCCTTTAGCTCAACTTTCTTGAGCTGACCGCCTTTGTTAGTGAGAGTGACTTTAAGAAGCTCATTCTCAATGACTGTTGTTGCTGCAGTACCATTGTATGCTGCATGCAGAGGATTTAACGTGTCTGCTTTCTCCTCAGCTTCCTTTGCAAGCTTTTGCTTTGCCTCCGAAGCTTCTTTCATCGCATTCACGCTGTTGATAGAATCTTGAATGCGCATTTCTTCGACTTGAATCGCACGGTTGTGGTTCTCGTAAGCGGAAAAACCGAATACTACGAGAGCCATGAGAAGGAAGCCGATAAGTGTGTTCTTGTTCATTACTGTTGTTATGTTTTTATTTACAAGCCAGCTTGCTTTGCTTCATACGAGGCATGCTTGCTGACTTGAACGTTGGTTTGTTTTCGTTGCTTAATCCTGAGCTTCGCCATTGCTGATGGCAGCTTGAATGAAGCTGAGGAAGAGTGGGTGAGGCTTGAGCACTGTGGAAGAGTACTCTGGGTGGAACTGTGTACCTACATACCATGTGTTTGCAGGAACTTCGACAATTTCCACAAGGTCGCTCTCAGGGTTGATACCTACGCAAGCCATTCCGTTCTGCTCAAACTCAGGCTTGAAATCGTTGTTGAACTCATAGCGGTGGCGATGGCGCTCAACGATTCGCTCGTTCTGGTATGCCTCGTATGTCTTGCTGTCTTTGCTAACGATGCACTCATATCCTCCGAGTCGCATAGTGCCTCCCATGTGCGTGATGTTCTTCTGCTCTTCCATGATGTCGATGACATTGTGAGGAGTCTGTCCATCCATCTCGCGACTGTTGGCATCTTCGTAGCCAAGCACATTTCGTGCAAATTCTATCACCATCATCTGCATGCCAAGGCAAATGCCGAATGTAGGGATATTGTTCTCGCGACAGTATTTTGCTGCCACAATCTTGCCCTCAATGCCTCTCTGACCGAATCCAGGACATATTACCACTCCTGCCATTCCATGAAGCTGCTCTTCAACGCTTGCTTCGGTGAGTTTCTCTGAATTGACGAAGTGTGTCTTTACCTTACGGTTGTTGTATGTTCCTGCCTGCGACAAAGCTTCAAGAATGGATTTGTACGCATCCTGTAGGTCATATTTGCCAACTAACGCAATGTGAAGCTGCTGCGTAGCATTGTTGCGCTTGTTGAGGAAGTTGACCCATGGTGTTAGGTCTGGCGATGGAGCAATCTCGACATTGAGCTTGCGAAGTATCGCTGCGTCAAGTCCTTGCTCGTGCATCTTGATTGGAACCTCATATATAGATGGAAGGTCGAGAGACTGAACCACGCAATCGCAATCAACGTTGCAGAATGCTGCCACCTTATTTCTGAGGTTCTGGTTGAGGTCGTGTTCTGCGCGCAGAACAAGCACATCAGGCTGAATGCCGAGGCTCTGAAGTTCTTTTACTGAGTGTTGTGTTGGTTTTGTCTTTAACTCGCCTGCTGCTGCGAGATAAGGAACGTAAGTGAGGTGAACACATACGGCATCTTTACCGAGTTCCCATTTTAACTGTCTTATGGCTTCGAGGAAAGGAAGTCCTTCTATATCACCAACTGTGCCTCCAATTTCAGTGATAATGAAGTCGTAGTTTCCTTTCTTACCGAGTATAAGCATATTGCGCTTTATCTCGTCAGTGATGTGAGGAACAACCTGGATTGTTTTTCCGAGGTAATCGCCTCTTCGTTCTTTCTCTATGACGCTCTGGTATATTCTTCCGGTGGTGATGTTGTTTGCCTTTGTCGTCTGAATGCCTGTGAAGCGCTCGTAGTGTCCGAGGTCGAGGTCGGTTTCTTGTCCATCGATTGTGACGTAGCACTCACCATGCTCGTATGGGTTTAGCGTGCCAGGGTCGATGTTAATGTAGGGGTCGAATTTTTGGATTGTGATGTGATATCCTCTTGCTTGCAGCAGCTTACCGATTGAGGATGAAATGATACCTTTGCCAAGCGAACTCGCTACTCCGCCTGTAACAAAAATGTACTTTGTTTTAGCCATAACTATTAATTTTTACAAAATTACTGCAAATTTAGGAAAAAAATATGAAATGACCTAACTTATTAAATCTTTTTATATTACTTTTGCAGTAAAATTAATAACAACGAAAACAAAAGCATCTGTTTTTTTTACAAAACAAATTATTTATGAAAATTATTGCAAAGATCTTAATCCTCTTGGCAGCCTGTTCATTCTGTCTTAATACGCAAGCCAAGAAGAAGCCTGAAATTCTTTTTGAGAGAACAACGATTGACATGGGCAGTTTCTCAATGGACAATCCTATCCAGAAGTGCACATTCACGTTCACGAACACAGGCAACGCAAAATTGATTATCAACACAGTCCACGCCTCATGCGGATGCACTGTGGCTGAGTTCCCAAAGGATCCCATTTCCCCTGGAGCTTCTGGTAAAATCACGGTTACATACGATGGCACAGGCAAGATGCCAGGGAAATTCAAGAAGAATATTCAGATCTTTACAAACTGCGATCCTGACATGGTCAGAATCTTCATTCAGGGAGATATGACAGACGTGCCAGTAAGCAAAAAGACAAAGAAATAGTCAAGATACGACATAATCCATCTTCACGTCGTGTTCTTCACAGTCAATACTGTCCACTATTTGGAAAGGGAAAGCCAATCCGATTAGTGGACATTTTATTTTTGGCAGCAAGCGATCATAATATCCCTTTCCTCTGCCCAATCTGTCCCCTTTCTTCGTGAATGCCATGCCAGGAATTATGGCAAGGTCAATGCTTTCATAAGAAGTAAACAAAGGACCATCCGACTCTTGAATATGGAATGTATTCTCTGTGTGACATGCATCGTTTGACACGTATTCATGCAGCTCTAACTCATCGCCAACGACAGTAGGGAGCAGAACCTTTTTACCTTTGTCCTTCAAATACTCTATCATCTCATGAGTGAACACTTCATCAGGCATAGAGTGATAAAGAAGGATGGTGTTTATCCCATCCTTCTTCATTATGTAGCTGGTCAAAGCCCAAACAATGCTTTGACTCATATTGATCAGTTCCTTAGGCGAATAGTGGCGCTTTAATTCTCGCACCTGTTTTCGCAACTCTTTTTTTGTCATTTTTCTTCTCTTCGATAGTTGGTTTCGTGCTCTTTGCATTAAATAGTTCAACAGCTTTATTTATAGTCTCATCGTTGCGGTTGAAGTATTCCACATAGTCGCTCATATCCATCATGTTGTAGATAATGCTGCCATAGATGGACTTCTCAAACAAATGCTGAGATTTAAGAATCATATTGTTGCGGCGCTGCACGCCTTTGCTGTCGGCAAACTTGATGAACTTGTCCACAACGCTCTGCTTTCTCAGATATTTTTCTATCTCGTCCGATGTCTTGAACTTCTTCAACTGCTCACGGTTATTATCTGTATATTCAAAACAGAACTGAGCCACATATCCTTTCGAAACGCATTCCGAATAGTATGGAGTGAACGATGTCGTATCTTCAGCCACAAAGTAGTCTGGCATTATGCCGCCACCGCCATACACAGTTCTGCCAATGCTTGTCTTGTAAGCCTCGCCTGTCTGATGTATGCTGTCCTGGCTGAAGAATTCGCCTCGCTCGTATCGCGTCAACAAATCCATTTCATACTCCTTAGGTTGACCTTTCACGTATGGCTTCTGAATACAGCGTCCAGAAGGAGTGTAATAGCGAGCAATAGTGAGGTGAATCAATGAGCCATCAGAGAACTCAATTGGTTGTTGCACAAGACCTTTGCCAAACGATCTTCTGCCAACAATCGAACCACGGTCATTGTCCTGTATAGCTCCAGAAAAAATCTCAGCAGCAGAAGCAGAAGTCTCGTTTATAAGCACCACAAGAGGGATGTCCTGATATGAACCGCGACCGTCAGAGCGGTATTCCTCTCGCTTTATCTTGCGTCCCTGAGTATAAACAATGAGACGATTCTTTGGCAAGAACTCATTCACCATCTGAATAGCTGCCGAAAGGTAGCCGCCTCCATTGTCGCGAAGGTCAATCACAAGTCCTTTGAAGCCAGACACTTCCAGTTCGGCAAGCGACGTGAGCAGCTCCGCGTATGTAGTCTCTCCAAAGTTCTTTATCTTGATATATCCAAGAGTCTTATTGATCATATACGTGGCATCCACGCTCTTGAGCGGAATGTCGCCGCGCACAACAGTGAATGAGAGCGGCTTCTTCTGTCCATGTCGAATCACGCCAATCTTCACTTTCGTTCCCTTTTCGCCTTTGAGCCTGTGAAGCGTCTCCTCGTTTGTCACCACCTTGCCAACGTATGGCTTGTCATTCACCGACACAATCTTGTCGCCAGCCAGTATTCCTACTTTCTCCGAAGGGCCTCCCTTGATGATGTTAGTGATGCGCACGGTGTCCTCACGAATAGTGAATTGGACGCCCACGCCACTGAACGAGCCCTTCAAGTCATCATTTGCTGTCTTTGCGTCAGTAGCAGAGATGTATGTGGAATGAGGGTCGAGTTCTTCCAGAATCTTAGGCATAGATTGCTCTACTATGTTTGTGACATCAACGGTATCAACATACTGGTCATCAATAACATGAAGCAAGTCATTCAACTTATTAGATGAAGTGTTGATGATGTTGAGTCTATTTCCGGCAAACCTATTGGCAAAGAACGTGCCAATCACAATTCCGACAATGACACTCACAGCAATCATGAGTGGCACAAATCTGTTATTTCTGTTAATGTTACTCATTATTATCCTCTGGGTTAATATAGTCAACTTCAATGTTTGCGAGCTTCAAGAGGTTTATTCCATCCTCCAATCTGTACTTCTCCGAATACACTACGCGGCTGATTCCTGACTGAATGATAAGCTTGGCACATTCAATGCAAGGAGAAGCTGTCACGTACATCGTAGCTCCGCTGCTCGAGTTGTTGCTGCGCGCAAGCTTAGTTATCGCATTCGCCTCTGCATGCAGCACGTATGGTTTCGTCACATTGTTTTCATCCTCGCAGACGTTCTCAAATCCAGCTGGAGTGCCATTGTATCCGTCCGAAATAATCATCTGGTCTTTCACTACGATAGCGCCAACTTTTCTGCGCTGGCAGTATGAGTTCTCTGCCCAAATGCGAGCCATGCGCACATAGCGTTGATCCAGTTTATATTGTTTGTTCTCCTGTTCTGTCATAATCTTATATTGTTAGTTTTGATTTGAATACCTTGCAATGCTTACTGCTTTCAATACTGAGGCAGATTCCTTGTCGTGCCAAACAGCACCACATTATCCTTATCCTGTTTTATAAACAGATAGTTGCCGCCACTCTCATACGATTCCGCATTTCTCAGAACATTGTAAATCTGCAAGTCGAAATTGTCTGATGTTTGCGGCTTGGCATCGAACGTCATGCTGATCTTATGCTTCTTCCCATCCACGCTCCATTTTCCAGAGAAAGGAATGCCTGCTTTCAGCATCCCGTGAAATGTGTTTGCGGAATTGAATGTAATGCAATAGGCTGCGTTCTGACCATCGGCATAGAAATTCTTCACATCGGCATTCATTCCCTTGCCATTGAAAGTGCCTCCATTCATATACCAGGTCTTGCCAATAAAAATAATGTCTATGTCGTCTTCTCGCTCGCAAGCTGTGAAAATAAACACTGCAGCAAGAAAGCATATAATCTTAGTCAGTTTTATCATACTCTGCCAATTATTGCTTAATACCATTTCTCTTCAGCAATGCATCTATTGTAGGCTGCTGACCGCGGAATCGCTTGTACAGAACCATTGGATGCTCCGTTCCGCCCTTCGACAGTACATTGTCTCTGAAGCTCTGAGCTGTCTCTTGGTTGAATATGCCTTTCTCCTTGAACAGCGAGAATGCATCAGCATCAAGAACCTCTGCCCACTTATAGCTGTAATAACCAGCCGAATAACCTCCTGCCATGATGTGCGAGAACTGCACTGTCATGCACGTACCTTCTGCTTTTGGCAACACTTGAGCTCTCTTCCAAGCCTCATCCTCAAAACCCATCAGCTCTGCAGAGAATGGCTCAGAAAGCGTGTAGAATGCCATGTCCAGCAGACCGAAGGATACTTGGCGCATGCAAGCGTAAGCAACATTGAAATTACGGCTTGCCACGATGCGGTCAATCAGTTCCTGAGGCAAAGGTTCACCAGTCTCGTAGTGGAACGCGAACGTGCTTAGGAAATCTTTCTCGATGCTATAATTCTCCATGAACTGCGATGGCAACTCCACGAAGTCCCAATACACGTTAGTGCCTGATAGTGAGTGATAATGAGTGTTTGCAAAAATGCCATGCAGCGAATGACCGAATTCATGCAGGAAAGTTTCCACTTCACCCAGCGTTAGCAGAGCAGGCTTTGTCTCTGTGGGCTTTGAGAAGTTCGTCACTATGCTCACCTCAGGACGCACATTCTTGCCATTTTCAATTCTCTGATCTTTGAAACTCGTCATCCAAGCTCCCGACTTCTTCGTTGCTCTTGGATGGAAGTCGCAGTAGAACAAAGCAAGATGCGATCCGTCCTTGTCTATCACGTCGTACGCCTCCACATCTGGATGATACACAGGCACGCTGTCGTTTTTCTTAAACGATATTCCATACAGCTTGTTAGCCAATCCAAACACGCCTTCCTTCACCTTGCTCAACTCAAAATATGGTCGCAACATCTCAGAGTTGATGTTGAACTTGCTTTCCTTCAACTTGTTGGAATAGTAGCCGAAGTCCCAAGGCATGAACTTTAATGGAGAATTATCTTCGAGCGTAGCAGGGTCTATCTTGTTGTCTGCATAATAAAGAGCTTCCACCTCTGCCACCTCAACCTTAGCAGCTGGCATGTATGCATCAATCAGGTTGTTGAGCAATCCATACACATTCTCTGTCTTCTCTGCCATGCGACGCGAAAGAGCATAGTCAGCGTATGTCTTGTATCCAAGCAACTGTGCCAGTTCGCGATGCAGATTCACTATCTTGCCCACAATCTCAACATTGTTGTTCTCGTTATCGTGAGTGCACATCGTGTTATATGCCATGTACATCTGCTTTCTCAGTTCTCTGTCATCGCAATACGTGTTGAAAGGCACATAAGATGGAGCCTGAAGCGTGAACACCCATCCTTCCATATCCTTCTCTTTCGCTGTCTGCTTAGCCAGGTCAAGACTGCTTTCTGGCAAGCCAGCAAGCTGCTTCTCGTCTGTGATGTGAAGAATGAATGCGTTTGTGTCCTTGAGCTTGTTCTGCGAGAACTGGAGCGACAGCACGCCAAGCTCTGCTGATATATTCTTGAATCGTTCCTTGTCCTCCCCTTTAAGATTTGCGCCGTTTCTAACGAAACCCTCGTAGGTGTTCTTCAGCAGCGTTCTGCTTTCCTCGTCCAGAAGCACGAAGTCAGATTTCTTGTGTTCATCATACACATACTTCACCTTTTCAAACAGCTTCTCGTTCATCGAGATATTGTTAGAATGCTCCGATAGGATAGGGGACATCTTCTGTGCAAGCGCATCCATCGTGTCGTTTGTCTCTGCGCTGAGCAGATTGAAGAACACCTCTGTCACCTTGCCCAAAAGCTCACCTGTTTTTTCCAAAGCAACGATAGTGTTGTCGAATGTTGGCTCATCAGGATTGTTGACAATCTGCTCAATCTCCCTATCTTCCTCTTCCATGCCCTTCATCATCGCTGGCTCGTAGTCAGAGTCCTGGATCTTATCAAAAGGAATGTAATCGTATGTTGTGAAAAATGGATTCATATTATATATAATGTGTAAAATTAATAATCTTTTCTTTATTTCAGTTCTTCCAGTGCAGGAATAGTGATGATGCCTCTCTGCAGATTCAACAGCCCTTTCTCTTGCATAGCGTTCAGTGCCCTTGACACGTTCAGTCGCGTCTCTTGCACATAGTAGGCAAGGTCCACCATCTTAATTGTCAGTTCCTTCTCGCCCTTGGGCATGCAAGCGTATGAGCGCACGAACCTTGCAATCTTTTCTTCGATGGACGTGGTAGCATTGCTGCACAGCGTTTTCAGCGTCTGCTGATAGCGGTTGCATATCACATTCATAGTGTTTATCTTCACGATGCTGTTGGTCAGCACATGATTGATGAAAACTCGCCTCTCTATCGATAATGTCACCCCATCTGTTGCGAAATCGTAGCTGCGCGAGTACTTAGGATACATGCCAAACATATTGTATGGCTCCAGCAGCGTCAGCTTTGGCAGTTTCTCGGTCAGCAAAAACCTTCCGTTCTCCTCCCTGAATGTGGATTTCAGCTCTCCGCTTATCACACACACGAGGTCGCGGCACGGATCGCCCTGATACACAATGTCATCACCTGCCTCATACTTCACAAAGTCCAAGCGCACATGCGCAAGCACATCCGACAGTTCCTTCAGCGTCATTCCCTGAAAGAGCGGAAGAGTTAGCAGTCGCTCAAACATTGTCAGTTCCATATCTCTATCTTTGCAGCAATTTCTTCATTCCCTCACTGCACCATTCCTGCATGGTTCCATCCTTGTCAGTGTAGATGAAGTAAGCCTCGAGTTCCTTATGCTTGCTCAGCACCTTCTGTGCGCCTTCCATGCCCAGCACCATGAATGCTGTTGCGTAAGCATCGGCAGTGGCACAATCGCCAGCCAGCACTGTTGAAGAGAGTATGCTGTGCTGCACAGGGTATCCTGTGCGAGGATCGATGGTGTGAGCATATTTCTTGCCATCTTTCACGTAGAAATTGCGGTAGTTGCCCGACGTTGCCATTCCAATATTGGTAGTCTTTATCACCTGCTGCAGGTCGTTCTGCAAGCAGAGCGAATCGTCTGTAGGCTTGGTCACTCCTATGCTCCAGTTGTCACCATTCGGGTTGTATCCCCTCAGCCTCACTTCACCGCCAATCTCCACCATGTATGATGTCACTTTCTGACTCTCTAAGAATTTGCCCACAGCATCCACGCCAAAACCCTTGGCTATGGCGCTGCAGTCGAGCATCGTCTCTGGATGCTCCTTCACGATGTTGCCATTCTCAAGCTTCACTGTGTTGAATCCCACATACTGGCGCAAGCTGTCCACAGTGCTGTCCGACACTTTTTCGCCAGTCTTGAAACCGAATCCCCACAGATTCACGAGCGGAGCCACTGTGATGTCGAATGCACCGTCAGTCTCTTCCGACACCTTCTTTGCAAGGTTGAATACGTCGGCAAGCATCTCGTCCACCTTCATCGACTTACCTTCATTTATCGCTGTGATTGTCGATTTCTTGTTGAATGGCGAGAGGGAGCAATCCACTTCGTCAAGCGTCTTCTTTATGCCTTCAGTAAGATCGTCCTGACTCATGTATGTGATGTGGTACACAGTGCCGAACACGTATCCCTCTGCAGTTTTCTTATCCTTGGCATTCCAAGGCGAAGCGAGGGCAGCAGCGGTTGTTGTGCTTCTCTTCGGACCTTCTGTTCTATATACGTACACAGTGCCGAATATCAGCAATGCGAGCAGTGGCCATCCCCACCATTTTATCTTGTGTGGCGCATACGGATCGAACTTTCCTTTCTCTTCCTTCTCGTCCTGTGCGTCGTTACTTGCTTTCTTCTCTTCCATCTTCAGAATTATTGTTTTCTATGTTATCACCGTTCATGCCATCTGGCGCAATGTCACGCACCTCCACGTTTACTCCTTTCTTGTGACTCTTCTTCATGCCCCAGTTCAGGTCGAATATCAAGCTGTATGTCGCTCCCCAGCATGATGTGTTGGTAGTGTATCCATAGCCAGGAATGCAGTTAGGACGAGCATAGTTGTTCTTAGTGGACGACAGCTCGCTCTTGTATCTCACCAGCCATCCCATGTGGAAATTCTTATACACCTGCACCTCTGCTCCAAACACCACCTCTGCCCACTGGCTGGTGCAGTCGATGGCTTTGAAGTCGAATGGCTCCTTGCCACCCCACACGAGGTCTTCCATTTCAGGACCTGCAATGTCGAACTGGAACTTGGATATTCCGTATCGCAATCCAGCATAGAGCCTATTTGTCTGAAACTTGTCCTTCAGCATGTTGTAGTCAACACCTATTCTTGCAAATGGTGCCTTTGCCTTATAGCTCACTTTCGTGTTGAGATCATAATTGTCCACATCTGCATAGCCAAGTTCCACTATTGGCAGATAGGTATTCTTCAGGTTCAGGCGCAAGGCTGCTTCTACAGAGCTATAATCGGAGAATATCTTGGAAATTGGTCCAAACACATCAACCGACAGGGTGAAGCCCTGGAAAAACACAAGCTTCTGCTGTTGCTCTTCCACCGCCACATACTTTGTTGGCTTAGGCGTCTCGCCTGGCGCCAAAACCTGCTCATCCTGTTCCTGCGCCATGAGCGGCAGGGCGAATAAGGCAGCGACAAAGCATGCAATAATATGTCTAATATGCGAATATTTCATCTCTCTCATCGTTCTTATAACATCAAAGTGCCACACCATTGAAGAATATCCTAACATTTTCACTGCCGTCGTAGTTTACCTGCGGATGGCTGATAGCGATGCTGTCGATAGCTGCATCGGTGCATCTGATAGACTTCAGCGTGTGGAATCGGTATGTGCCACATTCTGGCAGTTCAACGTGCGGGTAGCTCTCTTTCTCCACAATCATAGTATCCTTGAGCGTGATATTTGAATAAGAGAAGATGAGCGTGTCAGCATCGAAGAAGTAGCTAACGGGCAACGATAGGCTCGATGCGCCTGTAACCAGATTTTCCAATATAGTCTCGTTGCGTTGCATCGACTTAGTGACGGTGTAGCCTGCTTCCACCATAGTGGAATCAAGGTATTCCTTCGTCACAGTCTTGTAGCCAAGCCTCTTGTATGTGTACATCTCCCTCCATCCTGGCTGCAAAGTAGCCACGGTGATGGTGTCGTTGTACTTGATTGGAGTGCCTGTCATGTCGTAGAAGTAGTAGTTGCACAGCACCACATTCTCCATCGGGCAATTGTTGGAATAGCAGCCCGCCAGCATGCAGCACGCCACTGCCAGCAGCGTGAATGTCTTAGTCAATTTACTCATTAAATAGTCTTTGCTACTTGATACTTGTTTCTTTCCGTGCTGTTTCTGCTGATGAGGTCGCCCAAGAATCCTGTGAGGAACAGCTGAGTGCCAAGAATCATCATCGTAAGCGCGATGTAGAAGTAAGGTGAATCCGTCACGAGTGTGTAGTCGTTGCCGTTGTACATGTTGTAAAGCTTCAATCCGCCCACCAAGACGGCTGAGATCACGCCCACCAGGAACATGAGCGTGCCGATGAAGCCGAAGATGTGCATTGGCTTATAGCCAAAGCTGTCGATGAACCAGAGGCTGATCAGGTCGAGGTAGCCATTCACGAAGCGGTTCCATCCCATGAACTTGCTCACTCCGTGCTGGCGAGCCTGATGGTGCACAGGCTTTTCGCCTATCTTGTCAAAGCCAGCGTTCTTGGCGAGGTAGGGGATGTAGCGGTGCATCTCGCCATACACCTCAATGTTCTTCACCACTTCCTTGCGGTACGACTTGAGTCCGCAGTTGAAGTCGTGCAGGTTTTTGATGCCGCTCACCTTGCGCGCTGTGGCATTGAACAGCTTCGTAGGTATAGTCTTCGACAGAGGGTCACCCTCTTTTCTGTTCTGCTTGAATCCGCTCACGAGGTCATAGCCATCTTCCACAATCATGCGATACAGTTCTGGGATCTCGTCTGGGCTATCCTGAAGGTCTGCATCCATAGTGATTACCACATCGCCCTCAGCCATGTCGAAGCCACAGTACAGGGCTGGGCTCTTGCCATAGTTCCTGCGAAACTTGATGCCATGCACCTCTGGGTATGCCTTGGCAAGTTTCTCTATCTCATCCCATGAATGATCCGTGCTGCCGTCATTCACAAAGATAACCTCGTATGTGAACTTATTCTCATCCATCACGCGCTTTATCCACGCATGAAGTTCTGCTATCGATTCGTCCTCATTGTACAGAGGCACTACTACTGAAATATCCATTTATTTCTTTGTTTGTTGTTTCCAATTCTATGATTCTAATCCATTGAAATGGCTTCAATCGATTTGAATCCTGCATCTTGTTTCACTTTTTGCTCTTCTTTAAGCTTGCTGCAATAGCCACTAAAAACGACATCAGCAATCCCCACGTGAAGTTGTTGTTAAACATCAGCAAAGCCTTCTCAAAACTGCTCAGTTCATTCACCTCATCCAGCATCTTCATCACCTCGCTATACTGTTCCGCCATGCCCATCTGAGCATACATGTTTTTGATGTCAGCCGCGCCAATCAACTTGCTCAAAGCACTGACAAGCTCTCCATTGTCCAGCAACTCAAAATACCCATACACGACAAGACCGTTCAGCAAGCATGCATACATGAACATGCTGAACGAGAACAGCAGACCCTGCCAGTACGACATGTTCTGACCGCATCGGTTCACCTTCCTTCTCATTCGCAAGGCAAGCACAAATGGCACCAGCACGCTCAATACGCAAAACAAGAAGCAAATAATAAGATAAAACGCATTTGCCTCGCGCACGCCGTACGTGTAGCTCAGAAACAGTACACTCCAGCACAGCCCGACAAACGTGCCGTACTCCATCGAAAAAGCTCTATAGTTGAAATTTGTTCCCATAATTATATAATTATGCAAAGGTACGAAAAATCCCTGACAAACGAAATCATTTCACACTATTTATGAATCTTATCTGCGTTTTTAGCCACAAAATCTTTCCAAGACGAGAATTTATGCTCCGTTTCAGGCTTGCCCATCTGAATGAAATGGCAATAAGCCGCACCCAGAGCATCTGTGGCATCCATCTGTACATCCATATCCTCTTTCTTGATCTTCAATATCCTCTGCAGCATTCCTGCCACTTGCTCCTTCGCTGCTGCGCCATTGCCGGTGATGGCAACCTTGATCTTCCTTGGCTCATACTCAGTGATAGGAATATCCCTCATGATTGCTGCCGTTATCGCGACTCCCTGAGCGCGTCCCAGCTTCAGCATCGACTGCACATTCTTCCCATAGAATGGCGCTTCGATAGCCATCTCATCAGGCTTGAACGATTCTATAATGCTCGTTACTCTCTCAAATATCTTTCCAAGTCTCAGGTAATGACTCTCATATTTCTTGAGCTCTATCACACCCATAGCCAGCATCTCAGCTTTGTTGCCAACTACGCGCAATACTCCATAACCCATCAGGTTCGTTCCAGGGTCAATACCTAAAATTATCTTTTCCAAATTCTTATTCATTTCTAATGATTTTTCCTTTTCAATGCAAAGTTACGCATTATTTTCTAACCATCCTCTAATTAGTATCACAAACCATCAAAAAACTACTAAATCTTATTTTTTTTTTGTTAAAGAAATGACTACAATCAGAACGATTCGTAATTAACGTGAATTCGACGAATTGTGTTTGATTGTTTATGCGCTTATCGCGAAGCGCTTTGCTCGCAAAGAACCGCCATGTTAAGAAAAACCTTTGAGAACCTTTAGCTCGGCGTAGCCAAACAGAACAAAAACAAGAAAAAACATTATGGTTTTCCTTTTGTTTTCTTTTGTTTTTTTTGGTTTTTCTAATTGGCCGAAGGCATGAAAACAAT
>JAZRYI010000096.1:0-17504 GCA_045600665.1 Bacteroidaceae bacterium
CCTTCATCAGCAATCAGGCTCCGCAGATTTGCCTCTCGCTCACAGGCGACGCATTCCGCTCCCCTGTGCTGAAAATGAAGTGGGACAATGGCGAAGAGCACACCTGCATGGCTGGCACAATCGGCACGAAGGAAAGCTGGCAAGACAGAACCTGCCTCTTTCTCGATCCCTACGCCTCCATGCTCGACAGCATCCTGCACCACAAGCAGCTCAGCATCCGTGCCCTTTTCGAGACGCACGACACGGTCAGCTTCACGTTCTACATGCCGCCTCTCGACACGGCTACGGTCGGAAACTTGAAATACAAAGAAATCAGAATCGAATAAATAACCAGAAATATCATGAAACGACTTGTTTTCCTCCTTCCCCTCCTTCCCCTGCTGATGTGTTGCAGCAAGGACGAAGAAATCACGAAGACGACACGCTCGGCTGTGAGCATAGACTCCACCCAGAGCGAGGGCGTCAGCATTCAGATTGATGCTGAATGGGATGACGTGAATAAATATGAATTTTAATCCCACACAAATAAAAAAACAGATACTTTATGAATGATTCAATGACGAAGATTCCACCACTAACAATTGTAGCGTGCATTATTATTGTTGCGGTCTTTTTGGCTTTTATGATATGGACACAGCAACAAAGACAAAACAAAAAACTTGTTGAAAAAAGACGATTGATAGAAAGCCTTCCTTCTGTTGTTTCTACTCTTGGTGTTCTTGGCACTTTCCTGGGTATCACGGTTGGACTTTGGGATTTCGACACACAAGATTTGGATACAAGTATTCCACTTTTACTTGATGGTTTGAAAACAGCATTCTTCACATCGTTGATGGGTATGGCATGTTCATTAATTCTATCTCGTTTCGTAAGCACTTCTTTTGACGAGAATGATGGTGGCGTTTCAGATATAAACCAGGCAAGCGGAGAGATTGTTAAAGCAGTTAAAGAAATGAGTGAAGCAAATAAAGAAACTTTGAATGAACTCAAAGAACAAGCGGAACAAAATGCAAATGCACAAGTTACGTTTTATAATACTGTAGGAACACTACTTAACACTCTCAAATCTGGTATTGACACACTTAATTCAACAACGAACACATTGCTTCTACAGGCGCATTCACAATCTGCGTCATTAAATAGTCTTTTGGGGTGCGCAGGAAATATTGAAGAAGAAAACATTAAACATACACAAGACTTGAACACGCTTTCAAATAGAGTTTCAAGTGTCAATACTAACATTTTAGAGTTGGTAGATATTCAAAACTCTATTGCCACAACAGATGAGGATATTAGGACAGAGGTGCATGGATTGGGACAAAAGATTCATGATGAGGTTGTGGAAATAGAGGATAGTATGCAGAAGACGAACAATTTGCTCGTAAAGAAATTCAATGAATTCTCAGAACTCCTGCAAAAGAGCAATACGGAAGCTCTTGTAGAGGTTATGAAAAAAGTAACAGAGGAATTCCAAAAACAAATGAATGACCTTATTAGCCGTCTCGTACAAGAGAATTTTGAGCAACTGAATAATAGTGTAGAGCGACTCAATCAATGGCAAATAGAGAATAAAGAAATGATAGCATGTCTCACAGCTCAATATCGTGAAATGGCAGAGAACTTCTCTCAAACTGGCACTACGCTTTCAAAAGTTGGTGCAGACACAAATTTGCTTGTAAGCGATGGTGGAAAACTCCGACAGATAGTTGATAGCTTAAGTAAAATCCTAATAGAGGATACGAAATTCATACAAATTTCGCAGAAACTTGAGTCAACAGTTTCCCTCACACAGTCAAACATGCAGCAATTTGATGAAAGCACTCGTTCTCTCAATGATTGGGTACGCAAACAGCGTAATTTTGTTGACGGAGTGAATGCTCTCATTATAAAACTTGACGAACTCAATAGTTTACGAAATTATAGTGAAGAATTCTGGCAGGAAACACGCAGGGGCATGAACGAAAGCGTTAGCATTATCAAGGATGGCTCAATACAACTTAATAATCAGCTAACAAACCTTGACAATAAATTCTATGCAAGACTTAATGCCACTCTCGCAGAATTAGACACATGTATTCAAGCGATGGTGAACGGACATAAAGATAGACGGTAAAAATGGCAAAATCAAACGTATGGATGTCTGTGTCTGACTTGATGACTGGACTTATGGTGATTTTCTTGTTTGTTGCTATTGCATACATTAGCAGAGTACAACAGAATCAAACTGTCTTGACGGATTATGTTGAGACAAAAACAAAGCTGCATGATAAGTTGGTAAAGGAGTTTAGGGGAGATACTGCAAGATGGAATATGACAATAGGCAAAGATTTGTCAATGAAATTCGAGAAACCTGAGGTGCTATTTCCGCAAGGCAGTTGGGAAATCACCCCTGGATTCCAAGTTATATTGGATGAGTTCCTGCCAAGGTACTTTGACATCTTGTTAAATGATGAATTGAGCGATAAGATTACGGAAGTGCGAATAGAAGGTCATACTGATAATGTAGGTTTCCCACTATTGGATCCTGATCCTTATATTGCAAATACAATTCTTTCACAAAGAAGAGCGTTAAGCGTGGTTAGATACTTCCGTTCTATGCAATGTTATCAAAAATACTCAGACAAAAACAAACGCAAGTTAGAGTACTGGTTCACTGCTAATGGCTTGTCTTATGGTAAAGCGGTGGACGATGATGGAAACTATGCTAATATGTCTGGAAAGCGTATAAATCTTAATAAATCAAGACGTGTTGAGATTCGAATCGTGACTACTGGTGAAGAAATACTTGAGAATTTTGTAAACAAGAATAATTAGTATGGCAGACGAACCTATATATAAATTTGACGGACTGAAAAGACTGCTGTCTTCTCGTGGTTACAAAATTGGCGATGCAAAAGCGTGGACTCCAATTAAGGGCAAAGATGTAAATATCGAAGCTTTTAGGAATGGACAGATTACATTCTCTCCATCGGGTGGAGTTATCTATGTTGATGATTATGGATATAAGCACATCGGATTTTTGTACAAAAGACGATACAATTTGGAAAGATGGTCTGATGGTCCAAGAATGCATACCACAAAATGCAAGACTTTAGATGATTTCATAGCAAGAGGTTCCTTTGAAGTTGAGTATAGGTTTGCTGACACAAGCACGGTGTTAGTTTTAGACATGTCAAACGGCGATAAGGAGGTTGAAATGTCAAACCTGTTGCATTGTGGCAATTGCAGAGCAAAACGCCTGTCAAAAGTAACTTCTGTATATAATTCTGAAGAATTCAACGCCTTAATTTCAAGATCGAAAGAGTTTGAACAATACAGAAGTGCAATTCCGCAAGAAGAAAAAGAAACTGACATATTTGGCTATACCAGAAATTGGGAAGCAATAAGTAGGAAATTTAGAGAAGATAAAGGATATAGATGTGAATTGTGTGGCGTACAAATTACAGATGCGTTTGATCGTCAATATATACACGTTCATCACAAAAATGGTAAGAAAGAAGATAATAGACCTTCGAATCTTCAGTGCCTGTGCATAAAATGTCATGCCAATGTTGACGAACATCATAAGTCCAGATTCTCTTTCGGAGCAAAAAGAATCGAAATGGCAGATTTCATAAAGAGATATTCTACAAAAATAACATAAAATCACAGAGACTTTGCAACATAGCAATAACGAAAAACTAAAAATGAGTAGTACCTATACATAATGACAGCAAAGAAACCTAAATATGGATATGCTCGCGACCGCTTTGGTCGTGCACAAAAGAGAGACCTCTATGATGAGGACAAAGAAAATGAGTTTGCTCAGTCGCAAAGGAACCAATCCCACTATGATTACTCTCTTTATGACAGCGAAGATGATCATGATGGCGGTTATGATATCTATGACTGATTAAGCAACATAAACAATAACATACAACGTGCTTTAGGCGTAAAATCTTAGGTTCACGAACTACCACATCGAAAGACCTCAGAGATTTACGACTCAATTGCGTGTGCGTCAGCATGGGCAATGAGTGTCGTAATGGGGGCTTTGGCTGTGGTAGGCCTGTGAACCTTTCTTCATTCATTGTGCCATGCTTTTTATTAGAAAAACAACAAAAAAAGAAAGTATGAGCAAGTATTCAATAATTACTAATGAAGGCAAAACCTACTCTCAAACAGAGATAGAGAAAATATTATCTTCGTTTGAAAGACTTAATAAATCTACAGAAAAGGCGGAAGAGGAAATTATGCTGCATTCTTCTGAATGGGATGGTTTGATGAAGGAGGCAGAATGTAGTGTAGATTATTGCAGAGGCAAAAGAGGCATAAAGAGAAGGAGCACGATAAAGATAGATGAGGCAATTCGCTTTTTAGAAGATAATGGAACGTATGAAATGGCGGTTTTCGTCTCGTTGATGTTTCATCGGATTCTTGGAGACAGAATGCCTGAAAGATTGAAACGGAAACTTGATGAGGCTGTAAGGGACTTGACAAATAGGCGTATTGTGCCAACAGTTTATCAGTATAACATATTATCAAACGTGGAAAATAGTTAGATAAATGGCTATTATCGTATCTCAAACAAACCTTTTTTGTGTCGTCAATAACGGAGATGATAGAAAGAAAGATGCACCAATATATGAAGTGGCGAAAGAACAGCATCCAGTCAAAGCTGATGAGGAGATAAAGTATGATTTCGATGCGCAGGCGGTTCTTGACTATGTGGCACAGCTCAATACAGGCAATAAAGAGGAGGATGAAAAGTGTGCAGAGTTTTGGCAGAAACTTGTTGGTAGGTGTAAGGAGCTCACTCATGTGAGCTATAGTAAAGAAGAGACTTGCTTCAAGGCTGGAAGAAATGAGAAGTCAAAGGATTTCAGCAAAAAGTTTGTATGTTGTGTGATTGGCTATGTGAAGAATGTGACGACTGCGTATAGTGCTTCTATTTCAACCCTATGCGAGATGCTGAACGAGACTTGTGAGTCCGATAGTGCCAGAGGCAAGGATATGCAGCATTGCTTGAAGTGGTATGACAAGAGCGTGGAGCGTGTGGTGAAAGAGGTGGCAAAGGAAGTTTTTGGCTGAATTGTTTGGTGGAATGAGAAAGAACGTGTAACTTTGCACACATACACTAAAAAACATCACAGATTATGAATGTAGCTACAAGAACCATTCAACTCACGATCCCTGAGTCTGACATTTGCACAGCAGAGCGAATATCGAAAGGCATGGGATGGGAAATCTGCATCATGAATGTAGCAGAGAGTGTTGATGAGCGCAGAAAGGATGCAGAAGCGTTTGCTCGCAAACTGTCTGTAACCGATGAGGATTTTGAGGAATTGAAATCCCATGGCTTCTATATGCACGAAATGCCTGAGCAATCGCCATCCTTTGCATCGGAGGATGATGAAATTGCGTATCTTGATTCCCTTGACGAGGAAGGATACCTCAGCGAAGAGGAATCTGCAAAGCACATGGAGATATGGCGAAACTTGTAGTCGCATTTAATAAAAGGGCGAATAACAAACTTAACGCTCAGGCACAGTGGTATCATGAAAACAAAGATGATACCTTCACGCGCACTATGATGAAAAACATAATGGACGATATTGATGCGCTATGTGAGACTCCTACTATAGGCAGATTGATGGCTAATGAGGGAAGGCATCAGTATCGTGTATTTGTGTCGAAGAAGAAGTGTATCATAAAGTATTGGTACAATTCTCGAACTCTTTATATTGTTGACATTGTCTTCACAGATACACACAGTCCACGCATTTTTTAATTAAACTTGTTGTCAAAAGGATAAGGCAAGGGAACTTTGGATTCTTCCAAGGTTCCCTTTGTCTTTTGCATCTACACGTTTATTGCTGCTTTCTAACGAGTTATATCTTTGCACAAAAGGAAGTTTAAGCTTCCTTTAAGTTCCCAAAATTCCCTTTTAAAATAATCTCTACCTTTGCACCGTCAAAAACAAAATCGTGGCCGCGAATGTTGAGACAATGATAGTATTAACCTGCATCATCAAGGGGTCTGACCCCTTGATGATGCGCAAAACTGAAAGGTGATTATGAAGATAATTGGACAGATCAGGTCGATGGGCGAGACACAGATGGACCCAAACGGCAAATGGGAGAGAACGAACGTGACGATAGGGTTCGTGGAGGAGTTTCAGAACCAGGAGCCAATGAATCATGAGATTCTGGCTACTACTTTCCAGCCAATCAATCGTGAGGAGGTGGAGAAGGCTCTGGCGGAGAAGAGGACTTACCCGGTGTTTCTTGCGTTTGGCGTGAGAAGGGGCGTGGGAAAGAGTACGGGGAAGCCGTATGAGGTGCAGGATGTGGTGGCGCGTTTTCTGGCACCGATAAGGAGATAAGGTAAAGTGATGCCGATAAACAAATTAAATTAGCAGGATATGAAGGTAAAGCAGAAATTGCAATTGGTGCCTGGCGAGAAGTATCATGGCACGTTCTGGGTGAATGAGTATGGCGAGTTTCAGTGCCAGCCGGAACAGAAGGGAACTAATCCTAATGGGACGAAGATGGTGTGCGAGGGAGAGAACTGGAGCATCAAGACATCGAAGAATCGGGTGCAGGTGCTGATCTCGCTGCCGAAGGGCGGCAGGGATGTGATCTCGGAATTGTTCACTAAGGCTGTGACTGTGGTGATTGCTAAATTGCTGACGTATAATTTTAAGTGAAAGGTAATGTGAGAACGACAGTTTTTTAATTCGACAAAGACCGACAAAGCTGAACGAAAAATAAACTCAAAAAATTATAATTGTTTTTTTTCGGACATCCAAAGAGAAAGAAAAACGCTGCGCTTAAGAATAGATTCATATATTTCTTCTTCTCTCTTCTTCTTTTTTAGGATGACTGAAATTCTACCGGAATGGTTAAATCAACAGCATCTTTTAGGGTCGTTTGGTCGTTCAGTTTTGTTGGTTTGAAATCGAAATGAAACGATAGTGTAAATTTTTAATTATTAGTAGAATAGTTATGTTTCAGTATTTGAGAAGAGTGACGGACAAGAAGGCTGTGCCTCTGACGAGGGAGGTGCTTGAGCGGATGGTGAATGAGACGGCTGTGAGCTACAGCGTTGAGAGGGCGAGGGCTTGCTTTGCCGATGGAGATAAGGAGGCTTACTCACGGTGGAAGGCTTTGCTGCCTGCTGTGATGTGGGTGGGATATAATGCTGATGGCGAACGAAGGGCTGAGATGCTTACGCCTACGCAATATTTCATGATTGACATTGACCACATAAAGCCCCTCGCCTGCCCTGCCACAGAGGGAGGGGACGCTATGCAGGACGCAGGTCTGTATATTCGCAAGGTGTTCAAGGAGGAGATTGAATCTCGGTGTGAGGAGCTTGGAGTAGTTCTGGCGCATGTCACTCCATCGGGACGGGGGCTCCGTATCGTGGCAAAGTGTACGCAGGATTTCCCGACTGTGAAGGAGCACATGGACTGGCTGGTGGGCGAACTCAGACTTGACAGGCATGGCGACTACGATTCGGCTTGCAAGGACTTGTCGCGCCTGTCGTTCATGGTGGGCAAGGATGATATTATTTTCTATTCGCCAAATCTGTGGGCGAATCCAACTCATAATCCAATTAAGTCTGCATACAATGAAGAAGGAGAGAATGAAAAGAAAGCATCTGGCGCAACAGCAAGTGGTGCGAAAGGAGATGGCAAAGTGGAGAATGAAGGTGACGCAGTTGCTTCCGCTGAAGAAGAGTACGAGAACCTGAGACGGACCACGTATCATGGGGTTCTGCTGACGGAGATTGCGGAGAAGTATGTGGAGAGGTTTGGTAGCCCGGAGATGTGCGAGAGGCATAATTTCTACAACAGGATGGTGTCGGATTTCCGCTCGATAGCCAACAACGAATGGAGGGTGCTTCATGCCATACTCCCCGACTTTGGGCTGCCTGCGGACGAGACCATGAAGCAATGCAAGGGCATAACGAGGAACACGACGCTGAAGAAGATTCCGAGGGATTTCTATTTCTTCCTGAAGGACAATGGGTATTATCAGGCAAAGGTGCCGCTGACAGCCGAGACGAAGAGGATTCTGGAGTCGGAGGATAGCGGCGCGGATGTGCCCATGCCCACGAAACTCCCCCCAGTATTTAAGGAATTCGTGGCTTGTGCTCCACAGGATTTCAAATGGCCTGCTGTGTTTGCTCTTGCTCCTATCGTGGGCACGATGACGAGCTACTTGCGCTCTACGTACATGGATGGCCATTTGCTGACGACGACTTTCTTCAACATAATCTTTGCGCCTGCTGGCAGCGGCAAGTCGTTCTGCATGCCTTACATGGAGAAGCTGTTTGAGCTGACCAAGACTCGCGACGTGGTGGCTGGAATGAGGGAGGCTATCTATCTGAGGAACAAGAAGGGTGACGATTCGTCGAAGGATGATCCGCATGTGAGCAAGCGCATCATGCAGGCTATCAACTCTCAGCCGGAGTTTCTGTCGAAGATGAGGGACAACAAGGGCTACCACATGTTCACGTTTGCCGAGGAGGTGGACACGTTCGTGAAGGGCTCGAAGGCCGCTGGCGGCGACAAGACGGACATGCTGCGCATAGCGTGGGACAATGGCGAGTATGGTCAGGACTTCAAGAGCGCGAACACGTTCAAGGGGTCGGTGAGGATGTTCTACAACATTCTGCTGACGGGCACTCCGAGCCAGCTCGAACGCTGCTTCCCGAATGTGGAGAATGGCATGATCACTCGCTTCTCGTTCTGCCCGATACAGAATCAGGAATTTGCCGACATGCCTGTGTTCAAGAAGATGAATGCCAAGCAGATGGAAGTGATTGAGAGCGCTGTGAGGATGTGGGATGAGAACACGTACAGGGAGGCGATAGACTTCACTGTGGAGGATGCCGAGCTGCTGGACGATAAGGATTTCGACACTCAGATAAAGTGGAAATACACGTTCAAGGAGTTTCAGCAGATAGACCTCACATGGCTGTGGCCCTACTTGCAGCAATGGCAGAAGCGGAAGCTGAACGAGGCGATGCTGGCGCGAAACCATGCCATGGACACGTTCCGTCGCCGCACAGCCGTGATGGGCGCTTCGCTTGCCCTGGCTTGCTACGGCTGCTGGGCAAAGGTGGGCGAGAAGGAGAAGGCTGTGATAAAGGATTTTGTGCTTGCCTACATGGAGAAGGATTTGCAGGAGAGGCTAAAGCTGTATGGCGAGAAGTACAACGAGCTGATGAACGACCAGGCAAGGAAGGTGATTGCCCAGAAGGTGCGCTACAATGCGTCGCTGTATGACGAGTTGCCTGAGGAGTTTGACAAGACGGACGTGATGACTCGCTGCCAGAGACTGGGCATCTTCTCGCCTGTGGCGAAGATCGTGTCGCGATGGAAGCTGGATGGATGGGTGGAAAAGCTGGACGCAGACAAGTGGCGAAAGGCTGACCCGACGAAGAAGAAAAGGGCGAAAAGCAAAAAATGACAAAATGACAAATTGACATTGTGACATTGTGACAAACGGATTAAGACCATAACCTCAGACACGGAAAGTGCCTGGATTATGGTCTTAGCTAATTATTCTCTTTATTATTCTTTTTCTTTATTTTATTCCCACTCGATGGTTGCTGGCGGTTTTGACGAAACGTCGTAGCATACGCGGTTGACTCCCTTCACGTTGCGGATGATCTTGTTGCTCACCTCGGCAAGGAACTCGTAAGGAAGCTTAGCCCAGTCTGCTGTCATTGCGTCGGCGGAAGTGACGGCGCGGAGAGCGACTGGATTCTCGTATGTGCGCTCATCGCCCATAACGCCTACGGACTTTACGTCGGAAAGGAGAATTGCTCCTGCTTGCCATATCTGGTCGTAGAGGGAAACCTCGATTTCTCCGTCCTTCATGTCGGCAGGAACGCCTGCCTGAAGCACGAGGCGCGCCTCTTCGCCCGACAGCTTTGTTGTCCAGTTGCGAAGTCCCTGGATGAAGATGTCGTCGGCATCCTGAAGGACACGCACCTTCTCAGGGGTGATGTCGCCAAGGATTCTCACTGCAAGGCCCGGGCCAGGGAATGGGTGGCGAGTGATGAGATGCTCTGGCATGCCCATGCTGCGTCCTACGCGGCGCACCTCGTCCTTGAAGAGCCACTTCAATGGCTCGCAAAGCTTCAGTCCCATTTTCTCTGGGAGACCGCCTACGTTGTGGTGCGACTTGATGACCTTGCCTGTTATGTTGAGCGACTCGATGCGGTCGGGATAGATCGTGCCCTGAGCGAGCCACTTTGCGCCTTCAATCTTCTTTGCCTCTGCCTCAAACACGTCGATGAAGCCCTTGCCTATAATCTTGCGCTTCTTCTCTGGCTCGCTGATGCCGGCAAGCTCTGAGTAGAACTTCTGCGATGCGTCAACTCCGACAACATTGAGCCCGAGGCACTCATAGTCGCGCAGCACGTCGGTGAACTCGTTCTTGCGGAGCAAGCCATTGTTGACGAAGATGCAAGTGAGATTGCTGCCTATAGCCTTGTTGAGCAGCACTGCCGCTACTGATGAGTCAACGCCGCCAGAGAGACCGAGTATAACCTTGTCGTCGCCTACCTGCTCGCGGAGCTCCTTCACTGTGGTCTCAACAAACATGGCAGGGCTCCAGTCCTGCTTGCCGCCGCAGATGTCAACAACGAAATTCTTGAGGAGCTGAGTGCCGTCGATGGAATGGAACACCTCTGGGTGGTACTGCACGCCCCAAATCTTCTCGTCGTTGGCAGCGTAGGCAGCATACTTGACCGTGGAGGTGGAAGCAATCACGCGGAAACCTTCGGGAAGCTGGGTGATGGTGTCGCCATGGCTCATCCACACCTGGCTGTTTGGCGCAAAGTCCTTAAGCAGAGGATTTCCTTCTTCCATAAACTCAAGATTGGCGCGTCCATACTCTCTCGTGCCTTCTGGCTCGACCTTGCCGCCGAAGGTGTGTGCCATGAGCTGCGCTCCGTAGCAGATGCCGAGGATTGGGTACTTTCCGCGAATCTCGTCAAAGTCGATGTGGAACGCATCGTCGGCGTACACGCTGAGAGGAGATCCAGAAAGAATGACGCCAATCACATCAGGATCATCCTTTGGAAACTTGTTGTAAGGCATGATTTCGCAGAACATATTCAACTCGCGCACACGGCGACCGATGAGCTGAGTGGTTTGCGAACCAAAGTCCAAGATTATAATTTTCTGTTGCATATAATTATTTATATGTATGAATATAGTAAATATCTTCTGAATGCAAAGGTAAGCAATTGTTTTGAATAATGAAACTAATCGCTCAAAAATTCTTCTGCTTTCGCAATCGAATCAAGTTTGCCAACATCAAGAAGGCTCAATTCGCTGTCACACTTTCCATAAATCCTGTGCTGGTGGCAAATGGAGAGATAGAAGTCGATGATGGAGAATTTGCCTTCCCATCCGTCCATGAGTGGCAGCAGCTGAGGGTAGAACACCTGAATGCCAGAGTAGGCAAACCGGTGGCACTTGTCCAAATCGAGGTGGTCGAATGGCGTCTTGACCTGCCCTGTGGCGATGTTGGTCCACCCTACCAAGCAATTGTCGTCGTCAAACAGCAGATAGCGCTGTGTCTGCCTTGCGGATACGAGCATCGTGGTGCCGACGGAGCCGGAGTACAAGCCGTTCAGGTTGGCATTGCTCAGTATGTCCACGTTGTGCACGAGTATGGGGTCGTCGTTGGAAAAGAGCCTTGCAGCCTTCTTCAGTCCTCCTCCCGTCTCGAGCAGCATGTCGGTTTCGTCGCTGAACTTCACTTTCACGCCAAATCCTTCGTTCGCAGTGACGAAATCGATGATTTGGTCGGCGAAATGATGTACATTTATCACAATCTCCCCTACTCCCGCCTTCTTGAGCTTCTCAATCAGTATCTGAACAAGCGGTTTGCCATTCACAGGCACCATGGCTTTAGGCATGGAGTCGGTGAGGGGCTTCAAGCGAGTGCCTAATCCGGCAGCAAAAATCAATGCATTCATATTTGCAATTCTGTTATGTTGTCAACTTTTCGTTTACGCACAACTATGCACGTTGTTTCTATGTGCAAAATTCGCAATAAAAATGGAGATATGCAAATTAATGTTTGGTATTTTTAGATATGGCGCTGCAATAATGTGGCAATGGCTGCGCAATCGAGGCTTGTAGTGGCAATCGCTGCATGTCTGGAGTGCAAGTGCATTCGTGAGAGTGTAAAAATGGTTAATAATGATGAGATATTTGTACAATTTGTTGTGTTTTTGCCAAAATGTGCTACAAAACGAAAGATTTTTACAATTTTGTATTGACAAATGATAGAAAATGCATAACTTTGCATCCGAAAAGTAACAAACACAATAATTTTCACTGTAAAAAAGTGATGAGAGAATGGACAAAGCGCTATTCTTATTGTATTGAGCACAAAGTTTAACAACACAACATAAAATTTAGAAAGCAATGGTAAAAAGACAGCTTGGTTTGTACAATGCAGAGAACGAGCATGATGCCTGCGGTGTCGGAATGGTGGTAAACATTCACGGCGGCAAGAGTCATGAACTCGTTGACAACGCATTGAAGGTTCTTGAAAACATGGAACATCGCGGAGCTGAAACACGCGACAAGACTGGCGATGGCGCCGGTATCTTGCTTCAGATTCCTCATGAGTTTATTCTCCTTCAGGGTATTCCTGTGCCAGAGAAGGGAAAGTACGGCACAGGCCTTATCTTCCTGCCTAAGGATGTTGATGCCCAGTCGGACATTCTCTCTATCATGATTGAGGAGATAGAGCGCGAGGGCTTGAACCTTATGCACTTGAGAAACGTGCCTACATGCCCAGAGGTGCTTGGCGTTGGCGCTCGCGATGTGGAGCCAGACATCAAGCAGATTTTCGTGACTGGCGTGACTGAGGACAATCTGGATAATTTTGAGCGTATATTATATAAGGTACGCAAGAAGATTGAAAACCGCATTGACAATGAGGACTTCTACATCTGCTCATTGTCGAGCAAAGACATTATATACAAAGGCATGCTCACATCGGGACAGCTTCGCCGCTATTTCCCAGACTTGAGCAACAACTACTTCACAAGCGGTCTTGCGCTTGTGCATTCCCGTTTCTCTACAAACACATTCCCTAAGTGGAAGCTTGCTCAGCCTTTCCGCTTCCTCTGCCACAACGGTGAGATCAACACCGTGCGAGGCAACCGCGGATGGATGAAGGCTCGCGAGAGCGTGCTCTCTTCGCCTGCACTTGGCGACATCAAAGAGATTCGCCCTATCATGCAGGAGGACATGAGCGACTCTGCTTCGCTCGACAATGTGTTTGAATTCCTCGTGATGAGTGGTCTTTCACTCCCACAGGCAATGGCTATTCTCGTGCCAGAGTCGTTCAACGACAAGAACCCTATCTCGGAAGACCTTAAGGCGTTCTATGAGTACTACTCTATCCTCATGGAGCCATGGGACGGTCCTGCAGCATTGATGTTCTCCGACGGACGCTTTGCTGGCGGCATGCTCGACAGAAACGGTCTGCGCCCTTCACGCTACACTATAACAAAGAGCGGCATGATGGTGGTTGCCAGCGAGGTAGGTGTGATGGATTTCGAACCTGGCGAGGTGCAGAGCAAGGGACGCTTGCAGCCAGGCAAGATTCTCCTCATCGATACTCAGGAGGGCAAGATATACTACGATGGCGAAATCAAGGAGAAGCTTGCTAAAGAGCATCCTTATCGCCAGTGGCTCTCTACAAACCGCATCCAGCTTGAGAAGCTGAAGAGCGGACGCAAGGTGGAGAACTCGGTGGAGAACTACGAGAGAAAGCTTCGCTGCTTCGGATTCGGCCAGGAAGACATTGACAAGACTGTTGTGCCAATGTGTACTGGCGGTCAGGAGCCTGTTGCAGCGATGGGTAACGACACTCCGCTTGCCGTGATCAGCGACAAGCCACAGATATTCTTCAACTACTTCCGTCAGCAGTTTGCACAGGTGACAAACCCTGCCATCGACCCTATCCGCGAGGAGCTTGTGATGTCGCTGACAGAGTACATCGGTGCTGTGGGCACAAACATCCTCACTCCTGACGAGAGCAACTGCAAGATGGTGCGCCTGCCTCAGCCAGTGCTCACAAACACTCAGCTCGACATTCTCTGCAACATCCGCTACAAGGGCTTCAAGACAGAGAAGATTGACACTGTGTTTGAAATCAGCAAGGGCGCAAGCGGTCTTCGCCAGGCTATCGAGGACATCTGCAAGAAGGCTGAGCAGAGCGTGGATGAGGGCGTGAACTACATCATCCTCTCTGACCGTAACATCGACGAGACTCACGCTGCCATTCCTTCATTGCTCGCAGTGAGCGCTGTTCACCACTATCTCATCAACGTGCAGAAGCGCGTGCAGACTGCCCTCATCGTTGAGAGCGGCGAGATTCGTGAGGTGATGCACGCTGCCCTGCTCCTTGGCTATGGTGCAAGTGCTATTTGCCCTTACATGACATTTGCTGTTCTTGACAATCTTGTGAAGAACCATAAGATTCAGGAGGAGTATGGCACAGCAGAGAAGAACTACATCAACGCTGTGGATAAGGGTTTGAAGAAAATCATGTCGAAGATGGGTATCTCGACTATCCGCTCTTACCGTGGCGCAAAGATATTCGAGAGCATTGGTCTCTCGGAGGATTTGCTCCGTCGCTACTTCGGAACAGAAATTTCTACTATTGGCGGTATTGGTCTTCGCGACATTGCTGCCGACGCTATAAAGCTTCACGCAGAGGCATTCAAGCCAGCCGAAATCAACGAGTTCCTGCCTAACAATGGTCTCTTCAGCTACCGTAAGGATGGAATTGACCACGCTTGGAATCCAGACACAATCGCAAATCTCCAAATCGCAACTCGCCTTGGATCATACAAGAAGTTCAAGGAGTGGGCTAAGATGGTGGACGAGAAGGAGAAGCCAATCTTCATCCGCGACTTCTTCGGATTCAAGAAGGCTGCTACTTCTGTGCCACTGGAAGAGGTTGAGCCAGTGGAGAGCATTGTGAAGCATTTCGTTACAGGTGCTATGTCGTTCGGTGCGCTCTCAATCGAGGCTCACGAGGCTCTTGCGCTTGCAATGAACAAGCTTGGTGCTCGCTCTAACACTGGTGAAGGTGGTGAGGACAACGAACGCTACCACACAGAGGTGGATGGTGTTTCTCTTTCATCAAAGACAAAGCAGATTGCTTCTGGACGATTTGGTGTGACTGCTGAATACCTCGTTAACGCTGAGGAAATACAGATCAAGGTGGCTCAGGGCGCTAAGCCAGGTGAAGGCGGTCAGTTGCCAGGATTCAAGGTGAATAAAATCATCGCTAAGACTCGTAACGCTATTCCTGGAATCTCGCTCATCTCTCCTCCACCTCATCACGATATCTATTCTATCGAGGACCTTGCACAGCTCATCTTCGACTTGAAGAACATCAACCCAACTGCTGCAGTATCAGTTAAGTTGGTTGCTGAAAGTGGTGTAGGTACTATTGCTGCTGGTGTGGCTAAGGCTAAGGCTGACTTGATTGTCATCTCTGGTGCTGAAGGTGGCACAGGCGCTTCGCCTGCAAGCTCTATGCGATTCGCTGGTATCAGTCCTGAAATCGGATTGGCAGAGACTCAGCAGACACTCGTGATGAATGGCTTGAGAAATCAGGTTCGTCTCCAGACAGACGGTCAGTTGAAGACTGCTCGCGACGTTGTGGCTATGGCAATGCTTGGTGCTGATGAGTTCGCGTTCGGCACTCTCCCACTCATCGTGCTCGGATGCGTGATGATGAGAAAGTGTAACACAAACACTTGTCCTGTTGGTGTTGCTACACAGGATGAGCGTCTCCGTGCTCGCTTCATGGGTAAGTCTGACTATGTGGTAAACTACTTCACTTTCCTTGCTGAGCAGGTGCGCGAATATCTGGCAGAGATTGGCGTGAAGAAGTTCAAGGACATCATCGGTCGCACAGATCTCATCGAGGTGAAGGCTGCTGACCCTTCTACAAAGCAAGGCACTATCGACTTCTCTCGTCTTCTCCATCAGATGGATTCTGACAAGCCTCTCTACTGGGATCGTGGCGAGTTCTCTAAGGTTGAGGGCGTGAAGGACGAGGAAATCATCAAGGCTGCTCAGCGTGCTATCGAAGAGAAGGAAGAAGTGAATCTCGACTTTGCAATCAAGAACACTGACCGTGCTGTTGGCACAATGCTTTCGGGCATCATTGCTAAGAAGTATGGCGAGGAAGGTCTTCCTGATTCTACAATCAATATTAAGTTCAAGGGTTCTGCGGGTCAGTCGTTCGGCGCATTTGCCGTTAAGGGCGTGAACCTTAAGCTCGAAGGCGAGACAAACGACTACTTTGGCAAGGGTCTTTCTGGCGGTCGCATCTCAATTCTTCCTCCTGCTCGTGCTAATGCAGACTTCATTGCTGAGGATAACATCATTGCCGGCAACACTGGTTTGTATGGTGCTACAACTGGTGAGCTCTATGTGAATGGCCGTGTAGGTGAACGCTTCGGCGTGAGAAACTCTGGTGCTGTAGCCGTAATCGAAGGCGCTGGCGACCACTGCTGTGAGTACATGACTGGCGGTCGTGTGGTAGTGCTTGGCGAGACTGGACGCAACTTTGCTGCTGGTATGTCGGGCGGCGTGGCTTACGTTTGGGACAAGAACCACAACTTCGACTACTTCTGCAACATGGACATGGTGGAGATCAACCTCGTGGAAGAGGCTTCGTACCGCAAGGAACTCAAGGAGCTCATTCGCAAGCATTATCTCTACACTGGCTCTGCTCTTGCAGGCAAGATGCTCGACGACTGGAACCGCTACGTTGAGGAGTTCATCCAGGTTGTTCCTATCGAATACAAGCGAGTGCTTGAGGAAGAGAAGATGCAGAAGCTTCAGCAGAAGATTGCAGACATGCAGAGAGACTATTAATAATTAATAATTCACAATTCATAATTCATAATTGCCATGCGGCAAGAGACAATACCTTAGTGTGGCAATTATGGGTTATGAGTTAAGAATTTGAGAGATTTGCTAACAGAATTATAGACTATTCATATACATTTTTCATAATACAGAAGCGTTGTAGCTACTAATTATGAATTATGAATTATGAATTATGAATTAAATACAATGGGAAATCCAAAAGCTTTCTTAACAATAGGAAGAAAAGAAGCAGGTTATCGCCCTGTACACGACCGTATCCACGACTTTGGAGAGGTTGAACAGACACTTAACACAAAAGACCGCCAAGAGCAGGCAAGCCGCCGTATGGATTGCGGTGTGCCATTCTGCCACTGGGCTTGTCCACTCGGCAACAAGGATCCAGAATGGAACGATGCTCTCTATCGTGGCGAATGGGAAACAGCATATAAGATTCTGAAGAAGACAAACGATTTTCCTGAGTTCACAGGCCGTATCTGCCCTGCTCTCTGCGAAAAGTCTTGCGTCCTCTACCTCACCACAGGCAACGCTGTCACCAACCGTGAGAACGAGTGCGCCA
>JAZRYI010000097.1:0-31829 GCA_045600665.1 Bacteroidaceae bacterium
CGGGCAATCTTGTCTATCTCGTCGATGAATACTATGCCTCGCTGCGCTTTCTCCACATCGCCGTCGGCTGCCTGGAGCAGACGGGCAAGGAGGCTCTCCACGTCCTCACCCACGTAGCCTGCCTCAGTGAGCACTGTGGCATCCACGATGGTGAATGGCACGGAAAGGAGCTTGGCTATGGTACGAGCAAGGAGCGTCTTGCCTGTGCCTGTGCTGCCCACCATTACGATGTTGGACTTTTCAATCTCCACATCATCCTTGCTGGATGTGGAAGCGTTGATGCGCTTGTAGTGGTTGTACACAGCCACCGAGAGTGCAATCTTGGCAGCATCCTGACCGATTACGTACTTGTCGAGGTACTCCTTTATCTCCTTTGGCTTTGGGAGGTCAAGGGGCTGCGCTGGCCCTGCGTCGTGAGCCAGCGTCTCCTTCATTATGTCGTATGCCTGCTGCGAGCATTCGTCGCAGATGAATCCGTCAAGTCCTGTGATGAGGAGACGGACATCAGTGTCTCGCCTGCCGCAGAACGAGCATTTCTTTATTCTTGATGCCATTAAATCTTACGTGTTAACACTTCGTCTATCATTCCATATTCCTTTGCCTCGCCTGCTGTCATCCAGTAGTCGCGGTCGCTGTCTGCCCACACCTTGTCGAATGGCTGGTGGCTGTGGTCGCTGATGATGGTGTAGAGTTCCTTCTTCAGCTTCTGAATCTCGCGAGCAGTGATTTCGATGTCGCTTGCCTGACCTTGTGCGCCGCCCATTGGCTGATGAATCATGATGCGGCTGTGTGGGAGCGCAGAACGCTTGCCTTCCTTGCCTGCCACGAGCAGAACAGCGGCCATGCTGGCAGCCATGCCTGTGCAGATGGTCTGCACGTCGCTGTTGATGAACTGCATTGTGTCGTAGATGCCAAGACCTGCATACACGCTGCCACCTGGTGAGTTGATGTAGATGCTGATGTCCTTGCCGCTATCCACGCTGTCAAGGTAGAGCATCTGTGCCTGAAGCACGTTGGCTGTATAGTCGTTCACCTCTGTGCCGAGGAAAATTATGCGATCCATCATCAGTCTTGAGAAAACGTCAAGCTGAGTTACATTGAGTTGTCTTTCTTCAAGGATGTAAGGGTTGAGGTATCCTGCCTGTGCCTTTACCACGTCGTCGAGCACCATACTGCTCATTCCTAAATGCTTAGTTGCATACTTTTGAAAATCATTCATCATAATAATATCTTTCTTTTGTCATTTGCGGGACAAAGGTATGAAAAAAGCGGTAAGAACAAAAATTCCTACCGCTTTTTTTTTATTAAATAATGTTTATAATCGTGCTTTGTACGATATTATTCAAACATCTTGTTGAATTCTTCTGCTGACACAGTGCTCTCGCTGAGAGTGACAGTGCTCTTGAGGGCTGTGCCAAGCTTGAGTTCGATGCAACGGTCGATGAGGTTGTCCACAGTCTCGCGCTTCTTGAGCATCTCCTTAGTTGCGTTCTCAAGGTATTCCTCAGGGATGTTGAGCATGCCGTACTGAGCAAACTGCATCTTTGTCACTTCCTTAGCCATCTCCTTCACGTCGTTGTCGTCAACCTTCACCTCGTTCTGCTCTACGAGCTGCTCCTTGATGAGGTGCCAAGTGAGCTCCTCGATGCTCTTGTCGTAGTTTGCGTCAACCTTCGACTGGTCGCCGTTTGAGTTGATGAGGAGAATCTTGCGGAGCTTCTCGTCAGGGAATTCGAGCTTGCCAACCTTGTCAGTGATGTACTTGCGTGCGTCAATTACAAACTTATAGTCGCTGTCCTTAGCGAACTGAGCTGCGATAGACTCCTTGATGCGAGCGCGGAATGCAGTCTCGTCATTAACCTCACCACCTGGGAACACTGAGTCGAAGAGTTCCTGATCGAGTGGACCCTGCACGAAGCGAGTGATCTCTGTGATCTGGTATGTAAACTCACCCTTGTGGTTGAGTGCGTCAGCCTTATCCACCTTGAGGAGGGAAGTGAGCTCAGCCTCGTTGTTGTCGTATGCAACTGAAGGGTTGAAAGTGATTACGTCATTTGTCTTTGCGCCTTCGAAGAGTGCCTTCTGGTCGTCGTTCTTGAAGTACTTAGGAAGCATCACTACATCCTCAGCAGTGACTGGGTTCTCTGCATTGAGCTCAGTGATGATACCCTTGATCATGTCGTTGTCTTCGTATGACTCAACCTTCTCGTAGCTGCCGCCACGCTGACGGTACATATTCACCTGATTCTCTACCATCTCGTCAGATACCTCTACGTGGTAGTAGTTGACTGTGTCTGCCTTCGAGAGCTCTACCTTGAACTCTGGTGCGATAGCGAGGTCGAACTTGAATGTGAAGCTCTCGCCCTCCTTGAGCTCAACGCTGTTGTTCTCCTCAGTTGGGAGTGGCTCGCCGAGCATGTTCACCTTGTTGTCGCGGATGTAGCCGAAGAGGCCATCCTGAAGGATCTTGTTTACTTCCTCTGCGAGGATAGAGATGCCGAACTGCTTCTTCACCAAGCTTGTTGGCACCATGCCTGGGCGGAAGCCTGGCATGTTGATCTTCTTCTTTGCGTCCTTGAGTGCCTTGTTATACTTCTCTGTATAGTCTGCTGGCTCTACCACTGCTGTGATCACCGCATTGACCTTGTCAATGTTTTCAATTGTAATATTCATATTATATATAATGTGTAATTTGTAATTCTTCGTTTGCGGAAAATGCAAAAGCGACTGCAAAATTACAACATTTCCTCCGAATGACCAATTTTCCGCCAAACTTTTTAAATCTTTTTGCAAAAACGCCATACAAGTGCGCTGATTTTCCATGCTATTGTACAAAAAATGTAAAAACGATAAATGTTCCACGCGATTCTTTGCTATTGTTCCACGAAAAAGTGTTAACTTTGCAGTTAGAATTGAATGAACATACCAAAAAGAAAATACGAATATGGGAAAAATTATAGCTTTGGCAAATCAGAAGGGTGGTGTAGGCAAGACAACCACAGCCATCAACTTGGCTGCGAGCCTTGCTGCTCTGGAGAAGAAGGTGCTGGTTGTGGATGCTGATCCACAGGCAAATGCGTCTTCTGGCCTTGGTGTGGATATAATGCAAGTGGACACTTCCATCTACGACTGCATTGTAAATGCCATCGACCCACACGAGGCTGTATATACTACAGACATAGAGGGGCTGGACGTGATCCCGAGCCACATCGACCTGGTGGGCGCGGAGATAGAGATGCTGAACATTGAGAAGCGCGAGACGGTGCTGAAGCGTGTGCTTGATCCGCTGCGCGCAGAGTATGACTACATACTCATCGACTGTTCGCCTTCACTGGGCGTGATAACAGTCAACTCGCTCACTGCTGCCGACTCGGTCATCATACCTGTGCAGTGTGAGTACTTTGCGCTTGAGGGCATCAGCAAGTTGCTGAACACCATCAAGATCATTAAGTCGAAGCTCAACACTAGACTTGAGATAGAAGGCTTCCTCCTCACAATGTTCGACTCTCGCTTGCGCTTAGCAAACCAGATATACGAAGAAGTGAAGAGACACTTCCAGGAACTGGTGTTCAAGACTGTGATCCAGCGCAACGTGAAACTGTCGGAGGCTCCGAGCCACGGCATTCCTTGCATCCTGTATGATGCAACTTCCAACGGTGCAAAGAATTACATAGCTCTGGCAAAGGAGATCACAGCGAGGGAAGAGAATTGAGTTCACCATTAATTTTATAAAGGAAAATGGCAGTAAGAAAGAAATTTGGTCCTGCACTGGGACGAGGACTTGATGCCCTCATCTCTACAGAGGAAGTGCACACAGAGGGATCATCCACCATAAACGAGATTGAGATCAGCCTCATTGAGCGCAATCCCAATCAGCCTCGCCATGAGTTTGACGAGGACGCTCTTCAGGAACTGGCAGACTCGATAGCAGAGATTGGCATTATTCAGCCTATCACGCTGCGCGAGATGGACAACGGGCATTACCAGATCATTGCTGGCGAGCGCCGCTGGCGCGCTTCGCAGAGAGCAGGACTGACTACAATTCCTGCCTACATCCGCACGGCGAGCGACGAGAATGTGATGGAGATGGCGCTGATAGAAAATATTCAGCGTCAGGACCTCAACTCGATTGAGATTGCGCTTGCCTACCAGCACCTGATAGACGAGTACAACTTGACACAGGAGAAGCTCAGTGACCGCGTGGGCAAGAAGCGTGCCACGGTGGCAAACTACCTCCGACTGCTGAAACTGCCTGCTCCAGTGCAGGTGGCAATCCAGAACCATGAGATTGACACTGGTCACGCTCGCGCTCTGCTGGCTCTCGATGATCCTAAGGACCAGGTGAAGCTGTTCAAGGAAATTCAGAACAAGGGATACTCAGTGCGTCAGGTGGAGGATATCATCAAAAGCATCAACGAGGGTGGAGAGACAAGCGCGCCTACAAAGGTGAAGGCGAAGAAGAATGTGCTGAGCGATGAGTTTGAGAGCTTGCGTGGCACATTTGCTCAGAAGCTTGGCACTGAGGTGAAGATTGCTTGCTCTGCCAAAGGCAGCGGCAAGGTAACATTTTCGTTCAAGGATGCAGAGGAACTCCGCAGAATTATTGGTCTTTTGAATTAACAATTACTACGTTGATGCGCAATCAGTTATTATATCGCTTTGTTGGCTTGCTGGTGCTGGCTTGCTCGTTCTTCACTGTGGCTGATGCCCAGGAGGTGAATGAGGACGATCCTGTACCTCAGGCTCGCTTGCGGCGTGAGGGTGTGAATATGGAGGACCATAAGATGGGCGTTGTGGCAGAAGCTATGCTCGACACCATCCTTGCCGACACTCCAGATTTCAGCATGTCGCTCACGAGCGATTCGCTCACTGTGGTGGGCGGCGGCGAGTTGCTGAAGAAGAACTTTGTGCCTGATCCTAAGAAGGCTTTGTGGATGGCTATCGTGTTCCCGGGTGGCGGCCAGGTGTACAACCGCAAGTACTGGAAGATACCATTGGTGTATGGCGGTTTCCTGGGTTGCATGTATGCTATGACATGGAACAATACGATGTATCGCGACTACTCGCAGGCATATATCGACATCATGGACAAGGACGACAATACGCAGAGTTATATGAACTTCATACCTGAATGGTATGACGTGAAAGGAAACATGTCGCGACTGCAGGAGATGTTCAAGCGCAAGAAGAACTTCTACCGACGCTATCGCGACTTGAGCATGTTCTGTATGATAGGTGTGTATGCGCTCTCCATTGTGGATGCGTATGTGGATGCTGAGTTGTCGGACTTCGACATCAGCAGCGACCTGTCAATGAAGGTTCATCCGACAATCATAAATGACAGGTTCTCGGCCATGCATGCATCGGGATTGAGCACTAACTCGTACGGGCTGCAGTGCAGTTTTAGTTTCTGAGTTTTTTCGTCCTTGAGCTTTGGAGTACTTGAGTTCATCTTTTTGCAAGATTCTGTATTCATGAAGTTTTGATTCTTCGGGCTCACGATTCTCGGATCGACGAATAATAAATAGACAAACAAATAATAACATATAATGAACAAGAAAATCATCATATCATGTCTCTCGCTATTCCTCTCTGGTTTCGCTATGGCGCAGGAGGTGGTGACAGAGGACACAATTCAGATGGAAGCTGTGGACATGCCTGAAGGCATGCTCATCAGCGAGGATGAATTGATGAATGACTATACGAACAAGGCAAACCTGACAGAGGTGGCACCTAACAGTCGCGACCTATCGTATGACGACTCGTTGCTCGTGAGCCGCTTGTCTCGCATTCCAACTACGATAGAGATGCCTCTAAATGATGTCACTCGCAAGTACATACAGATGTATAGCAATAAGATGAAGGGTTCGGTGTCGGTGATGCTTGGCGCATCAAACTTCTACAATCCTATCTTCGAGGAGGCATTGGAGAAGTATGGCTTGCCATTGGAACTCAGATACTTGCCAGTGATTGAGTCTGCGCTTCGTCCTTCGGCTACTTCGAGAGTGGGTGCTGCAGGTCTCTGGCAATTCATGATTGCCACAGGTAAGCGATACGGACTGGAAGTGAACACGCTTGTGGATGAGCGTCGCGACCCGATCAAGTCGAGCGAGGCTGCAGCCCACTACTTGAGCGACCTGTATGACATGTTTGGCGACTGGGGACTTGCCATTGCTGCCTACAACTGCGGCGAAGGCAATGTGAAGAAGGCTCTCATTCGCTCGGGCAATGAGGAGGGATCAGACTTCTGGACAGTGTACAGCCGTTTGCCTCGCGAGACGCGCGGATACGTGCCAGCGTTTATAGCTGCTACGTACATCATGAACTACTACTGCGAGCATGGCATCACTCCTCGCGAGGCGACTCTGCCTGCTGAGTCTGACACTATCATAGTGCAGAAGGAGGTAAGCTTCGCGCAGATTGCAAGCAAGTGTGGCGTGACCATCGACGAGTTGCGCGCCATCAATCCGCAGTACCGAAAAGACATCATCCCTGCAAGTTACACGCTCCGACTGCCGGCAGGCGCAGTGGAGGAGTTTGTGATGCGCGAGGACAGCATATATGGCAATTTTGTCGTGAGCGCAGACATGTCGAGCGTGCGCCGTGCAGTGACGGACGATGTTGAGGCTGCATCAGCAGAGCTGCAGACGAGCAATAGCAACAGTCATGCCAGCAGAAACAGCCGCAACGGACGCAATTCACGAAATGGACGCAACTCTCGCAACACTCGTGCTGCAAGAAACGTTAGCGTATCGGTGAAGAGCGGCGACTCGCTTTCTGCCATAGCAAAGCGCAATGGCACTACGGTGTCAAACATCCGCAAGCTGAATGGCATCAAGGGCGATATGATCAAGCCTGGTCAGAAGATTCGAGTAAAGTAGTTTATTCATTTTTTGGATTATGGAGGACACAATTATGGAGGATCAGCTTCCTAAGGATGAACTGGAAGAGAAAATGGTGAATGATGCTTTTCAGCACCTCATCGACTCATATCTTGCCAGCAAGCACCGCAAGAAGGTGGATGTCATCACTAAGGCATTCAACTTCGCAAAACACGCTCATAAAGGCGTGAGGAGACTGTCGGGCGAGCCATACATCATGCATCCACTGGCTGTGGCGCAGATCGTGTGCTCGGAGATTGGGCTTGGCTCTACTTCCATCTGCTCGGCTCTGCTGCACGATGTAGTGGAGGATACGGACTACACGGTGGAGGATATTGAGAATATGTTCGGTCCGAAGGTGGCGCAGATCGTGGATGGACTGACCAAGATCTCGGGCGGCATATTTGGCGAGCATGCCTCGGCGCAAGCTGAGAACTTCAAGAAACTCCTGCTCACTATGAGCGATGACATACGCGTCATCCTTATCAAGATAGCTGACCGCTTGCACAACATGCGCACGCTGGGCAGTCAAGCGGTGAATAAGCAGTACAAGATTGCTGGCGAAACGCTATATATTTATGCTCCGCTTGCCAATAGGCTTGGCCTCAATACTATAAAGACAGAATTGGAGGACCTGAGTTTCAAGTACGAGCATCCAGAGGAGTACTCATCCATTGAGAAAAAGCTGGAGGCTACGAAGGCTGAACGTGACACTGTGTTTGATGAGTTCACGGCGCCTATACGTGCCCAGCTCGACGGACTCGGCTTGCAGTATGTTATCAAGCAGCGTGTCAAGTCGCCATACAGTATCTGGCGCAAGATGCAGAACAAGCACATCCCATTTGAGGAAGTGTATGACATACTCGCTGTGCGTGTGATTTTCGAACCGCTCAGCATGAAGGAAGAACTGAACGAATGTTTTGACATTTACGTCAAGCTTTGCAAGATATACACGTCGCACCCAGACCGCCTTCGCGACTGGGTTAGCCGTCCGAAGGCTAATGGCTACCAAGCTCTGCACTCTACATTCATGTCCAACAAGGGTGAATGGATTGAGGTGCAGATCCGCTCTCGCCGCATGGATGAGATTGCTGAGAAGGGTTTTGCTGCTCACTGGAAGTATAAGGAAGGCGACAAGACGGAGTCAGCTTCCGAACTGGAGCTCGACAAGTGGCTCACGACCATCAAGGAGATTCTTGACGATCCGCAGCCAGATGCCATGGACTTCCTCGACACCATCAAGCTCAACTTGTTTGCTTCGGAGATATTCGTCTTCACGCCTAAGGGAGAGATTCGCACCATGCCTGCTGGCAGCACTGCACTCGACTTCGCTTTCACAATCCATACGTTCGTGGGCAGTCATTGCATCGGTGCGAAGGTGAACCATAAGCTTGTGCCTATCAGTCACAAGTTGAACAGTGGTGACCAGGTGGAGGTGCTGACATCCAAGTCGGTGCATCCTACTCGTGCGTGGCTCAACATAGCAACTACTGCCAAGGCCACCACCAAGATTCTCTCCATCCTTCGCAAGGAGGAGCGTGAGGCTCGCAAGAAGGGTGAGGACATGCTGGATGCGTTCTTGCGTGAGAATGATATAGTGAAAGACACATTGGTGCTGGACAAGCTGTGCACCATGTTTGACATAGTTAAGCCAGAGGCTCTGTTTGTGGCTGTGGCTGACGGCAAGGTGAAACTGAACACCGAGACTGCAGACAAGCTGAAGGACAAAGAGGAGCAGACTGCTGGTTGGAAGAAACTCTTCTCGTTTGGCAAGCGCACGCTCACTCGCACAGGCAAGAAGGAAGAGAAGGCAAAGGTTGACATCAGCAAGATAGACAGAAAGCAAGTATTGTCGCTCACAGAGGACAATGTTCAGTATAAGTACGCGCTCTGCGATTGCTGCAAGCCTATCCCTGGCGATGCGGTGATGGGATACATTGATGATGATAGCCACATCGTGATTCACAAGTTGCAGTGCCCAACTGCGGAACGACTCAAGGCTAATCATGGCAACCGAGTGCTTGCTGCACGTTGGGAGATGAACAGAATGATTCTATTCCCAATATCTCTTTATATCAAGGGAATAGATAAGCTTGGCTTGCTGCATGAGATAACACAGGTGATCTCACAGTTGCACGGAGTGAATATCCGCAAACTGGAAATTGAATGCAACGATGGCATATTTGAATGTCGCATCCAGATGTTTGTTCATGACACAGGCGAAGTGAAGGATATCCTTGCAAGCTTGAAGGCAATTCCTGATGTGAAGGAAGCTGCGAGAGTGTGAGAGGTTTGAGGTTAGGGGTTAGAGGTTAGTGGTTAGAGGTTAGAGGTTAGGGGTTAAAGGTTAAAGAAATTATACATTGTTAATGGCAGGCTATTCCTTATGGACTTAGCATCATTAGCAAAACAAAAATTTCTTTAACCTCTAACCTTTAACCCCTAACCTCAAAACTCTAACCTCTAACCTCTAAAATCACACCAATCCGTTAAGGTTCTGTCCTATTTCTTGCAACTCTGTGCGAATTGCTTTCAGGCGTTCAATCACTTCCACCTTGCGGTTGGTTTCGCCTCTGCCCTTGTCGCGCTTGATGGCATCGCGAGCGCCTTGCAGAGTCATGCCACGCTCCTTCACCAAGTGGCGAACGATCTTCACCTGTTCGATGTCCTCTTTGGTGTACTGACGAATGCCTCTGCCCACCTTGTTAGGCTTGATGTTGGGAAATTCCTTCTCCCAGTAGCGCAGGAGTGTTTCGTTCAGTCCCAGCATCTCAGCCACTTCGCTGATGCTGTAGAACATCTTCAGGTCTTTGTTCTTGTTTAGTGCCATAGGCTGATGTGTTTATTTCTTCTTAGGAATGTTCTTCAGAATCTCAAGCACGAAGTCGTAGAACTTCTCCACGCTTGGGATATAGCAAGCCTCGCTTGGTGTGTGAGGGCTGACGAGAGTAGGGCCAAAGCTTGCCATGTCCATCTCTGGATAGTTCACGCCGATGATGCCGCACTCAAGTCCAGCATGACAAGCGCTTACAACAGGCTTCTTGCCAAACTTCTTCTCGTATGTCTCTGACATTGAAGCAACGAGGGCGCTCTTAGGGTTTGGCTGCCAGCCGCTGTATCCACCTTCGAGAGTGACCTGCATACCTGCCATAGAGAAGCAAGCTACGAGACCATTGCAGAGGAACTGCTTCATGCTGTCCTGCGATGAGCGAGCGAGGATGTCGATTTCTGCCTTGCCGCCTTCGATGTTGATGATGGCGAGGTTGCTCGAAGTCTCAACAAGATCAGGCATAGAAGGTGTGTAGCGAAGCACGCCATCGTGAGCTGCCATCACAGCGTTGATCAAGTTCTCCATGATCTCCTGTGGGATAACCTTTTCTGGCATTGCGCATGGCTCTGCTGTGAGGTTGATGCCATCCTTCTCAATGTCAGCAAATTCTGCTGCAAAGATTGCTTTGCATTTCTCCACGAGAGCAATAAACTCAGCCTCTGCCTTCTTTGGCACGAGCACTACTGCCTCGCCATCGCGTGGGATAGCATTGCGCATGTTGCCGCCGTGCCAGCTGCTGAGCCAAGCAATGTTGGTGTTCACTGCAGCGAAGAGGATGCGAGCCATGAGCTTGTTGGCATTAGCGCGCCCCTTGCAGATTTCAAGACCAGAGTGACCGCCCAGCAATCCCTTGATAGCAATCTTGTATGCAACCATATCCTCTGCATCTACGTTCATCTCCTGATACTCCATCTTGCACACTACGTCCATGCCGCCAGCGCAGCCGATAGTGATCTCGCCTTCTTCCTCCGAGTCGAGGTTGAGGAGATACTTGCCCTGCAGTTCGCCAGCCTTCAATCCGAATGCTCCAAACATGCCAGTCTCTTCATCTTTGGTGATGAGCACTTCGATAGGGCCGTGAGCCACTGTCTCGTCCTCAATCACAGCCATAGCTGCAGCCACGCCCATGCCGTCGTCGGCACCGAGGGTGGTGTTGCGAGCTGTTACCCAGTCACCATCAATATATACGTCGAGAGGATCTGTCTCAAAGTTGTGGGCAGAATCCTTTGTCTTCTGTGGCACCATGTCCATGTGAGCCTGGAGCACTGCGGTTTCAAGATCTTCGTAGCCAGGAGTTGCCCCCTTGGTCATGATCACGTTGCCAGCCTCGTCGATGCGAGCCTCAGCGCCATGTGCCTTGGCGAAGTCAACAAGGAAGTTAGCTACTTTTTCTGTGTGTCCTGATGGACGTGGAATCTGAGTCAAGGCATAGAAATTCTTCCATACCAACTTTGGTGAGAGTTCTTCTATTGGATTCATTGTGTATATCTTTTATTGTTATTTCAATATTGTTGCAAATATACATCATTTATATCAATCAGCAAAGAAAAAGCTGATGAAATAAGGAAGAACCCCAACTAATTTGCATAATACTCTCTCAATTCTTATTTCTAATTCGAAAAAGTAGCGTTTGCCTCCTGATAATAGCAAATACGCTTTCCTGTAGTTATATTCTACAGATGATTATGGACACTACTTTGCCTGGGCACATACAGATTTTTCACGCCTATATACTTGGAATTTGGCTTATCAGACACAAGATGCGAATAGTCATGAAGAAACTAAATTCAAAAAATATGTAGGAAGTTTGGATTCCCAATACAAAGACGAGACGGCTACTGCTGAAGATGCGTTAAAGACAATACTTGATCCAGAGGATGATGCAGCTTATGTGAAGTGGGGTGGCGATTGGCGTATGCCTACAAATGATGAGTTCAAAGAACTCCTTGATAACTGCTACTGGAAATGGGTGACATCCTATAATAACAAGTCTGTAAACGGCTACATTGTCTATAAGTTGAAAGATGAAAAAGATGTAGGGCACTTTGGCGATAGTCAATACAATCCTGCGGGTAATTATTCTATTTCAGATCCTCACATATTTCTTCCTGCAGCTGGTGCCTACGACGAGAATGGATATAATGAAAAAGAACAAACTGGGACTGCATTTGGTGGCTACTGGTCATCTTCACTCTACTTGGATTTGCCACCGGCAGCATTTAATTTACAATTCAATCCTTACTATGCTAGCCAAAGTAATACCTTCCGTTCCTCAGGCTATCCTGTTCGCCCAGTATGTAAATAGTTTTTTGTGTTTATAAAGAATAAAGACCTTAACATAAAAGTATTATAAGTATGAAAAAGAATATATTGACAGTTCTTGCCCTACTTTCATTTGTTGTTTGTGGTGCTCAAGTGAAAACAAAATCTAATTATGATGTTGATGGCAATGGTGAAGTTTCCATTGCAGATGTTACTTCTGCTGTGAACCGAATACTTGGAAAAACAGATAATATAGAGCGCGTGACGGTTGATAGCGAGAGACTTTATGATTTGCTTAAGCGTCTTGATGCAAGACTTAAAGCTGTAGAAGAAAAAATGGGAAATCAGTCAATACAGCCTTCTGAGCCTTCTGTTGACCCATATAATGGACATGAGTATGTTGACCTCGGCTTGAGTGTGAAGTGGGCAACAATGAATATTGGTGCAACCACTCCGGAAGAATATGGCGATTACTTTGCTTGGGGCGAGACAGAGCCATACTATATTATAAATTATGCTATGGATAAAGATGGTGGTCAGTGGAAGGCAGACAAATATTATGGTTATAGCTGGAAAAGTTACAAATGGACCTCGAATGGCGATTGGAATGGAATAACCAAATATACAGTTCCCGATGAACAAACTCAAGGATTTTGGTACAATAGTGGTTTTGTTGGTGATAACAAAACCACACTTGAACCAGATGATGACGCTGCCTACAAAAACTGGGGTGGTAACTGGCGTATGCCAACATACGAAGAACTGCTCGAGCTTCGCGACAACTGCAAATGGACTTGGGAAACACAGAATGACATATATGGCTACAAAGTTACTTCTAAGGCTAACGGCAATTCCATTTTCCTCCCTGCTGCAGGCTATCACTATGAATGGGATTTCGGTGGTGATATAGATTACGGCTACTACTGGACGTCGTCGCTTTATCTGGATTCCTCGAATCTAGCGGTATCACTTTCTTTTGATTCGGGGGGATTTGATTGGCATGGCTTCAACCGCTACTTCGGTCACTCTGTTCGTGCCGTTTGCCCATAGGGATTAAACTATCCAATCTTACTCGTACCATCGCACTTTGGGTAATTTGTGCACCCCCAGAAAGTGTCACCTTGGTGTATGCCTTTCTTTATGGTGCGTTGACGCATAGGAGCGCCGCATTTTGGACAGCATGGTGCGCCTTCAGCTTTCGCCTTTTCCTTTACAGCTGAGATTCGTTCCAAGGTCATGTTCTCAGTGAATCCACCCTCGTCTTTGAAGTCGGCGAGTCGTTTGTTTATCTGGGCAGTGAGCAACTGCTTCACTCGTTCACAGAGCACGATAATGACGCAAGCAGAGTGGATAGAATCGTTCGTGCGAAGCATAGTGGCAAAGCGGGCGTATTCAGCAAGGATGTATTTGCTAATCTCTGCCAGATAATCCTGTGTGAGTGCCGGTGCATCTTGAAACTGATAATTGCGCACCTCCATGTAGCGTGAGTCATTGGTGTGCCACATTGCTGCCCCATTGCGCATGAGCCAATTGAGGAAATCACCCTCCAACTCACTTACGCTGGCACGAGCAACATCCAGCAATCGCATCTCCGTCTCATAGCTTGTCTGGTGGCGCGAGGAACCTTCCGCAATATTTGCCGGCACTGTGCGAGCCGCCATCTCCATTTGGTCGCGCAGTCTTCCGCAAGGGTCCACCTTATAGTCTATGAATCGCTTGCAGAAACCTTGCGTGGCAAGTTGCAGGATGTTGCCAAGACGCCTCAACCTCTCGCTTTCTCATCCTCTCGCTCCCAATTCCTTTGCAAAGTTATCCATTTTTCTGATTTCCCCCAATGATTCACACAAAATTCTCACATTTCCTTCCCAATTCCAGATTTTAGCACTATCTTTGCAATCTATATTAATTCGCATACCTACCCCCAATCCACTGCAGAAATTCATGGAAGACAACACGTCCACATCAAGCTTTGATTTTGACGACAATCTCCCCTCGCGCAATGAAGGTTTTACCGACATTCAGGTAACACCTTCAGCAGGATTCTGCTTTTTAGCAACAGCCGTGCGTGATGGCAAGCGATGGATGCTGAAAGGACTGAAGCCAGAATACGTGAATACTCCCATCTACATAGATGCCTTGATGAAAGAGTATGACATTCTGACCAAGCTGCACCATCCCAACATAGTAGCCGCAGAGGACTTCACCCATGTGGATGGGCTTGGCAACTGCATAGTGATGGAGTATGTGAATGGCGTCACTCTGAACGCAGCAATGAGCAGCGACGTGCCCATGCATGACAAGCAAAGGATTGTGCTCGAAATCTTGGATGCCGTAGAGTATTTCCACAAGCAGCAAATAGTGCATCGCGACTTGAAACCAAGCAACATCATGATTGTAGGTGGCAGCAGTGGCTATGTGAAGATTATTGATTTCGGCTTGTCTGATAGCGATATCTACACGTTCCTCAAGCAGCCGTCTGGCACCGAAAGATACATGTCTCCCGAGCAGAAAGAATGCTCTGTTCCTGATTTCCGCAACGACATCTATAGCATTGGTTGTGTGATGGATAGCATGAAGCTGGGCAAGAAATACCATAGCATCATTTCACGCTGCAAGAAACCTATTGATGAGCGTTATCAATCTGTGGCAGAATTGCGTGCTGACTTCGAGCGAGTGGGGAAGCGAAGCCCAATCGCTTGGCTTGCAGCATCGCTGCTACTGCTCCTTCCGCTCATGGCTCTGGCTGTGCGCTATCATTGGATGGACGATGTCTATTCTGCCGCAAAGAGCGTACACCTTACCGACTATGATTTTGAAGAGAACGGTATTTGCTACAACGTCATATCGAAAGATAGTGCATTTGTTGAAGTGACGCATAGAGGCAAGGAAGCATCCTACGACGGAGATATTACAATTCCAGAAACAGTAAATCACAATGGGACTCTTTACACAGTAGTGCGTATAGGCGATGACGCATTTCGCAATTGTGATAATCTCGTCGCCGTTGTGCTGCCGCAAACAATTCGCAGTATGGGAAACAGCATCTTCCTCGATTCTGATTTGCTTGCCACGCTCAATCTTCCCGATGGGATAGTGGAAATGGGAGATTCTGTCATGCGCAACTGTGATAGGCTGCGCTCAGTCCACTTCCCTCGCTCGATGAAAGAAGTGCCGCCTTATTGTTTCAGTGGATGTGGCAGTCTTCACACTATCGGTTTGCACGAAGGCATTGTGTCGCTCAAACGCGACGCTTTCGGTGGAGCGCTGCTTGATAGTATAGCATTCCCGACCACACTGACCACGATTGAGCGCGGAGTGTTCTGGGATTGCAAGCGCCTGAAAAAGATACACATCCCTTCGTCCGTCATTCGCATTGGCGACTTCGTGTTCTGGGGATGCGACTCCATCACCGATGTCTATGTTGACCGCAGCGAGCCTTTGCCCATCACCAATATCTTCCAGAACTTGAAAGACGTGAAGCTTCATGTGCCAAGTGGCTCTGCCGATGCCTACAGGAAAGCTGAGGGTTGGAAAATGCTGAATGTGACAGACCAGCCTGACTTGTGAACCATTTTCTATTCCATCTTCTGAAACAAGATGCCGCCCTTCTTGCCGCATGTGTATCCGCAAGGAGGATAATTGTCGTGCAGCAAATCGACAACCACCAGAGGCTGGTGCTCCACCAATAGGTGGCATTTGAATGTGTCGCCTACCGACAGTTTGCTGTTCTCGTTGGCAATTACCACAAACACATAATTGCCAGAATATCTCACCGTAATCCTTCTATTAGGCTTCCACATTATTATTAATGTCTCGCCTGGGTACAAGTTGCCCACCTCCAAATGCTTTTGTCCATAAAAGAAATTGCTATTGTCCGCTTTGCTGTCAGCAATTCCATCTTGGCAGAAAGTGTCCCAATCTGCATATCCCACATAGTTGGCAAATGTGTTCAATGTCGATTTGCGCATCTCACCTCTTGTTTCATCTTGTTTGGCAACATATCCCCAAAAGCGCTTCAAGGTTGACACGCTCAGCAGCACATTTGTTCTTATGAATATCTGTTGCGCCAAAAGCTCAAAGTCCTTTGGCGTCTCTATCTTGTGTCCTATCGTCTCCTCCACCATTCGGCGGATTTCATTATATTCAGGTTTGTCGAATTTCATAATGAGTGCAAAGTTAATCATTTCCTTTGGTGCTTATATTGCTTGTTAGGCACTTTTTTCATGCCCATACCGCAAAAGAACCAATTGGAACCAATCCCCTTGAGCCTAAATGCTGTACTTTTGCTAGTGTAATATGAATATAAGTACTAATTATAACACAATCATCATGAAAAAATTTATTAATCAAATTGCATTCTTGCTTTTCCTTTTTGTGGCAAGCTCCACGAGCCTTTGCGCACAGGAAGAGCCTGCTATCCATGAATGGACGGATTCCCAAGGCATCACTTGGTCTTTCTATGTGGAGACTATTGGCGAAGCTGAAGAAGAAACCTCGTTTGCCGTAATCAACGCTTCCACCACTTGCACAGGCAAAGTTGTTGTTCCAAGCGAAGTGACTGTGGGCGAGACAACTTATCCTGTCAAGCGAATAGAAAGAGCAGCGGACAAAAGCATCTTTGGCACTGAAGTTACAGAAATCGACTTCGGCTCTGTCGAAGAATTACGTGGAGACTATAGTAGTTGTTTCGGTTGTGTAAATATCCATGAGATACATGCAGATAGTCTGACAGGCATCCCAGATGGCTTTTTCTTCGATACGCCTGTTCAGTTTGTCTATCTGTCAGAAAAATGCAAATATATTGGCACCAATGCTTTTGGTGGCACAAAAAACTTGGAACATATTGGCGATCTCTCAGGTGTGACAACAATTTGCGAAGGTGCTTTCTATGGCAGCAGGTTGCCAGAGATCAGTTTGCCTGCATGTACACACATTGGTAAGAACGCGTTCGCAGGCTGTTCCAACCTCAACAGTATGACACTCAGCTCTACTATTCCCGTCTTTGACAAGGACGAAGAAACTGGTGACGACCTCAATCCATTCATCGGCACCAATACGAATCTTGTAAAGCTTATAGTGCCAGGAGACCAACTTGAAGCATACAAGTCTGCAAACATTTGGCAGAATTTCAACTACTCAGACGAACAGATTTATCGTCAACTTATTGGTGAGACGTATTGGGCGTACACACTCAACGCAGATCAAACAGAAGCTACAATCTGGGGCACAACAACTATTACAGATGGTACTGCACTTGAAGTGCCAGAAACAGTAACTTACGAAGTTAGAAATGGTGATGATTTCGAATATATTCCTGTGCCAGTCACCTCTATTGCCAGCCGTGCTTTTGCTGGCTATTCAGACCTCACTCGCATCATCCTTCCATCTAAGCTCACATCCATTGGCAAAGACGCATTTGCAGGTGACGAACAACTCAAATACGTGACCATCAACAATGCTGAAAGCGTATTAAACGTTGTAGAAGGCTCTATCTCTGAATGGATGAAAGGTTCTACCACATTCAAGATTCCTCAGAACCTGCTGGAGGCTTACCGCTCTAATTCCAACTGGGACAACCTTCAGTTCTTTGTGGAAAGCGAACAGATGACATGGACAGATCCAAAAACAGGCATCACTTGGACATTTGCTACCAACACTTTTGACGACGCCATCACTAACGGCTATATTGCTACAGTCTATGGCTCAACTGAATGCCCTGAGGCAGTATCTGTTCCTCAGAACATGTACATTGACGACAAGCCATACGCAGTGAAGTATCTTGAAAAACGTGACGGCTTCAGATTGTTCGGTGACAACACTAAGATTGTACACCTTGAAGATGTTGAGGAGATTCATGCTGACTGGAGCGGCTTCCTTGGCAATCCTCAGGTAGAATATGTAAACGCACCAAGCTTGAAATCTATTGGCGCTGCCGTATTCCGCGAAACAAACCTCAAAGAGATTGTGCTCACAGAGAATTGCAAGAGTATCGGTTCCCGTGCTCTCGAAGGCACACAGATCAAGAGCATCAACCTCACAGGTTGCGAAAGCCTCTCAAGCTTTGCTCTCGGCAGCTGCTTCAACCTTACTGATGTGTATATTGGCGAGGTGATTCGCAATTTCGATGGCGAAACGGATGAGAACGGTCAGCTGCTCTGCTCTCCTTTCGACAACATGAACACGGGTTCCATCACTCTGCACCTTCCTGAAAACGCCGATGCAGCACTTTACAAGTCTGCCGACATCTGGGGCGGTTTCCACTATCTCGATCAGGGCGGTCAGCTCTACACTTGCACTATAAATAATCGTGAATGGGTTTATGCCATCAATGCCGACAGCGAGACAGCCACAGTCTATGGCACACACGAATCATTGGCAAGCTACCCTTCAAGCATCATGGTGATTGATGCCATTGTGCATGAGGGCGAGCTCTATCCTGTCACAGCCATTGGCGAGGGTGCATTTGCACATTGCAGCAACTTGCACTTCCTTGGCATTCCAGCATCAGTCACTTCTGTCGGAAAGGATGCCATCTACGCTGACGACCAGTTGAACCACATATTTATATATAATGAGGAAAGCGTTGTAGATATTCCAGAAGATATGTTTGAGGGAATCCCTACATCCGACCTCTTCCTCATCCTGCCAGCAAGCATGACTGATGCATACGCTGCGCATAGCACATGGAATCAGCTCAAAATCTACACAGGTTTCAAATACGATCATTCAGTATCATTCGACTATACCGATGCCAACGGCGTAACGTGGACTGTAGAGCCAATGTACCCAATTGAACCTAACAATCCTGATCCAGAATACCCTCTTGCATGGGATCATGAAAATAGTTTGTGGTACACAGGCATGGAGGATAAGGTGCAAATCATTGACATGAAGAACTACACCAAGAATGTTGTGGTGCCAGAAACAGTCAAGATTAACAACCAGACATACTATGTTCGTCACATCAATGGCGACAACTCTAATGCGCCAGAAGTGATTGAGGGCAGAGAGCCATTCGCAGGCAAGAATGATATTGAGACAATTCAGCTTCCTCCAAGCGTGAAAACACTTGGTTGGGGTGCTTTCCGTGGCAACTCAAGCCTTACTTCTATCAATCTTGAATACCTTGAAGGAATCAACGACGGGTCATTCGGAGAATGCGATAAGCTTACAAACCTTGATCTTTCAAACGTCAAAGGCGTTGGCGCTGGAGCATTCATTGATTTGAAAGCTTTGACCACTGTTAAGCTTACAGACCAATGTGTAGAAATTGCAGACGCTGCATTCTCTGGCTGTGAGAATCTCACAGCAGTAGGCGACGTTTCTTCTGTTGAAGCACTTGGCAGAGAGGCATTTAAGGGTACAGCAAGCCTAAAATCGCTCAACTTTACCACAGCATTGAAGCAGATTGGCAATCAAGCATTTGAAGATAGTGGCATTGAAACAGTTGGCAGCACAGCGGGCGTAGTCAGCATGGGCTGGGGTGCATTCCGCAACAGCAAAATCAAGTCTGTTGACCTTTCCAACTGCGCTCTTCTCGACGAATGGGTGTTCGACTCGTGCAACGACCTTGAAGAAGTGGGCAGCGTGGCACATCTTTTGGGACTTGGTCATGGCGTGTTCTGGGATTGTATAAGCCTCAAGAGCCTCGACCTTTCAAACAAGTGTGCTTACCTTGGTCATCGTGCTGTGGCTGGCTGTACAAGCCTTACAGAGGTTGGTGACTTGACAGGACTTGAATACATTGAGAGCTTTGCATTCGATGGCGACCAAAGCCTCACAACTCTCGACATTCCTAAGGCTTCACACATTGGCGAGAACGCATTCCTCAACTGCTCAGCCACTGTCAATTATGTGAATGGCAACAAGTTCGTGCCAGAAAACGACCCTGACTATAGCCTCTATGTTGACGATGTAAATATCTCTGATGCAACCCTCACAATTCCATTCAAGCTCCGCCTGAAGGAAGGCAGCAATGTGTGTGCATTCCAGAGCGACATCATCTTGCCAACTGGATGCTCTGCATCTTCTTTCGGCGCAAATCCTGCACGAATCGATGTCAACAAAGCAACACCAATGTTCTCTCATGGCACAGGCGAAGGTGGTCGCTGGCGCACCACAGGTGTTAGCTTCCCTAACATTCCATTCGTTGGCGACGACGGTGTGATAGCTACTCTTGTCATCGACATGAACGGCGTGAAGCAGGGCGACTATGAGCCTTCTCTCACCAATGTGGTGCTTGCCACAGCCGACGGCCATGCTATCTATGTGGGTGGCAACTCATTCACATTCGACATCGCACAAGACATCGTAGCAACAGGCGACATCAATGGCGATGGCAAAACCACAATTGCCGATGCTGTTCTCTTGATCAATATCGTTCTTGGCAACACCAAGCCAGCAGAAGAAATTGACCTCAGAGTGTGCGATATGAACAAAGACGGACAGGTGAATATTGCTGATGCAATTGCAATCATTGATGCTCTTTTGAATGTAGAATAATCAGCTTCGTCAAAAAAAACGCATAATGGTCGTTTTCTTTGTCTTTTCTTTATAAAAGAAAAAAGAAAATCACTATCTTTGCACTTAAATTTATGTATGTAAGTGCCCTTTTCGCTGACATTGACAACAAATATAGTGTTGCCATGCAAAGAAATCGGCAATGACTACACATATTGTTTTCGACAACAAAATTATAGAGAAATATGAAGATAAAAATGTTTTTTGCATCTTTGCTATGCGTTTTGGCAGGCACAGCAAATGCACAGAGTGTTTCTACAGCTACTTATAGTAATGCGAGCGACCCATCCACTCGCACCTTGGCAGTATCCCTCAACCACTCCACTAATCCTGACTTCGTAGCTTTTGTTCTTCAGTTGGATCTTCCAGAAGGTACAACCGTGACAGGCGTAAAGGCTATGGCGCCTTTGAAGAATGGAGAGACAATTGATCTTTCTGACAAAGGAGGATCTAACGAACAAAGCGTAGATTTCCTAGTTCCATTCAACCAGATTGGCACAAAGTGCAACATTGTTGGCTACAATTTTGCTAATAAGCAAATTGGCGGTAATTCTGGCGATGTGCTTCTCGCTGTAACGCTTAAAGTTGAAAATGCAACAGCTTTTGACGAAAAGCAAATTACAACTTCAAGTTCGTTCGTGAATTCAGAAGCAACAGAAGCATCTCTTGAAGCCAGCAAGACATCAGAAGATGTTGCAAGACTTTGGGGAGATATAAATAGAGATACAAAGGTTAATGCTTCTGATGTTGATGCTGCCATCGTCGCAACAGCAACAGGAAATTCAAATGGTTTGGATCACTTTGCCACTAATACAGGTATTGAAGGTGCTTTCAAAGCTACTGACGTTGATAATGTTATTAAATATGCAAAATAATTTGTAAGGATGAAAAAAATATTAACGGCTTTTATTGCAGCACTCTGTGCAATGAGTGTTTTTGCTGGTGACATTATAGTCACAAGTGACCTGAAAAATGGCACATACGTTGAGGGCACTGTTCAGATAGGTGCAACAACAGATATTAATGTATATATTGTAGCAGAGAATACAATCGCAAGTGCGTTGCAGAGTGATATATATCTTCCTGATGGACTTACCGCAGAATCTGGTGTTTCAACAATTGATGGATACTCATTGGTTTTCACTCCACACCCAGAACTTGGTAATTGTGTTCGTTTGCTTTGGGTTAATACGAGTGTTGGCACAATTAATGCACAAACTCCTGTTTTGGCAGCTACAGTAGCTATCAATGCTGTCAGCACACTTTCTGCTGGTAATGTTGAAGTGAAGGTTAATAATCTCGATTTTGCACAATCTTATAATAATGAAGTAGATGATTTCATTAGTGAAATTAGTCTTCAGAAGGCTGCTATTCTCGAGCCTCAGCGTGGAGATTATGCATTCGAAGCTGTTCCAACATGTGTTGCAGCAGGTGAAACTTCAATGTCTATCCCTGTTAACTTTGCTAACGAAGGATATGTTGACAATCTTTCTTTCAACATTGTATATCCTACAGGTATGCTCACAACTAAGAGTGGTAAGAATTACAACCTTACAGTAAATAAGGAACGTTTCGATACTGGTTCTGATGCTACGTTGACAGTAAAGGCAACAGGTGGTACTGCTGTTTCATTCACAAATGCAGAATCAGACCTTGTTAAGCCAGGCAATGGAAATCTCCTTTCTATCCCTGTTACTTTGACAAGTGTTGCTGATGGAGTTTATACAATTAAGTTTACAGATATTAAAGTTAGCGTTACTAACGATGAGGCAGATCCTATTAGTACAGAAACACTTCCTGATTATTATGTTTCGGTAATCGTAGGTCAGCCATCAGCTCAAGAAACAATCCTCTACGGTAACTATAATGAAGCTACTGCAAGCGCATTCAGCACAGCTTTGAAGAACGTTGCAATCGCAGACGTAACTGCTGCTACTGTAGATGAGGGTGTTAAGTTCGAAGATGTTCTCGTAAACGAAAAGGGTGGTAACTCATACTACACTCGTACTTCTTCTGAGAACTTTGGTACAACTGTATTGCCATTCAGCTTGTCATCTAATGATGATCTTAAGCTTTATGGAATCAAAGAGATGGATAATGAGAGCATTACTCTTGAAGAAGTTGAATATGTTGAAGCTAACACTCCATGTATCTTCAAGGGTACAATCGATGTTGAAGATGAAACTCCTTCTCTCAGTGCTCCATCAGAAAATGATTATGGCAGTGTACGATTAGTGGGTACATACGAATATTATTATCTTGAACAAGGTGAAGGTTACTACATCTCTTCTAATGGCTGTTTCTATAATGATGGTGCTTCAGTTCGTCCATTCCGTGCTTACATCGCAGGTGAAGTGTCAGGTGCTAAGTCAATCAGAGTGAACCTCGAAGACGAAACTGGTATTAAGGATATTACTGATCAGTTCTCTACAGAAGACATCTACAGCATCATGGGTGTGAAGATGAACAAGGCTCAGAAGGGTGTAAACATCATTGATGGCAAGAAAGTTTACATCAAATAATTGTGACAATAAACTTGTGTAACTGAATTCAAAACTTAAAAAGAATAATATGAAGAAGAATTATATACAGCCAAAATCAAAGTGTGTGTATTTGAATTTGGAAAGCATGATCGCAGAAAGTATCACAATAAAGGCAGGTATTGGCGATGGCTCTCACGATGCAGCATCAAAAATGCGAGACTTCTACGATGAGTGCGATGAGAACACTGAGTTTGGTGAATGGTAATCGTTAGCATTCGATAAATATAAGAATCCATTGAAATATAAATTGTAGCAGTTGTAGAACTGTTGTACCTTTGCACTCGCAATGTTGCAACATAACTACAACTGCTATAATTATGACAAAGAAGTATTACCACTCAAACCGCAGAAAAATTCAGAAAAAGAAGTTTTTCTGAATTTTAGCCAAACACCTAACATCAAGTCCACAACTTACACTGTTTCAAAGCATTAGTTGTGTTAGGTGTTGCTCAAACACCTAACACAACACCTAACATAGACCTAACACACACCTAACATCGAGCCAACAGGTAAGATTGGCGTTTTCCTGGCTAAAAAACACTTGCTCCCATCTAAAAGAATTGTCAAAAATTGTCGTATTGTACAAAAACCAATGCATGTTGCAAACTACAGATTTCTTGAATGCATGCATTTCTCCGTAATTTTTTTACAGCCGAAGCCGTAACAATCTTTCGGGCGAACCGCTATTTTATGCCAGCTGAGGGTGTAATGAAATTACGGCGAAACCGTATTTTTTAATGCATTCGTTAATGTTTAAAACATCCCACAGAGGCACAGAGACACAGAGCATTGCTGATGTTTGCCACAGAGATACGCCTACTGCGTATTGTGCTCACAGAGCCATTCGCAAAGGTCAGTAATGCCGCCAAGGCACTCTGTTATCTCCCTCTGTCCGCATAGCAAAAACTCTGTGGAAAACTCTGTGACTCTGTGCCTCTGTGGGAAAATCAGTCAAGAAGCGCAACAGAGCCTATTCCCCTAAGTGCATGTTAGGTCTATGTTAGGTGTTTGTTAGGTGTTGTGTTAGGTGTTTGAACAACACCTAACATAATTAGCATACTAATCTACAATGAGTTACACGCTTGATGTTAGGTGTTTGACCATTTTCTGAAAAATAACTATTATTGCGTTTCGGAGTGTCCAGCGGGAAGATACTGAGCAATGCCAACTTTCAATTTATTTATGGGATATGTTGTTGTATGTTTTGAGTGATTATCTACAGTTCAACACTTCGCTTGCGAAGGGCGTTAATTGAAGCCATAAATCCTAACGACAATATAGCTTTTTAGAAGTTTATTTTTCGTTAAGCTTTGTAGCTCTTTGTCGAATTAAAATATACTTGTTAAAAAAACACGAAAAGTTGCTGTATTTTCCAATTTCTATTCGTAAATTTGTAGCATCTTTCAACTATTCAAATATAAAACAGCTGAATATAGGTTTATGAAAAAGATTATCTTCAAATATATTTGCCTCGTTGTGATGGCATTGTTTGTGTTCAGTACTGCGGTAAAGGCGCAGACAGAATTAGGAACACACGTAACCTTGACTTATTCGGAAGGAAGTTTCAACATTACAAACACAAACTTTAATAGTTCGGCAAAGAGTATTAAGGTTTTCTTTGATTTTGGCGAAGAGGCATTAAGCTGGGGTACTGTTGCTTATGATCGTTGGAATTCTTATAATTCTGACAAAAACCTCCTCACTTTGAGTGCGTCCAAAAGATATTATACTATTATTGTTACGCAAAGTGATATTATATCGGAAATAGCATCAAACTCAGGTATTTCTGTCTCTTATGCAGATGCACGTAGTATCAAAGTTATAGTAACCAACTATGATACGGAAGATGGCGCTGCTAATGACAATAGTGAAGCAAGTGGCATAGAGCCTAATGCAGGCTCAGGCTCAGGTACAGGCACAGGCACAGGTTCTGGCACTGGCACAACCACACCGCCTTCAAACAAAACCCTTGCACAAAAGATTGCGGATCGCGACCAGATCACAAACGTTCCAACAATCTATATTACTGTGCCTGACGCAGAAGGACAAACTATAAATTCTGTTTTAGACGAAAAGAAAGAGTACCATACTGCTACAATTCAGATAGTAGATAAAACTGAAGGTGGACTAACCGAGTTTACGGACAACGTTATGATAAAGGTGCGAGGTAACTCTACTGCAAGAGAAAACAAGAAGCCTTATCGTCTGAAGTTTGCAAAAGAGATAACGGATGCAGATGGCAATGTTATCGCAAACTGCCAGAAGCACGACATGCTCGGTAAGGGATATAGCAAGCGCAACTGGGCTTTGCTTGCCAACTATCTTGACCCTGCAATGGTGCGCAATGCCCTGACGTACAAGATAGGCGAACTTGTTTGTATGCCTTTCAAGCCTGGATATAAGTTTGCAGATGTTGTAATCAATGACGAATATCGTGGCACATACCAGATTACTGACCATGTAGAGGCTGATGCCGACCGTGTGAATGTAAACGAAGATACAGGTTGGTTCCTTGAGTCTGCACGTGGTGACATGGTCGAAGAGCCAAGTGCATCTGCTCAAAGTCTCATGATGTCAATAAAGAATCCAGAACCAAAGACAGACGCAGAAATTGCCACTCTCAAGACTCAGATAGAAAACTGGTTCAAGCCTGTTGATGAATTGTTCTGCATTTACAATGGAACATTTGACCTCGACACCTTCAAAGATCCTGTAAACGGTTGGCGAAAGTATTGGGACGAAGAAACACTTGTCGGTTTCTATATTGGAATCAACATAACTGGCGATTACGATGGTTTCATGACCGTCAAGATGTATCGTGACTTGGACAAGAAACTGAAGTTCGGTCCACTATGGGATAAAGATCTTGCTTTCGGCAACTATAAAGAAGACAATGGACTGAAACTTTCAGAAGACCAACAAATAGGTTCTTATTTCTCTTCATACGTAAAGAGATTGTGGCTCGATCCTGTGTTTGTCAAGAAGGTTCACGACAAGCTTGATGCCTTGATTGCAAATGGACTTGTAACAACTCTAAAAGATAATGTGGATGAGTTGGCAGAACTGACAGCTCAGACAGAAGAACTAAACCGCCCATTGTGGGGAATTGGTGCCAGTTGGTCACAAAGTTTCAGTACACGAGAAGCTACTATAAATCAGTTAAAGGGCTACCTCGACCAGCATATTCCATGGTTCCAAAACGCAATTAAGGAGCAGTATATCAAACTCGGTGGTGACGGTATCGTTGACAACTCTATTCCTGGCGATGATTTCAATGATGGAACAACACCTGGTGACGGAGGTGGTAGCGGAAGTGTAGAAATACCAGAAACATCTACTTTTGAAAAATTGAATGTGACTGATACTGGTTACAAGATTCCTGCAAGTGCTTTCAACTCAAACGCCACCAGCATAGAAGTGACATTTACGCGTTCTAATGGTACTGCCACAAATGTTTGGGGATTCTATGGATACAACGGCTCTGAATGGAATGCAAAGGGAATATCTGGCTCCAACTGGAATACATATACAATAAACATTACAAATGCTGAGGATATTGCTGCCGTAGCACAGAATGGTATAGCTTGGAGACTGCAAAATGATGGCGGCTCGACTGGCGATGTTACAATTGTAGTTCATAATATAGGAGTTCCTGAGGGTGGTAATGGAACAGACACTCCAGAACCCCCAGCTGTTCGCGCCCAGCTCACCAACCTCCCAACCATCTACCTCGATGCAACCGTAGGCAATGACTGGTCAGCAGCAACGATTCAGGTGTATGACTCAGAGAACAAGCTCGCTCAGGGTGCAGAGTGGACAAGCTCTGCGCTTGAAGTTCAGTATCAGGGCTCTGGCGACAAGAACAAGGACTCTTACCGTCTGAAGTTCGGTGCCAAGACTCAGCTTCTCAGCTCGGGCTCTTTCAAGCAGTGGGTACTCCTTGCCAACGATGACGACCCAACGATGATGCGCAACGCTCTTGCAAAAGAGATGGGCGACGCTCTCGGACTGCCTTTCACTCCAGGCTATCAGTTTGTTGACCTCTATGTGAACGACCAGTACATGGGTACATACCAGGTGACTGACCGCATAAAGGTGGAAAAGGGACGCGCACTCGTCAGCGGAGGCAACAAGGATATTGACTGGCATGTTCGCTTCAACGATGCAGGTGAATACAACGAGGATAAGCCTGCATACTTCATTGCAGGCACAGCATCTATGCCTTACATCATTCCTAAGAATCCTGATCCAAAGGATGACCTTACGGCATGGAACAGCACTCTCAAGAGTGATATGACTGCATATTTTAATAATGTGTTCTCAATGGATGCAGAAGGTGAATATACAGCCTTTGCAGACAATGTAGATAAGCAGCAGCTCATCCAGTGGTACATTGCTCAGGAAATGCTCTGCGTATATAAGGGATTCTCTTCTGTTGAGGCTTACCGAAGCGCAACAGCTGCTGACAAGAATCTGCATATCGGAGTAATCTGGGATAGTGAGAAAGCATTCGGAAATACTGGTGAAGCTCCTGCTATCAGTATGGCTGACCTCAATACAGCAGGTTCATACGATGGTCTCATGACCAACTATGCTGCATACGATGTTATGAAGACCGTCTTCTCTCAGCTCTGGCAGCAGCCATGGTTCGCTATAGGTGTAAATAGCCTTTGGGAAGAAACGCACGATGCTATGCTCTCTGCGCTTAATGCTAAGATTGCTGCACTCCAGAGCGAACTTTCAGAATCTTGGGCAAGGAATGCAGCGAAATGGAGCATAAGTGGAGAACAGGCAATGTCAATAACCACAATGACAGAATGGCTCACACAGCGCGATGCTTACCTCACAAAGAAGTTTGCTGCCCTCGCTGCTGCCTTGCCTTGTGACCACCATACATTCGCGAAAAACAACTATATAGAGCAGACGAACGGCACTTATCTCCTTGGCTGCGACAATTGTGGCGCTATCAAGGAAGATAGTGAGACATACTATAAGTTCACAGTATATCCTGAGAGTGCTGATGCTACAGAGGTTATCGCTACGTCGTGGCATCCTTCTGACGAGCATCCAAACTCTATTGCTGTGGTTGAAGCTAAGCGAAATATTGTTGAGAAGATTGAAGGTTGGAACATCGTTTGCGGAAAGAAAACTACATTCGCTGACGGTTCTACAGGTCTTACTTGCAAGGATTTCCGCCTCACAGATGGTCATCCATATTATAGTGACAATAAGTTCGTAGCCACAACAGCAACTTACACTCGTGCTCTTGGCGAAAAGGAGCAATATGGCATGATGACTCTCCCATTCAAGCATCAGAATGCAGAGAATGAGGATGCAGCGTTCTATCATATCGCAGCTGTGGAAGGTGGCAAGATTCAGCTTGTGGCTATCGATCCTTCGGTAGAGGGCAATGCAAGCGCTTATCTCCCAGTCATTTTCAAGTGCAAGGCAGGCAAGACTTCTGTCACTGTGACAGGAACAGACATTACGGTGAAGAAGACATCAGCAGACAAGTTCAATTCTACATGCGAAGGCTGGACTATCATAGGTGCTGTAGAGAATACCAGCGTGGATGCCGACGGTAATAATCTGTATGAGATGTCAGATGCTCAGGCGGGAAAGGTGGCAAGTGCCAATAGCGTGAGCGTTGCCCCATTCCGTGCTTATATCTCTACTACAGTTGATGCTCCTCAGACACCACTCACATTTACTCTGTCTAATGAACTTTCTATTGCCACTCTTGTCGAAGCCATTAATCAGTTGAAGAGCGGTAGCTTGACAGTCAAGGATATAGAAGACATGGTGGATGAGTTGTTGAATAGAGAGTAAATACTACTTCCCCTTCATCCCCAAACAGATCAGCGAGAAGATGCCGAGCAATGGCACGAGCGCAGTCTGCACAGTGTGTACGATGAGCACGAAAGTCACCGCATCGGTGTCGGCAAGACCATAGAGGATGAGTATGGTCTTCACAGCAAAGTGCCACGGACCTGCCCCGTTTGGCGTTGGCACAATCACAGAAATGCTGCCCACGATGAAGCTGACGATGGCAGCCGTGAATGAGAGCTGCTCGGTGAAGTCGAAGCAGCGGAACGTGATCCAGTAGTGCAGGAAATAGCTGAGCCAGATGGCTATGGTGTAGAATGCGAAGAGCCATTTGTTCTTCACGCCACGCAGCGACATGATGCCTTCTTTCATGTTGTCCACCATCTTGCGTATCTTTGCCATGAACGTGAAGCGGTGCAAAGCGTACCATAAGAAGGCAATGGTGATGACGAGGCAGATGGCGGTGACGATGTATCCTGTGGTGGTGAAGCCGCGGAGGGTGTCTTCGAGGCTCACGCCTGTCTGGTCGAAGAATGTGTCGAAGATTGCCACCTGCGAGAGTATCACCACAGCTGTGATGGCAAGAATGAGCAGCGAGTCGATGATGCGCTCTGTCACCACCGTGCCGAGTGCCTTCGAGAAGTTCACCTTGTCATATTTGGTCAGCACTCCGCAGCGCGACAGCTCTCCGCTGCGAGGAATGATGAGGCTGGAGGCGTAGGATATGAACACAGCGTGTATGCAGTTCATCATCGATGGGTGCTCATCCATCGGTTCGAGCGTCTGCTTCCAGCGTATGCCGCGAAACATCTGAGCTGTCACTCCAAACACGAGCGAGAACAGCATCCATCCCCAGTTCATGCCATGCAGGAAGGTTTCTTTCATGCTGTTGAAGTCGAAATCTCGGTACATCCACCACAAGATAGCGCCTCCAAGCAAGAAAGGAATAGCAATATTGAGTGTCTTTTTTACAAATTCATAATTCATAATTCACAATTTATTTCGTACCTTTGTATCGCCTTTTGCAAGGTGACGAAATCAGTTGCAAAGGTACGAATAATTCATAATTCTTTCATAGAAAGCGAAGTAAAATTCGATAACATAATTAATAATTCATATTTTTTGTTTGTGAACAACGTAAAACCAAAGAAATTTTTAGGTCAACACTTCCTTACCGACCTCAAAGTAGCAAGCGATATTGCTGACACAGTGGATGCGTGTGCTGAAATTCCTGTGCTTGAGGTTGGACCAGGCATGGGAGTGCTGACTCAATACATACTGAAAAAGGGTAGGGAATTCAAGGTCGTAGAGATAGATTTTGAGTCTGTGCCATATCTTCATGAGCATTTCCCAGAGCTGGGCGACAACATCATCGAGGCAGACTTCTTGAAGATGGACTTGACCAAGGTGTTTGACGGCAGACCTTTCGTGCTGACGGGCAATTACCCATACAACATCTCAAGTCAGATATTCTTCAAGATGGTGGAGCACAAGGACATCATACCTTGCTGCACAGGCATGATACAGAAGGAGGTGGCAGAGCGCATGGCGGCAGCGCCAGGCAGCAAGACCTACGGAGTGCTGAGCGTGCTGATTCAGGCATGGTATGACGTGGAGTATCTTTTCACCGTGCATGAGAACGTGTTCAATCCACCGCCTAAGGTGAAGAGTGCCGTGATCCGCCTCACTCGCAACAGCAAGTCATCGCTTGGCTGCGACGAGAAGCTCTTCCGTCGCATTGTGAAGACAGTGTTCACTATGCGTCGCAAGATGATGCGCAACGGCATGAAGCAGATTCTTGGCAAGGACCACCCAATGCTTGCCGACGAGATATTCACCAAGCGTCCCGAACAGCTTTCGGTGCAGGATTATATTGAATTGACAAATAGGGTTGAGGCTGCGCTTGGATAGCGTCAAACATAATACTCTCCAAATAAGAACTACTGGAAAGCTGCCAATGGTGGCTCGTTTCTTGAGCCACACTATGAAGATTGGGCTAACCTGCCTATGTTTTAGAAAGGTTTTAACCCAAAGTTGCCTATGTTTTAGAAAGAATTTGGCATAAAGTTGCCTATGTTTTAGAAAGAATTTGGCATAAAGTTACCTATGTTTTAGAAAGATTTTACCCAAAAGTTGCCTATGTTTTAGAAAATATTCGTACATTTGCCCCTAATTAACAACACTTTAGGTATGTACGACAGAAATTTACTTGTTCAGCTAAGAGAATGGCGGACACACAAACGCAGGAAACCCCTTGTTTTGAGAGGGGCAAGACAGGTGCTACAGCAGAAATAGACTTTGTGTGGCAACATAATTCCCAAGTAATACCTATTGAAGTAAAGGCTGGAACAAATTCCCATTTGAAGTCGCTACATGCTTATGTGAATAACGCCGACCACCACGTCACGGCAGTACGCTTTTGGAGCGGTGTCTACTCTGTGCAAGACATCACGACACCTGCACCAAACTCCAAGCCATTCCGCCTCATCAACGTTCCATTCTACTACATAGGGCAGATTGATAAGATAATTAGTGTGTATGCTAAAGGGTAAGTCTTGGGTAAGTGTTCAATAGTAAATGACTGCTACCTTTGAGACTCTTTTGTAGTCAGATGTCCGAAAGGAGTTTCTCTACTCATCACGATAGGACGGAATCCGACAATAGGGTAGGAGAGACGTTAGTCCGAAGGATGGCTGAAAACAACTTGCCACACATTGTGAGATGAGAAAGTTCGAAACCGCCATATGCCGAACGGCACGTACAAGTGGTGTGTAGGAGGTCGGTAAATGCGAAAGTAGGAGGTAAATACCTTTTATGATTAGTATTTAACGTGAGTTCGATGAATTGTTTTCATGCCTTCGGCCAATTAGAAAAACCAAAAAAAACAAAAGAAAACAAAAGGAAAACCATAATGTTTTTTCTTGTTTTTGTTCTGTTTCTCAAAGGTTTTTCTTAACATGGCGCTTG
>JAZRYI010000098.1:0-70677 GCA_045600665.1 Bacteroidaceae bacterium
TGCTTTACAAAGGTTGGCGGAGTTTCACGAAGAATAGAAAGACACAAATCAAACAGGCTACAAACTTACATGACGACTTTACATCACCATGCACATGGTGGTGCAAAGCCGTATGGAGATAATGGGCCTGAATAGTTACAAATGGGGATTTTTAAGCAGTTTTAATGATTTTATGTTTAAATATTGTTAATATTGCATAAACAATCAGCCTACTCGCTTTGCGCTTTACTTAACTTCTATTAACTTTGTTAAAAGTTTTTGAATTGAATGGCAGAATGCGCTGCGGCATGCTATGAGCTTGCCCTGCACATTATACTATTATAATACGAAAATAAAGACCGGAATGAAACACAGAGATGAGAGTTACAACCAAAAAGAAACAAATAGAATATTACAATAATAAACAATATCAAAACCTTTATGAACAAACGCTTTTGTAAACTAGGAACTTATGCAGCCAAAGCATTTTTCCTTTTTGCCGTATGCGGAGCGACTTATTCATGCTCAGACGACTACAAGTGGGATGATTCCAATCCAACTTGGCTCGGTTCAAGCATTTATGAGTATCTCGAAGACCAAGGCAACTACAAGAACTTCGTCAAACTGATTGACGATCTTGACTACAAGGAAGTGTTGGCTCGTACAGGTTCGAAGACACTCTTCGTGGCAGACGATGACGCCTTCGCAACCTTCTACCAGTCAAACCCTTGGGGAGTTCGCAGTTATGAGCAACTGTCAAAGTCGCAGAAGAAGCTGCTTCTGAACTCTGCAATGATCAACAACGCTTATTTGCTCGAAATGATGTCGAGCACTCCTGCTGGTCCCGGCGACAACGATGAGCCAGAGAAGGGACAATGCTTGCGCCGCGAGACTGCGTCAGACATCACCGACTCTATCCCTCACTTCACAGCCGACGAGTTGCCAGTGACATACAACAAGGACGACAAGGACTACTGGGCACGCTTCCGCTCGCCTGAGCGTAACGGCATCTACCTTGCGCTCGATGCCACAACTCCGATGATGACACACTTCCTCCCTGCACAGATGCAGAAGAAGTTCATCACCAACGAGGACTTCCAGATCATGGTGGGCCAGTCAAGAGGCGAGAACGACGCATTCGTATATGACAGCAAGGTGCTGGAGCAGGACATCACTTGCCAGAACGGCTACGTGAACAAGCTCGACAAGGTGCTCCTCACTCCTCAGAATATGGCTGAGGTATTGCGCACGAACAGCAATACCAAGATCTTCAGCCACATGCTCGACCGCTTCTCAGCTCCATTCTACAACCAGAACCTCACAGAGCGCTACCGCCTGTTGCATGGCAACGAGGTGGATTCTGTGTTCGAGAAGAGATACTTCTCCAAGCGCTCGCAGGCCGACGCAGATCTGTCATCCGACGCAGGCACTGACCCACTCGGCAACCCAACAGGCAACAAGGTCAACTATGCCCTCAACTTCGACCCAGGATGGAACACATACAAGTCAGACACCCGCACCAACAAGGAAGTGGACATGGGCGTCATCTTCGCACCAACTGACGAGAAGTTCCGCGAATACTTCTTCTCTGACAACGGCGGCGGTCGCTTCCTCATCGAGGCATACGCTCACGACCTGCAGAGCAAGATAACAGAAAACACAGACGACCTCAGCCTCATCTACGAGGCAATCGACCAGATTCCTCTCAATGTGATCCAGGCACTCATCAACAACCTGATGAAGGAGTCGTTCATCGGTTCTGTGCCAAGCAAGTTCGAGACAATCAAGAACGATGCCCAGGATCCAATGCTCGACGAGACTCACATCCAGAACATCGTGAACGTGAAGTTTGCCAACAACGGCGCAATCTTCCTCATGGACGAGGTCATCACGCCAGCGCAGTACGCTTCAGTCAGCGCGCCAGCATACGTGGCAACAGACATGCGCCTCTTCAACTGGGCAGTGCAGCAAGCACAGCTCGGAGGCATCAACTCCAACTACTATGCCTACCTCCTCGCCATGAGCTCACGCTTCAGCTTCTTCGTGCCTCAGGACAATGACTTCTGGTACATCGACCCACTGTCATTCTACCGTCCAGTGCTCGAAGGCTCAAAGCTTCAGGGCAGAGCACTCAACTACTACTGGAACGAGGTGAAGAACGAGCCAACAGTCACAACATACGTCTGCACTTACGACTTGGCAACAAAAGAAGTCGCAATCGACAAGACACAGCCAATGTCTCGCGAGACAGTGAGCGCAACAGTGTATGGCAACCGCTTGAAGGACATGCTCGAGACACACACCATCATCCACGAGGACAATACCGACATCACAGGCATTGACGAGACAGAGACAGGCGTGGAGTGCAACCAGCACTACTTCATCTCGAAGAACGGTTCCGTAGTGTATGTTGACAACGCATCCAACCGCACAAACGGCATGACCGTGAAGGGTGGCTGGCAGATCAACCAGGCTGATGCTTGCAAGATCATCCGCTTCGACGACAAGTCAAGACAGTCTAACGGCAACGGTAACGGCTATGCATACGAGATCAACACGCCAATGATCCCAACTACGGAGTCTGTGTACAGCGCAATGTACAACAACCCTAACTTCCAGAAGTTCTTCGAGCTCTGCCAGACAGACATGGACGTGCTCAAGGAGATTGGCATCACAAAGGCAACAGATCAGAACAAATACACCATCTTCACTGACAACAAGGGCCTCCCTTGCTACGGACAGCGCGAGGACGGCACATACGCTCAGATCTCTTCTGCCACAAACGTGCGCTTCTTCAACAACTACCGCTACACAGTCTATGTGCCAACAAACAGCGCCATCGAAGCAGCCCAGGCAAAGGGACTCCCAACATGGCAGGACGTGCGCGACTTCCTCGAGCTTGACCTCGAAGACGACGAGAAGTCAGACCTCACTCAGTCAGAGCTCGACGCTCGCAACGAGAAGGCAAAGGCTATGGTCACAGCGATCGTCAACTTCGTGAAGTACCACTTCCAGGACAACTCAGTCTTCGCCGACGCTCCAACATACAAGGCAACACAGTATGAGACAGCAACCATCAACAGCGAGACTGGCGTTTACTGCAAGGTGACTGCATCATCCGAAGGCAACGGCAACGTGAAGGTGAAGGACATCGCAGGCAACACTCGCAGCATCACTTCCGACAAGAACATCATCGTTCGCGACTACATCACAAACGGCAAGGAGAACGCATACGAGAACACTCTCATCTCTTCTTCCGCAGCAGTGATTCACGGCATAGATGGCGTGCTCGACTACAAGACATACGCAAACGGACGCTACGACTCTGACTGGTCAAGCCAGGCAAAGGCACGCGCATATCTCAAGGCATATCAATTACTCAAATAACAAAAACTTACATAGAACATTATGAACAAGATCAAATTCATCATCACAACTCTCGTGCTGTTCTTCTGTGTAAGTTCAGCAATAGCTCAGCGCATCACAGGTACCGTCTATGACGACATGGGCGGCGTGCCAATGGCAAACGTTGTGGAGCGCGACGCAAACAACCGTATCGTTGAAGCTGCAGTGACAGACATCAACGGTAACTTCTCAATGGTGGTCAAGAACAAGAAGGACAGGCTCGTCGTCAGCTACGTAGGCTACAAGACTTGGTCTCAGGTTATTGGCACAACAGTGAAGTTCAACATCAAGCTTCAGGAAAACACCCAGCTCGCCGAGGTTGTCGTGAAGGCAAAGCCTAAGACACAGAGCAACGGCATGTCAATCCCAGTGAAGGAAATCTCAGTTGCCACTCAGACCATGAGCATGGACGACGTGGAAGGTCTCTCATTCACATCGGCAGACGAGGCTCTCCAGGGCAAGATCGCAGGTCTCGACATCGTTGCCAACTCTGGTAACCTTGGTGCAGGCTCATCAATGCGTATGCGTGGCGTGAGCACCATCAACGGTTCGGCAGAGCCACTCATCGTTGTGGATGGCAACATCTTCGACCTTCCTGACGGCGCTTCCAACATCAACTTCGAGGACATGGACAACGAGGAGCAGTTCGCTACCCTTCTCTCTGTCAACACTGAGGATATCAAGGAGATCAAGGTACTGAAGGACGCTGCCGCAACAGCCATCTGGGGTGTGCGCGGTGCAAACGGCGTGCTCGAGATCACCACTCGCCGCGGTGTGGCAGGCAAGACAGCCATCAACTTCTCCTACAAGTTCTCTGGCTCATGGGCTCCATCAGGACTCAACATGCTCGATGGCGACGGCTACACAATGATGCTCAAGGAGGCATACTTCAACCCTAAGCAGAACACAGCCACTGCCGACATGGTGGAGTTGAACTACGACCCATCTTATCCAGTGCAGTACAACAATTTCAACAAGAACACAGATTGGGTAGATGCAGTGAACCAGTTCGGTCAGAGCCACGACTACTTCCTCACCCTCAGCGGCGGTGGCGAGAAGGCTAAGTTCCGCATCTCTGGCGGCTACAAGCATCAGACAGGTACAATCATCAAGCAGTCCCTCGACCAGTTCTCCACTCGTCTCGTGCTCGACTACGACGTGTCTGACCGCATCAAGTTCTCTACAAACTTCGCGCTCACATACACTGACAACCACCGCAACTGGGATGGCGGCTCAACAACTTCCATCCTCGGCAAGGCATACAACGCAATGCCAAACATGAGCATCTACGAGTATGACGAGTTCGGCAACCCAACAGGCGACTACTACAAAATGCTGCCTACTGCAGCTCAGAACGCACCGGCAAGCAACTACAACTCATCTTACTACCTCTCCGACATGAAGGCTAACGGCAACCCAGTTGCCATTGCAAACCTTGCATTCAACAACCAGTCAACATACCGCATCACTCCACAGTTCAACCTCCAGTACAAGCTTCTTGGCAAGGACGCTGACGCTCATCAGCTCAACCTGAACGCAGAGGTTTACATGGACGTGTTCAACAAGTCGGAAAACGCCTACCTCCCTGCAGCGCTCACCACCGACGACTGGAAGAACGGCGTGAACAAGACAACCAACGACGAGTACAAGTCGCTCGCATTCACCAACCGCGAGAAGATCATCTTCATCCCTAAGTTCGAGAACGAGCTTATCAGCATGAGCTTCCTTGGTCAGTTCGAATTCACTTCCGGCAACAGCACAACTCAGTACATCGGCCAGAACGGCGTGCCAACAGGCATGGACTCATCGGCAGCCAACGCTTACCTCCAGAGCTCAACATCTGGCACAGGCGAATGGCGCAGCATGGCAGTGCTCGGCAGTGCGCACATCGCATTCTTCGACGGTCGCTACTCCATCGACGCCACAGTTCGCCGCGACGGCAACACACGCTTCGGCGCAGGACGCAAGTGGGGTACATTCCCTGGCATCTCGGCACGCTGGAACATCAACGAAGAGCCATTCTTCGAGAAGCTCCACCTCGGCAACATCGTCTCGCTGCTCTCATTCCGCCCATCTTGGGGTAAGGTAGGCCGCGCGCCAGAGCACGAGTACCTCATGTATAATAAGTATAGCAGCTACGGCACATACGGCTCTGGCAACAACCAATACACAGCCATCCGTCCAAACGATCTCCGCCTCACCGACATCAAGTGGGAGACAACAAGGTCATGGAACCTCGGTGCTAACCTCAACCTCTTCAACGACCTCTTGCAGTTCGACTTCAACTACTACAAGAAGCAGACAGACGACCTCCTCATGAAAGGCGTAGGCATCCCTGGCTCAACAGGCTTCGGCTCGCTCGCTTGGCGCAACGTAGGCGGTCTGCAGAACGAGGGCTGGGAACTCTACCTCAACACAGGCAAGTTCCTCAAGAAGGGCAAGTTCTCAATGACTGCATCATTCAACATCGCTCAGAACATCAACACAATCACTGACATGGACGCAACAGTGCTCGCATCGATGAACGCAGAGTACCAGTACGGCCGTGTTGGCGACTACCTCAAGCGCATCCAGGTTGGCAACGCAGTAGGCTCAATCTACGGCTTCAAGTTCAAGGGCGTTTACCGCTACGACTACGAGCATAGCGGCTACACCGACCTTTCAGCCACAACCTACGGCGAGAACACAGCCGCAGCCGCAGCACAGCGCGGCGAGGACGCAACAGTGCCAGTGGCTCGTGACCGCGACGGCAACGTGCTCTTCGACTCAAAGGGCAATCCGCTCCACATGTACTACAACTACGGCGGCATCAACTACGAGTTCAAGGGCGGCGACGTGATCTACGAAGACATCAACAACGACGGTCAGATCAACGAGCTCGACATCGTTTACCTCGGCAACTCAAACCCTAAGATGAATGGCGGTTTCGGTCTCAACTTCAACTACGGCCAGTGGTCGCTCAAGCTCTCGTTCAACTACCGCTGGGGCAACAAGATTGCCAACACAGCGCGCCTGAACAACGAGACAATGCGTTCAAACATCAACCAGAGCCAGGCAGTGTCATGGCGCTGGCGCAAGAACGGCGACATCACAGAAATCCCACGCGCAATGAATCAGAGAATCGGTGCTTCATACAACGCTCTCGCCAGCGACCGCTTCGTTGAGGACGGCAACTTCCTCCGCCTGCAGTACATGCAGCTCGGCTACAGCCTGCCAAACAACGTGGCTAAGAACCTTGGCCTGAAGAGCCTCCGCGTGAACGCATCAGCCAACAACCTCTTCTGCCTCACAAAGTACACAGGCGTAGACCCTGAGGTATCCTACGGAGCATGGGGCGTTTGCTACGACAACTCTAAGACTCCACGCGCTAAATCATTCACTCTCAGTGTAAACATTGGATTCTAATTATGAAAAAGATATTTAAGCATATAGCAATTTGCGGATTGGTGGCAAGCACAGGAGTTCTGGCAGCGTGCGAAGACTTCCTCACCATCACCCCATCATCTGCAATCGTAGAGGAAGAGTACTGGCAGGACAAGAACGACCTCAACAACTCCGTTTACGCTTGCTACAAGCGACTTGTCAGCAACGACATGCTCAATTCCTACATCCAGTGGGGCGAGATGCGTGCCGACAACTTCGACATTTCCTCTACAATGAGCAAGTCAAGCCAGGTGGCAAACATCATGAATGCCAACCTCTTGCCTACATACTACAACTTCAACTGGGAAGCTGTGTACAACGCCATCAACTACTGCAACAAGATCATCGCCCATGGTCCAGAAGTAGTGGAGCGCGACGAAAGCTTCTCGCAAGGCGACTGGACTCCTATCAAGGCTGAGGCAATCACGCTCCGCGCATTCTGCCACTTCTGGCTCGTGCGCACCTTCGGCGAGATACCTTACGTGACAGAAGACTACAACAACGACAGCCAGGAGCTCCGACTCCCACAGAGCACCCAGCTCGAAGTGCTCGACAACATCATCGCCGACCTCGAGGCTGTGAAGGACCAGGCAATGACCGACTACGGCAACGACGTGCTCAACAAGGGCCGCATCACCAAGAAGGCAGTCTATACCCTCCTTGCCGACGTGTACCTCTGGCGCGCAAGCTACAAGGCTGGCAACTGCCACCCATTCGTCAAGCTCGGCTTCTCTCGCAACTACGCTGGCGAGCTTCATGAAGGCGCAGTGAGAAGAGAGACCTACTCCACTACTGCCGAGGCAGACTATCAGAAGTGCATCACCCTCTGTGACAATGTCATCGACATGATCAAGGCTGACAAGATCGAGACTATCAACAAGTCTGGACTCAACATCGGCGGCGGCAAGATAGAGCTCGACGACGAGGATCTCCTCATCGCCAACCTCAGCGCCGCAGCCACAGGCTCAGCAGTAGCAAAGCCATACCTCAACAAGACTGGCGCATACTACTACACGTTCGGCACAGGCAACTCTGAGGAGTCAATCTTCGAGCTCCAGGTGGAAGGCACAACATACGGCAACGGCATGCTCTCCAACCTGTTCTACAACACCAAGGACAGAAAGACAGGCCAGCTCACAGGCGCAACAGCCGTGTGCGAGCTCGTAGAGTCAAGCCCTAACACGCTCAGTCCTTCATACATCTTCACCAAGACCGACTACCGCCGCTGGGAGACACTCCGCTACGAGAAGAACGGTCAGACAAGCTTCGACATAGGCAAGGGCATATACAACCGCGTGCAGCAGTCGTCAGGCAACTACAACGAGATGCGCGACAACTCAAACACCCAGCTCAAGGTCACTGCAACCAACCAGACCTACACATCTGACGGACAGTACAAGACCAACTGGATTGTTTACCGCCTCTCCGAAGTCTATCTGATGAAGGCAGAAGCAATGAGCCAGCTCTATTCTGACGAAGAGAACCTCAGCCAGGCATTCAACCTCTGCCGCATCGTGTTCAAGCGCTCCAACCCATTCGCATACATGGCAACCAACAACACTGCCGCCAACGACTCGCTCGACTTCAACACCTTCAACACTCCTGAAGGCATCGAGACACTCGTCATGTCTGAGCGTCAGCGCGAGTTCATGGGCGAGGGCAAGCGCTGGTTCGACCTCGTCCGCTACGCACAGCGCCGCGGCAACACACAGGCAATGCTCCGTCTGCTCACTCGCAAGTACTCAAGCAACCGCAAGGCTGTAGAGGCAAAGCTTGCTGACATCCAATCACTGTTCTCTCCTGTTTACAACAACGAGATCAAGAACAACAACCTGCTCTATCAGAACGGTGTATGGTCAGTGAACCAGAGTTCTTCACAGACAGATAACTTGTAATTAGAACAATTATGAAAGTACTGAATAAAATATATAAATATTGTGGCACAGGACTAATGATGCTCGCTGCAGCCACAGTGACGCTGAACAGTTGTTCGGAGAACATCGACGAGAGCGACCTCTACACCTTCACCGGCGAGATGATGATCGACCACTTCGAGAACAATCCAGAGACATTCAGCAGCTACCTCACCCTGCTCGGCAGAGTGCACCCAAGCAAGAAGTCGGCATCGACCATGAAGGAGCTTCTTGCAGCGCGCGGCAACTACACCTGCTTTGCGCCAACCAATGAGGCTATCGCCATCTACCTCGACTCCCTCCTCCACCTCGAGGAGCCACAGGTAAGCTCGACAGACATCAACCAAGTGCCAGACTCAGTGGCTCAGGACATCGTGTTCAACACCCTCATTGAGAACGGCAACGACGAAGCCTTCCCAACAACAAGCTTCAGCGAAGGCCCATTGAGCTCAACCAACATGAACGACCGCTACGTCAGCATCTCCTACGGCGTTGACGCAGACAACAACACCATCACATACGTCAATGTCAAGTCCAAGATCATCGAGGGCGACATCGAGGTAGAGAATGGCTACATCCACACCATCGACCGCGTGCTCGCGCCATCCAACGCTGGCATCGCCGACGTGATCATCATCACCGAGAACACTCAGTTCTTCGGCAAGCTCCTCACCCTCACAGGCTGGGACAAGAAGCTCAACAAGTGCAAGGACGAGTGGTGGGAAGAGACCTACGACGACATCCGCGGCACAAGCTACACATTCAACGGATGGACAGGCAAGTACCCTGAGCACCGCTACATCAAGTACACCGCATTCGTCGAGACAGACTCTGTGTTCGAGGCAAACGGCATCACCGACATCAACTCCCTCAACGAGTGGCTCAAGTCACACGCATACTACGGCGACGAGACAAGCTGGGGCACTGACTACGAGAGCGAGGACAACGCCATCAACCAGTTCGTGAGCTACCACCTCCTCCCAGAGGATCTCACCTACAACAACATGGTGACATACGCCAACGAGTACGGCCGCTCCGCAGCCACAATGTCGCAGCAGAAGGACAAGCTCTCCGAGACATTCTACGTCAACGTATGGGAATACTGGGAGACAATGGGCAAGCAGCGCCGCAGCATGAAGATCACAGGCCTCCGCGGCGGCGAGAAGCGCATCAACCGCAAGTCGGTGTACAACCTCGCATCCACCTACCGCGAGCGTCCATCGGAGATCACCATCCCTGGCATCAAGATCAATGCCACTAACGGCGACTTCGACAACGACACATACAACGGCCACTACTACCCTATCGAAGACATGCTCGTGTGGAACGCCGACGTGCCAAACAAGGTGCTCAACGAGCGCATGCGCTACGACATCACATCCATGTTCCCTGAGTTCCTGACCAACAACATCCGTCAGAACCGCAAGTCTGAGGACTGCGGCTCAGGCTACTGGTACTTCAACCTCGACTACCTCGACAACCTCGTTGACATGACCAAGGAGACCGAGTTCATCTACCTCCCTAACCAGGGCTACTCTGGCGGCGCAGGCTCATGGATGAACTACCAGATTGACGAGTTCAACATCCGCGGCGCAGTTGACTTCACCATGAAGCTCCCTCCAGTGCCATACACAGGCACATACGAGATCCGCTACGGCATCAACTCGAACAACAACCGCGGTATGGCACAGATCTACTTCGGCAAGAACTGGCGCAACCTCCCAGCCATCGGCATTCCGCTCGACCTCCGCGAGAGTGCCATCCCAACCACAACCACAGGATGGAAGAAAGACTCTGACCTTGGCGATGAAGACGCCATCAACGAGGCAGACAAGAACATGCGCAACCTCGGCTACATGAAGGCTCCTAAGTACATGCAGATCGGCGATGCAACAGGTCGCGACGTTGACCACCGCTGCCTCCGCAAGATCATCTACACAGGCCAGCTCGAGGCAGGCGAGACATACTACATCCGCTTCAAGTCAGTGCTCAACGGCACAGCATTCGAGTTCTTCTTCGACTACCTTGAGTTCGTTCCTAAGTCTATCTACGCAGGCGACGAAGCTGAGGACAAGTGGTAAAAAAACTATAATAACTATAATTGCCATGTCTTTCCCCATCGGAAACGTCCTTGGCAACTATAATTGAATAGAAAACAACAAAGACAATGAAACAAAACAGATATACAAAATGGTTATCAGGCGCAATGATGACAGCGGCACTCGCCGCTGGCATCACAGCCTGCTCAGACGACCACTTCGACGTGTCTTCAGATGTCCTCGCCACAAAATCCATTTGGCAGAACATCCAGAGCAACCAGAACCTGTCTGAGTATGCCGACATCCTCAAGAGCGTGAACTACTCCACAACCGAAGAGAAGACCACTCCTGAGACATACGCTGACCTCTTCAACGGCGAGCAAACATTCACCGTATGGGCACCAGCCAACGGCACATTCAACTACGCATACTACAAGTCGCTCCTCCAGAGCGGCGTGCGCGACAGCATCTACAAGGTGGAGGTCGAGCTCATCCGCAACAACATGACCCGCTTTGCCAACCTCCTCAACGGCTCCGACTCACTCAAGGTCGAGCTCTTCAACGACAAGGCAGCATGGATCAACTACGACCGCGGCACCATCAAGAGCCAGAAGATCACCACTCCAAACGTAGGCTCATCCAACGGCGTGCTCCACATCACAAGCGGCCAAGTGGCTTACCAGCCAAACCTCTACGAGTTCCTCGCATCCCGTCCCGACCTCGACTCCATCAACACGTTCATCAAGCGTTTCCAGAAGACCGAGTTCAACGAGTTAGCCAGCACTCAGGGCCCAACCATCAACGGCAAGGTGACATGGGTTGACTCCGTCACATACATCAACAACGAGTACACTCGCAACTTCCTCGACGCACACCTCAACCGCGAGGACAGCAACTATGTGATGATCATCCCTGACAACAACGCATGGGTGAAGACACTTGCTCAGACAAAGTCCTACTTCAACTACAAGAAGTCGTACAAGCAGGACATCAACACCCAAACAGAGCAAGGCGCCGACACCACCATCGCCGGCATGGAGACAAAGTACACCGACGCAGAGCTCGACTCGCTCGTCAACCTGCGCAGCAAGAACGCCATCTGCCAGAACCTCGTCTTCAACGCCAACTGGCAGTACGAGCGCGTGCCAATCACCACTCGCCAGGAAGTGGCTAAAGCCGACTCCATCGAGACCACATCTGGCCTCAAGCTCAAGAGACCAGGCACGCTCAACGGCACCAACAAGACCAACACCATCGAGGCTGACTTCAGCACCCTCTACGGCAAGGGCGATCCAATCGAGCTCAGCAACGGCATCGCTTACGTCGTGGACGAGTTCCCGCTCCCAGCCACATCCTACGCGCCAAACCGCGACATGGCTCCAATCATGATCCACGAGTCTGACGACAACCAGTGCGTATCAAGCACTCAGACACGCACATACAGAAGCGACCTCGACGGCAAATCGCTCAGCGAGCCAATCCAAATCACCAATTTCGTGATGGGCGCAAAGACAGCCACTTCCCACCCTGGATCATTCTTCCAGCTCAAGAACGTGCTCTCATGCGCATACGACATCTACGCAGTCATCTCATACAACACACAGGACAAGCTTCAGAACAAGTTCCGCGCCTACATCTCCTACGACACACCAGACAAGCGCATCGAGAACGAGGCAATGAAGAACCCTTCAGAAGACGCCATCGGCGCTGACGAGAAGTCGATCTACAACACCAACTACTTCGTCAACAAGGCACCAAGCTACGACGAGACAGGCAAGTACTGCCTCACCGACACAGTGCTTCTCGCCAAGGACTTCAACTTCCCAGTGTGCTACTCAGGCCTTCAGAACGCCTACCCAGTGCTCCAGATCAAGAGCAACTTCACCACAAAGGAGAAAAGCAGCTACACACGCGAGATCTGGATCAACGCCATCATCCTCAAGCCAAAGCACGGCTTGAAGGAAGAGTAAGGAAAGAGAAGAAATGGTAACGTGAAACGACAACCATAACGAAAAAGCAAACTTATATGAATAAAAATAATATAAACATCAATATCCTTCGAGCAGGACTCGGCCTCATGATGCTCACAGGTACAGCAAGCGCCGTTGCCCAGGAAGCAGAGACAGACGCCCCTGCCAAGGTGCAGCCAGCCAAGCCTGCTCCAAAGTATGAGATGAAGGAGGTGACAGGCTACGTGATCGACGCAGCGACAAAGACCCCTATCGATGGTGCTCGCGTGCAGGCATACGGCAGCGACCGCTACGTAGCGATGACAGACGAGAACGGCAAGTACACCATCAAGGTGCCAGTGTTCGTCAACTCCCTCTATGTCACAGTGCCAGAGTACAACGACCTGCGCGTTGCGTTCGACGGCAGCACAGCCCCATCGGCAGCTCTCTACAGCACTAAGTTCAACAACGTATATACAAAAGAGACAAGCATCACATCATCCGCACAGGCAAAGCTCGACAACACGAGCGCCATCATCGTGGATGAAGAAATCGACGCACAGCTCTCGGGCGACATCCGCACCATCAACCGCTCAGGCCAGCGCGGCCAGGGCGTGGCAATATTCATCCGCGGTCTCAACTCGCTCAACATCAACGCACAGCCACTCATCATCCTCGACGGCATGATCATGGATCCGCAGCTCGACCGCACAAGCATCCACGACGGCTTCTTCAACAACATCCTCGCAGGCATCGACCCTGAGGACATCGCCACTGTGGACGTGCTCAAGAACGGCACATCCCTCTACGGCTCACGCGGCGGCAACGGCGTAGTGATCATCAACACCAAGCGCGGACGCTCAATGGCTACAAAGATCAACGCCAGCGCCAACGTCGGCTTCGAGCTTGCTCCAAGCACACTCTCGATGATGAACGCAAGCCAGTACCGCAACTATGTCAGCGACCTCATCGGCACAACCAAGTACGGCATCGACAACTCAACCGCTGCATCGCCAATCCAGTTCCTCAACAACAACCCTAACTACTACTGGTACCCAATGTACCACAACGAGACAGACTGGTCTGACGGACTCTACCACACCGCTGCCACTCAGAACTACAAAATCAACGTGCAAGGCGGCGACGACATCGCCATGTACAACCTCTCCCTCGGCTACTCCAACTCACAGTCAACAGCCCAGGAGAACGGCTTCGACCGCCTCAATGTCCGCTTCAACACCGACATCAAGCTCATCAAGGACGTAAGCACCCAGCTCGACCTCTCCTACAGCAAGTTCACCAACGAGCTTCGCGACAACGGATGGGCAGAGAGCTACGCAAGCAGCACCGTGTCATCGCCTAACGTGCTTGGCCTCATCCAGGCGCCATTCATCTCCAAGTATGGCTACTACACAGGCGACGACGGCAAGCTCCACCAGTCGAGCGTCTATGCCGGCAAATACACCGACGACGACAACTACCCATTCGACTTCGCCAAGCCGTATGGCACAAACGCCGCCCTCGCCAACCCATTCTGGATTCTCAAGAACGGCGACGCCATCAACAAGAACAGCCAGGAGGTGACACAGTTCAACCTCAACATCATGCCAAAGTGGGAAGTGAACAAGCACCTCACGCTCTCCAACCGCTTTGCCTACCAGCTCAACCGCTCCAACGAGAAATACTTCCTCCCTATCGCAGGCACGCCTGTGTTCAACTACGAAGGCTACGGCGACGTGACATCTGTTGTCAAGTCCCTCTTCTCCAAGGAGACAAGCATCTACGAAGACTTCCGCATCGACTGGACAGCCAACTATAAGGGCATCCACGACATACACGCCTTCGGCGGCTTCCGCTTCACATCCAACAGCTTCTCCGACTCCTACATGTCGGGCTACGACGCTGTGTCCGACAAGATTCCAGACATGGGCAACTCGCTCAAGTTCCGCAACGTGAACGGCAATCAGGACACATGGATCAACCTCGCCTACTACGCCAGCGCAAAGTGGAGCATCAAGAACACCTACATCCTCGAAGGCACCCTCACAGCCGAATCCTCATCACGCTTCGGCAAGGACGCTGACTCAGGCATCAAGATGGCAGGCGTCACATGGGGCATCTTCCCAAGCCTCCAGGCAGGATGGGTGATCACCAACGAGCAGTGGTTCCGCAAGACCAAGGGCATCAACTACCTCAAGTTCACCCTCGGCTACGACGAGAGCGGCAACGACAACTTCGACTACTCCCTCTCGCGCACATACTTCAAGTCTAAGCCATTCCTCAAGCAGGCAATCGCGCTCCAGCTCGCCAACATCGAGAACCCATCCATCCAGTGGGAGACAACACGCACGATTGACGCAGCCCTCAACGGCTCATTCGTCAACAACCGCATCCAGGCAGGCGTCGACTTCTATGTCAAGAACACCAGCAACCTCCTCACCTTCAAGACCATGAACTACATGACAGGCCTTGCAGGCGGATGGACAAACGAAGGCTCGCTACGCAACATCGGCGTGGACATCAAGGCTAACGCCATCCTCGTCAACGGCAAGGACTTCAAGTGGCAGCTCGGCGCAAGCTTAGGCCACTACAAGAACGAGATCACATCCCTCCCTGAGGGCAGCTCCATCTCCAAGATCTATGGCGCTGAGATCATCACATCCGAGGGCAACCCAGCAGGACTCTTCTACGGCTACAAGGCACAGGGCGTTCTCGCAAGCGACGCTGAGGCAAGCACAGCCCACAACGGCAACGACTACCTCAAGTACCCTACAGGCATTAAGAGCAAGCCATACAAGAACTTCTCCGCTGGCGACATCCGCTTCGCCGACATCGACGGCAACGGCATCATCGACGAGAGCGACAAGACCATCATCGGCGATCCAAACCCAGACATCTACGGTTCGATCTACACCAACCTCGCCTACAAGCGTTGGAGCCTCGACATCAACTTCAAGTACTCACTTGGCAACGATGTCTTCAACTATCAGCGCTCACAGCTCGAAGGCGTCAACGGCTTCTACAACCAGACCACAGCCGTTGTCAACCGCTGGAAGAACGAAGGCCAGCGCACAGACATTCCACGCGCTATGGCAACAACATCCGAGCTTTGGGTGAACAACGAGCGCTTCTCTGACCGCTGGATCGAGGACGGCTCATACCTCAAGCTCAAGAAGGTGCGCCTCTCCTACGAGCTCCCTATCAACGCATCTTGGATCCAGGGCCTCACCATCTGGGGCGAGGCTAACAACCTCCTCACCCTCACACGCTACACAGGCAAGGACCCAGAGTTCTCATGCGGCAACAGCGTCCTCTACCAAGGCATCGACGCAGGACTCCTTCCAAGCAACAAGAGCTTCAATCTCGGCGTAAAGATCAACCTCTAAACAACACTTGCAATCATGAAAAAATCTATAATAACACTTGGCATCCTTGCAGCCTCAGCCCTCGGCGCGCTCACTTCGTGCGAGGACATGATGACAATCGAGACAGGCGACAAGGCATACATCAATGCCAACGACACTCTCTACTCATACCTCGGCATCATGCGTGCCATGCAGGATGTAGCAGAGCGCCAGGTCATCCTGGGCGAGATACGCGGCGACCTTGTCAGCTCCACAGAGTACACGACCGACACCCTCTACGCCATCTCCAACTTCGACAACCCACAGGACCAGACATGCTCCATGCTTCAGGTCAGCGACTACTACAACCTCATCAACAACTGCAACTTCTACATCCACAACTGCGACACCTCTGCCGTCAAGTCCAACATCAAGTACATGATCCCAGAGTACGCACAGGTCAAGAGCATACGCGCTTGGGCATACCTCCAGCTCGTCAAGAACTACAAGGAAGTGCCATTCATCACTGAGCCTGTCAACAACCTCTCTGTCATCAAGAACTTCGACTACAAGGCTAACCTTGTCAGCAAGGATAACCTCGCAGAGAAGCTCATCGAGGACGGCATCCTCGACTTCCTCGACACCAAGTACCCAGGCTACGGCACAGGCAACAAGTACGGCACATGGGAGAACGGCTCAGTCAGCATCTCCGCACGCCTCTGCTACATCCCTATCCGTGTCGTGATGGGCGACATCTACCTCCTCCGAGGCAGCAGCCAGAGCGACTACGAGAAGGCAGCGCAGTACTACTACGACTACCTCAAGAACGAGAGCACTCCACTGCCGCTCTCATACATCGAGGCAACCAACTACCGCAACGGCATGGCAACCGGCATTACCTACGTCAATGGCTACGGAACCTGGGGCTCAACATACGACTACGACCCACAGACCACCGAAGTCATCTCGCTCATCCCAAGCTCAGCCAACGCAGGCCTCGGCAAGATGCTCACACGCGTGGCAGACATCTTCGGCTACACCCCAACATCCAGCCAGTCATCTGACGAGACTGTGAACGAGGACAACGAAGGCACAGGCGAGTTCGAGGCAAGCGGCTCCATCTCCGTCACATACAACTACAAGCGCCAGTACGGCCCATCGCAGGCATACAACGACGTAGTCAACAGCCAGACAGCTGTTTACTACCCACGCCTCGCCAACGGCTACAGCACCATCCCAGCCTACATCCCAGAGTACGACGCACGCAACGAGATCAGCGTGCAGCAGTACGCCTACGAAGGCGTAGGCTACCCACTCTGCTCCAAGGCAGCCATGGGACGCGAGTTCTACTACACAATCCCTATCTACCGCAAGTCACTCATCTGGCTCCGCCTCGCCGAGGCAATCAACCGCGCTGGCTTCCCAGAGTACGCATTCGGCATCCTCAAGGATGGTCTCAACAAGTTCAACCTCCCTACCCTCGCCGACCTCCACATCATGCAGGTAGATTCTCACGGCTACTACATCCTCGTCAACAGCCGCGACGACATCACCGTTTACGAAGACTGGGATCAGCCAGAAGGAGAGCCAAGCAAATACTACTACTACGATGCCGACGGCAACTTTGTAGAGTATCCAGAGAAGGTGAGCGGCTCACGCTGGGAATACCAGTACGACATCATCCCTGAGAGCATTGTCGAGCCAGGCTCATACGAGGCACTCAACTATGTCACCGACATCGAGCAAGTGCGCAAGTTCAACGCATTCCTCAACTTCAGCGACGACATCTGGTCAGGCACATACGGCATCCACGCACGCGGTGCAGGCTTCGGCAACTTCGTCGCACAAGACGCAGCCAACCGTATCACAAACATCACTGGCTCGCTCGACACCGTCTGCTTCGACTACAGCAAGCTCCTCCTCCAGCAGAACGTCAAGGTTGGCGTCTCATCCAAGGATGACATCATCAACGCAGTCGAGAACATCATCGTAGATGAGCTCGCCCTCGAGACAGCATTCGAAGGCAACCGCTTCACCGACCTCGTCCGCATCGCTGACCACAAGAACGCAGCCGGTCAGAACGGCACCGAGTGGCTCGCCAAGAAGATTGCCAACCGTGGCTCACGCAAGGCAACCCTCAACAGCCCAGCCATAGAGTCGTTCGACGCAGCCATCTACTCCAAGCTTCAGAACCAGTCCAACTGGTACTTCCAGCTCCCAGCATGGACAGTGAAGTAGCAGCCACCCACCGACTGAAAACATAAGCAAGAATCCAACCAAATAAACAAGGATTCAACAAAGCAAGAATCCAACCAAAATAAACAAGGATTCAACCAAATTCTGCCAAGCCCCGAGCTATGCCCTAAATAGCCCAACTTAGTAGAATCTGGTTGAATCCTTTTTTCATGCAGTAGAATCTGGTTGAATCCTTTTTTTTCATGCAGTTGCTAAAACATAAGCATCGCTCTGTGAGTCGAATCAAAGCAACTTCATCGCACAAGAAGACACGCCAAGCGCGCTCGCAATCGCAGTAAGAATAGTCAGCACAATCTGCAGCACCAACTTCCAATCTAATATATTCTCCATAACATTTCCGTTCATTTTTGAATCGGATGGACACCGAATCAAGGGGAAAGATCCGTGATTACCTACTGTTTTTTGCTTCTCTCACTCAAAAAAAGAGTTTTTTTCTATAATTTGTCAAACACCTAACATCGTGCTTGCAACACGTCGTATTTCAGTGCGTTAAATGTGTTAGGTGTTGTTCAAACACCTAACATAACACCTAACATAGACCTAACATAGACCTAACACAAGCTAACATCAAATTAAGGTGATTATATAGGATTTTACCAACACGCTTTCTGCATATAGGACTGAAAGAACCTTTAGCATGTAGGACTGAAAGAGCTCGCTGACCAACGGAAGGAAAATTGTTCGTTAATTACCCAGAAATTATTCAGAAATTATTAGTATGGAAATTTTTGATTAATTTCTGGTTAATTTCTTATATATTTCATTCAGTCCATTTGAGCAGAAGGCTCAAAAGGAACAACTATTCAAGTTTTATATAGTTGATTAAAAGTTTATTTGCTCGTTCAGCTTTGTCGTACTTTGTTCGAATTAATTGTTTGCTTACGGCGATTTTACGGTCATGCCGTAATTTCATTACACCTTCAGCTGTCAAAAAATAGCGGTTCGCCCGAAAGATTTTTACGGCTTCGGCTGTAAAAAAATTACGGCGAAAGGTTGCTGTGTGCTGATTTTATTTGATACATTTGTGGTGATAGAGCCAGGCACCAAAAAGATTACGCTGAAGACAGACGACCTCTATGGCATGGCAAGCGTGAAGGCTGTGCTCACTCCAAAGGAGAATATTGAAGAAGTGGAGGACAAGCTGTACTGCTTCACAATCTACAGCCGAGAAATGCATGGCTAGGATACGAGACAAGCATATGCGTTTAACTTTAGAGCCTCTGTCAGGCTCTTTGATTCGGTCGTTTTGTTGCTTTTTTGAAATAAACTGCTGTATGCGGATTGTGAATTTTGTATTATTTTTAGCATCAAAATAAGCTATTTGCAATGTTGAGATTGCATTTTATAGGCATTTTTCTTTATTTTGTAAATATTTTTAAGGTTATTTTGAATTTTATTGCAAATTATTTGAAAGTAAACAAAACAACCCATAATTTTGCATTGTCAAAAAACAAACCCCATACCTTTTAAGTTAATCTAATTATTTTTTTACAACCTTTAAATCAAAAACATTATGAAAAAGTTTATCATTTCTCTCATCGCTGTTTTAGCATTTGGCGCGATGGAATCTTACGTTTACGCAGCTCAGAACCCGGACGACAACGCTGGCAAGTACATCGGAAAGAAAAAGAACGGAAAGTTCGAAGGTTACGGAACCTACATCTTTAACAATGGCGACAAGTACGAAGGCTACTTCGTGAATGGCAAGTTCGAAGGCGAAGGAATTTACACTTGGGCAGACGGTGACACTTACGTAGGCGAGTTTAAGGAAGGAAAAGAGCACGGACACGGCGTTGCTTACTACGCTAAGACAGGCAACATTTACGAAGGCGAGTTTGTGAACGGAGCACGCGAAGGCAAAGGAAAGTTCACCTGGACAAACGGAGCGGAATACGAAGGAAGTTTCGTAGCCAACGCAAGAGAAGGATTTGGCAAGCTTACCGCAAGCACGGGAGATGTTTATGTCGGACACTTCAAGAATGGAGCATACGACGGTGAAGGCACTCTCTACAAAGTGGACGGACGAGTTTACGCTGGCACTTGGAAAGCAAACCACATCACAGAAGTTTCAAACGGCATGCTTTCAGTAGCAGAATAACACTTCACAAACACATTTTATATTTTATTTTGTAACAGTTTTCAATACTACACAATTCTAAAAAAGAAAGGAACAAATCACAACAAAGAAAAGAAAAAATTAGTATCAAAGAGTTTTTAATTAGATGCCCACTTTGCGAGATGCAAAGTGGGCATTCTAATTGTTTCCCTACCCTCAGATTATCATGCGTCATGAAAGCATGGTCTTCTGACCTTTGCCTTCGGTGTATTTGCCAAACTGTATGGCATTGTTGGGGCACTGATGGTAGCAGCGGAGGCAGCCTGTGCAATTGCCCTGCCAAGTGACGCTATCCTTGACTATGGCGATGTTGGCAAGTGGGCACTGCTTGGCGCACTTGCCGCAGAGAGTGCACTGGCTGGTGGTGGTGCGGAAGTAGCGGTCGGTGACGAGGATGCGGTTGAAGAGCGGGCGCAGGACGTATGTCTTGGTGAGAGGCAATGCGCCTCGCGTGACTTGTGTGACCTCTGCCCTATCGAGGATCTGTTGGCAGATAGACGTGAGCATGTGAGCGGAGCCGTCAATCTTGGATTGGGCAAGTTCGGGTGCATCAACATCGAAGCCTGGGAGACAGATGTAGGTGTTGGGCATGGAGAGGGAGAATGAGGCATGGAGAGGCAAGCCTATAGAGGCGAGCCGATTGCGGAGAATGCGGTCGGCATAGCCCATGTCGTCGCCATGCGTCATGATGGCATAGACATACTTCACGCTATGGGAGGAAATGAGGCTGGGGAGAGTGCGGAGGATGAAATCGTCGAGCACTTTGGGGATGCCCCAGGCATAGACGGGGAATATCAAGCCTATAGCGTCTCCTTCGATGGGAAACGGAGCGGTGATGGAGGAGAGGGCATCCTGAGTGATGCGGGATGCCTGCATTGCGATGTGGGCACTGTTGCCAGTGCCGGAAAAGTAGTATATCATAAATTCTGACCTAAATCGATAATGGAACGATTGTGAAAACGAGGACAAAGATAAGCGAAATATGAATACGCGGGATGAATTTGATGGTAAAAGACAAAAAAATGAAGGGGAATGTGTGTGATGTTGAGTATTTTTTGTATTTTTGCGTCGATAAAATATCTAAGCACAATGAAAAAGATTCTAACTTTACTATTTTCACTAACTGCGACAGTGTGCGCATACGCACAGAATGACGTGACAAGCAAATACATAAAGAATAACGACTTTGAGGTGAACTACCTCACATATTGGACAATCTCCAACATGCAGATGCAGAATAATGCCAGTTTCTCGAAGAACGGCGGCGTGTATGTGGAGAAATGGACAAGCAACGGCGGCAAGGTGGGCAATGCGAGCATCACGCAGACGATTGCCAAATTGCCTCAGGGTAAATACACGCTCATAGCAAGAGCGCACAACATTCAGCAAAACAAGACTGACGAGCAGACGGGCGCTTATATTTTCGCTGGCGAAGAGAATACGACCGTGACGGCAGCCGACGACTACAAGGTAGATTTCACTCACGTGCATGGCGATGTCTCCATCGGCTTCAAGGCGGTGAATGCCACTGGAAACTGGATATGCGTGGATAATTTCCGCCTCTACAGAAACGGCGACGCATACGATGGGGCACAGGCTGACGACGATGCCATGTATGCAGCGGAGAAGGATTCGCTTGCCAACCTGTATGCCAACGGCACAGGGGCAATGCCAACCGTGAAGACTAACCCATACGTGGCTACTGGCGGCGTGTTCGCTCTGGGACGTGCCACATTCACAGCCAACGGCGCAACGATAGCGCAGCGAGGCTTCTGCTACAGCGCAAGCAACCATGAGCCTACTGTGCTCGACAGCATCACGACATACACTTACTCGCATGAGGGCAACATCTATGTGATTGAGCCTCTGCAACCTGCAACATTCTACTGGGTGCGACCATACGCCATCACAAAGGACAATCAAGTGGCATACGGCGAGGCGGTGAAGATATGCACTCTGCCAAAGGCTTCTTGTACATGGTCGTGGGACTATGCGGGTGACGATGAGCAGAACGCGAGATGCGTGCAGGCTGTGAGCAACGGCATAGTGAACTACAACGAATGCTCAGCCATCAAGGGTTTCCACCTGAGCGGGCACTATGTGTATGGCGCAGGCGCTGGAGGCGGCACTGCCGACTGCTCGTATGGCGGATGGATGCGCATCAGCCAGAGCACTTCGTATCAGCGCACAGGCACTGTGCAGCATGAGTTTGCGCATGGCGTGGGCGTGGGCACTTCGTCGAGATACGCCGACAAGAACCTGCACAACTGGGAGTGGTATGGCCCGCGTGCAAACAAGCTTGCACAATTCTTTGAGAACTCGAAGGAGGTGCAAGTGGTGGGCGATGGCACTCACTCGTGGGTGCAGAATGCCAATGGCAGAACTGGCACTCTCATCGCATACGGCATCAACGGTGCTCACGAGGACAACAACACGCAGCTCCTCTACCGTGCCAACGCCATGATGATTGAGGCTATGTGTGAGGATGGCATGAACCCAACGACCAGTTACACGAATGGCATTTCGTGCTACACATTCAACTATGACGAAAACAAGAAGTACTACATAAAGTGCGAGGATCCTGAGCTTGGTCTGTATGACGGCTACCTCTATCAGCGCGGCACGACCAACACATCGTGGAACGTGTTTGACACTCCTTCCGACACTGCGGCATGGTACATCGAGTATCTGCCTTCGCAAGGCTACTACACATTCCGCAATGCGGCTACAGGCAAGTACTTGACTCACAAGGCTGGAGCGAACTCAGTGCAGGTCAAGACCATCGCTGCGGGCAAGAATCCGGCATCGACGGAATACGTGCAACTGATGCCTGCGAGAGCGGACGTGACGATTGGCGCGGGCAAGTCGGCAATGACGTTGCCAAGCTTCTGGTTCTGCTGGAGCGAAAGCGGAGCAAACAAGGTGATGCAGGCAAAGGCTGTGGGCACGTTCTCGGGCTATGGCGCAGCAAGTATTGCCGACCTCAAATTCACGAACGACGCCAAGTCTCAGCGATTCGTGATCGTGAGCGAGGATGAGCTTGAGGCATTCAATGCGACTGCCGAGGCTGTGGGCATCAAGAGCATCATGGCGGACGACAAGACTGAGATTGCCAATGGCGAGGGCGTGGAAGGCGTGTACAGCATTGGCGGAATGAGGATGAGCGATGTGAAGAAGGGCATCAACATCATCAGAAACACTGACGGAACAAGCAAGAAAGTTTATATCAAATAAATGAAGAAATTACTTATTATGATGGTGTGCACCGTGCTGTGCATGCCATCTTTTGCTAAAGGCAAAAAGAATGCCGACCTCTGGCCTGATGGCAAGGTGATAGGCGAATGGTTCAGAAATACAGACGCTGTGGATGTGGCAGCACTGGGCAAGAAGTACCGCATCACTGACTATGGCGTGGTGAACGACGGACGCATCCACACGGCTGAGATGCAGGCGCTCATCGACAAGGTGGCAAGCGACGGAGGCGGCGTGGTGGTTGTGCCTGAGGGCACGTACATGACTGGCGCGCTGTTCTTCAAGCAGGGCGTGCATCTGCATATATACGACGGCGGCACGCTGATGGGCAGCAACGACCCGAGCGACTACCCTCTCGTGCAGACTCGCATTGAGGGTGAGAGCTGCAAGTACTATTCGGCGCTGATCAATGCGGACGGGCTGGATGGTTTCACCATTTCGGGCAAGGGCACGATAGACGGCAACGGATACACGTTCTGGAAGCACTTCTGGGAACGCAGAAGCTGGAATCCTAAGTGCACGAACAAGGATGAGCAGCGTCCAAGGCTTGTGTATGTTTCGAACTGCAAGAATGTGCAGATAGACGGCGTGAAGCTGCAGAACTCTCCGTTCTGGACTACACATATATATAATAGCGAGAACGTGAAGCTTCTCCGCCTGCACATCTACTCGCCAGCCAAGCCGGTGAAGGCTCCAAGCACTGACGCCATCGACCTGGACGTGGTGAAGAACGTGCTCGTGAAGGATTGCTACATGAGCGTGAACGACGATGCCATTGCCATCAAGGGTGGCAAGGGCCCTTACGCTGACTACTGGCGCAACGCATACAGCGGAGTGGACATAAACAAGTTCCCAGAAATGGTGGGCGACGGCGGCAACGAGAACATCATCATCGAGGACTGCGAGTATGGTTTCTGCCACGGATGCCTGACTCTGGGCAGCGAGAGCGTGTATGACCACAACATCATCCTGCGCCGCATCAAGGTGAACGAAGCAAACAACCTGCTGTGGCTGAAGATGCGTCCCGACACACCGCAGCAGTATGAATACGTGACGGTGGAAGACATTGAGGGAAACGGCAAGAACTTCATCCTCGTGGCTCCTTGGACTCAGTTCTACGACCTGAAGGGAAGGGAAAGCGTGCCTATGTCGTACTCTGACCACATCACGATGAGGAATATCACCTTCGATTGCGATGTGTTCTTCAACGTGAAGCAACAGGAGGATCAGTACCACTTGAGCAACTTTGACTTTTCAAATCTGAACGTAACTGCCAAGAATGTGGACTTTCACACTGAATATGTGGAAATTTTCAACACTAAGAACATTCATTTGGAGAAAAAGCGTTAACTTTGCATACCAATTTTGAGCGACAAACACTTTAAGACTATGCAATGGTTAATTGAATTGTTCACCAATGGCGGTGGCGTGGCACATACTGTGATACTGTATGCCTTGGTCATCTCACTCGGTGTTTTTCTTGGCAACAAGATTAAGATTGGAGGCGTCTCGTTAGGCGTAACGTGGATTCTCTTTGTCGGCATCCTCATTGGCGACTTGCTAATGAGAGGCGGCGTGAAGGAGAATGCAGACGTACTCAATTTCATTCAGGATTTCGGACTCATCCTGTTTGTGTTCAGCATCGGCTTGCAGGTTGGACCGTCTTTCTTCACATCGCTGAAGCAGGGCGGACTGAAGGCAAATGGCGTTGCCGCTGGCGTGGTGGGACTCAACATCGTTGTGATGCTGGCTCTGTACTACGGCTTCCGCAGCTTCATCCCTGCCGCCGACAATCTGCCAATGATGGTTGGCACGCTGTGCGGCGCGGTGACTAACACACCAGGACTTGGTGCGGCAAATGCTGCTCTCGACCAGATTGACGCAGCCAATCCTTCTATCTTCAATGGCAATGTGCCAGTGATTGCGAATGGCTACGCTTGTGCTTATCCGCTTGGCGTTGTGGGAATTATTGGTTCCATCATCGCGATCCGCTACGTTTTCAAGGTCAACTTCCAGAAGGAGCTTGACCACTTCAACCACAAGAACAACAAGACTGCGGCAGTCAAGCCTCATCTGATGACAATACAGGTGCAGAACCCTGCCATCGGCGGCAAGACAATACTGCAAGTGCGCGGTTTCATCGGCCGCGACTTCGTGGTGTCGCGCCTCTTGCACGATGGACACATCACCGTGCCTAACAAGGAGACAATCCTGTCGGTGGACGACAAGCTCTACACTGTGTGCGCTCAGGAGGATGCTCCTGCCATCGTGGCTTTCATTGGTCCTGAGGTGGAAGTGGACTGGGAGGTGCAGGATGTGACTATGGCATCGAAGAAGCTCACCGTGACAAAGGACAACATCAATGGCAAGACTCTCGGCAGCTTGCACTCAAGCTCAATGTACGGCGTGAACGTGACTCGCATCTACCGTTCTGGTATTGAGCTGTTTGCTTCGCCAAGCGTGATTCTGCAGGTTGGAGATATTCTGACAACAGTGGGCCCTGAGGACGCTGTGGAGCGCTTTGCCAACAAGATTGGCGACCAGAAGCAACAGCTCGACAAGCCTAACTTGCTCACTCTCTTCGTCGGCATTCTCGTGGGTATCGTGTTCGGCATGATTCCTATCGCCATCCCTGGCATGTCGATGCCTGTGAAGCTTGGTCTCGCTGGCGGCCCACTCATCATCGCCATCTTGCTCGGACGATTCGGATATAAACTTCATCTCGTGGCATACACCACCAACTCAGCTTCGCTCATGATTCGAGACATCGGTCTCGTGCTCTTCCTTGCGAGCGTGGGCATCAAAGCTGGCGGCAACTTCATCGACACTGTGATGAACGGTGGCGTGCACTATGTGTGGATGGGATTCCTCATCACCGTACTGCCTCTACTCATCATGGGCGTGTTTGCACGCATGAAGTGGAAGATGAACTACTTCCTCATCATGGGCATTCTGTCGGGCGCAACTACCGACCCACCAGCATTGGCATTCTCTACTGCCACTGCTAACAATGGCATTCCTTCGGTGGGATACTCTACGGTTTATCCTCTCTCTATGTTCTTGCGAATCATTTCGGCGCAAGTCATAATACTCTTGTTATGCAGTTAAACTTGGAACATATAACAGATAGCTTAGTGCAGTCAGCAGATTTACCTCTGTTGGCTGCATTTGTGCTTGGTTTGCTGGTGGCGGTGAATCCATGCCAACTGGCTATAAATGTCAGTGCCTTGTCGTATGAGTACAAGAACGGCAAGCGATGGATTGAAGGGCTGAGCTATGCGTTAGGCAGGACAATCACTTACACAGCCATGGGCTGGGTGCTGATGTGCCTGATTGGCGGAGGAAAGAATATTGATTGTTTTAGGCAGATACTGAGCAAGGCGGAGGTGGCGGTGCCTTACGTGCTCGTAGCTATGGGCATATATATGCTGAGCAGGGCACTTCATCACCATCATCACGATGGGGAGAATTGTCACAACAGCGGCTTGATCATCAAAAGGAGCGGCCCGCTCGGTTCATTGATGCTTGGCATGACGCTGGCGCTGGCATTCTGCCCGGAGAGCGCAGTGTTCTACTTCGGCATGATGGTGCCACTAAGCATGAGTTGCGAGATTGGCGCGCTTGTGCCGCTATTGTTTGGATTGGGGGCAAGCGTGCCGGTGCTGATCATGTCGTGGATCATGCTTTCGGCTATCAACAAAGCAAAGAGCATCAGCGGATTGTTTGAGCATTTCCAGCAATGGCTGAACGCCATCACAGGATTCTTGTTCATTGCCATAGCGGTGATGCTCTGGCTTGCAGACTAAAAATATTGCTTTTATCAACATCTTTTAAGCGTCATTGTATTGGTATTAGAAAAAATTGTGCTATCTTCGCATAATATTTGCTATTCTCACTCAACGATATGACTGAAGAAGAAAGAAAACAATTACAGGAAGAGTATTCCAATCGCACTGGCGCACAGTTGCTTGTGGAGCTTTGCCGCCTCATTCTCCTCTTGATATGGAAGATTTTCAAGAAGGGACTGAAGGTGCTGGCCAAGTTCCTGCTGTTCGTGATTGAGTCGATGCAGGAAGGCTGGGAGCGTCTGGTTGAGTGGTGGAACGACAATGACACGCAGGAAAAGGTTGCCAAGATCAAGGCAACTCTGAGGCTATGGAGCATCAAGTTTGGGGAATGGTGCGTGATTGCCGCTAAGGCTACCGCCAAGGGCATAAAGATAGGCGCTATTGCCACTTGGCATGGCATCGTGTATGGCACTAAGGCTACGATTGAGGGCATCATCCATCTGAAACCTACAATAATAAAGATAGGTCAATTGACGGTGAAGGGGTGCAAGGCTTTTGCCGCCTTGACGGTGAGATGCGCAAGAGGCATCAAGCTTTCGCACATAAGAAGAAAGAGGGCTTATCAGCGCTTCCGCAGAAACAAGGGCTTCAAGGGACTGATCATCGATTCTACCACCGCAGTGAAAGATGGCATCAAGATGTTCATGGAAGAGGATCAGCATGAAGCAGACCCAGAGGCCGTGACCGAGGATGACCTTATCGAGGAGGAGATAGAGGAGCGAGTGGATGAGGACAGTAAGGCTCATAAGTTTGGCAAGAGGCTGTTTTCTACGGCTAAGAACATTGTGGATGCTGATTGAGACAATAGAATATTGTGGATGCTGATTGAGACATAGAATATAGAATACAGAATTGAATATGAAAAAGATACTCTACACTTTATTGCTACTTTTCCTTGCTGTATTGCAAAGCCATGCCGTGCTGAAGGAGAAAGACTTGGCGCGCACGATGAATGTGCTGTACCTGGAGCTTAACAGTAAGCACGCTCAGCAAAAGGAGAACATTGCTAAGTATGAGACAATGAGACAGCAACAGCATGTGCAGCTCGTGGAGTTCATGCAGGAGTGCGAGCAGATTGGACTCATACTTTATTCGCAGAACACAGAATTCACGTTCGATGTGGCTTATGCGTGCCAGGAGGCTACGGATATGCATCGCAAGCTGCATGACAGGATTATGCCATTCAATGTGATTAAGGTGTATATGGAGCGAGAGATTGCTCGATACGACAGTCTTATTTATGCGCTGAAACAGCTTCCGCCTATTATCGATGAAAAGAAGAAGGGCATCGATGGCAAAGATTCGCTGCTTATGATAGCGATGGAAGAAGAGCAGGACATTGATCTGTACATACTGAATGCGGAGCAGCAAAAGACGCGTTTGAAGTGCTTGGAATTGGCTAAGACGCTGAGGGACAACATAAAGAACGTGCTGGAGAAGATGGAGAAGGATAATGCGTACTATACGGCTGTTGCGGAGAACGTGGAGCGACTGAATAATTATGCCAACGAGCGATACTCTATCTTGCAGCGCAGCATCTTCATCGACAGGGGTAAGAGTTACTTTTCCTTGCTTGCCACTCTGCCAATGCAGATTACTCGCACTTCGCGAGACATCGTGCAGAAATACCGTCCGTTAGGTGCTCAGAGATACTCGCAATGGCGCGGAGGCGTGGTGCTGTTCTGCTCTATCTTCATGCTTATCTACATTTTCCTGGCATCTGTGATTAGCTATGTGCTTTTCCGCTGGTGCTTCCCTAAGAAACTGAAAGAGAAGATTTTCGCTACAGAATACAAGGCTAAGCGCCCTATCCTCGTGATGGCTGGCGCAATGCTGATTTTCGCCGTTGTGGTGATGATTCTCAGAGCGGTATTGATAAAGAACAATCTGATGATAATGGCATCGGAGTTGATGATCAACATCGCCTGGATGGCTGAGGCTGTCTATGCTTCGCTGCTTATCCGTCTTAATGCCACACAGATCAAGGCTGGAGCTAAGATGTATGCACCATTCATGCTGACAGCACTCGTCGTGATTTGGTTCCGCATCATATTGATCCCAAATTCGCTGGTCAATCTTATCTTCCCTCCTATTCTGCTTGCATTCACTATCTGGCAGATCATGGTGCAGAAGAAGAACAAGGTGAAGTTGCCATTGAGCGACAAGATATACACTTCCATCTCACTTGCGGCTATGGTGGCTTCGTGCGTGATGGCTTGGATTGGATACACGCTGATGGCGGTGCAAGTGATCGTGTGGTGGATGTTCCAGCTTGCCGCTATCGCGACAATCACCAGTCTGTACGACCTCATGGAACTGTATGAAATCAAGGTCTTGAAAAAGAGAATCAAAAAAGTGTATGGCGATGACATGGTTGACGGAGAGATCATCTCGCAGATGCGCGAGGGATACTATGTGAACAAGACTTGGCTGTACGACTTCATCAACCGAGCTCTCGTGCCTGTGGCTGCAGTTATCTCTATCGTGTTGAGCGTGTTCATGGCTTCTGCCATTTTCGAGATTCGCGACCTATGCATAGAATGGTTCACTATCGACATCGTGAATGTGCCTGGAGCCATCAGGCTTTCGCTTGTTAAAGTGTTCTGCCTTGCGGCAGTATTCTTTATCTTTAAATATGTGGAGTATGTGATTCGTTCCACATATTATAGATATAAGCGTTCACGCACGGAGAGGGGGTTCAATGCCACTCTGGCGAAAAACATCATTGCCATCATCGTGTGGGGCATTTACATCATTGCGTGCTTGTTCGTGCTTGATGTGCCTCGCAGCGGCATTGAGTATGTGGCAACAGGTCTTTCGGCTGGCCTTGGCTTCGCATCGAAGGACATCTTGGAAAACTTCGTTTATGGCATCTCGCTCATGACGGGACGCGTGCGCGTCGGCGACTATATTGAGTGCGAAGGCATCACCGGCAAGGTGGAGAGCATCACATACCAGAGCACGCAGGTCATCACTCTGGATGGCAGCGTGATCGCATTCCTCAACTCGCAACTGTTCAGCAAGAATTTCAAGAACCTCACTCGCAATCATGAGTATGAGCTTGTCAAGATACCATTTGGAGTAGCGTACGGCAGCAAGGTGGAGGATGTGAGAAAAATGGTGATTGACGGCATAAAGTCTATATGCAAGACAACTCCAGACGGCCGAGACATAGTGAACCCAGAGCATCCTATCAGCGTTGCTTTCTCCGACTTCGGAGACAACAGCGTGGACTTGCTTCTCGTGGTGTGGGTGCTGGTTGATCAGAAGATTGCTTTCACTGGCCAGGCTAAGGAAAAAATCTATAATGTGCTTAATGAGCACAACATTGAGATTCCGTTCCCACAACGTGACGTTTATATTAGAAGTATTGCAAAAAGTGACTGATTTGGATGCAAAACAAAAAAAATAGCTCTCATTTGATAAAAAAAACATAAAATGTAGCAGCTAAATTAAAAAAAAGTATTACTTTTGCCTCAAATCAGTGCAAAGTGCTCAGCCAGTATCAGCGAAAGCATGTCAAGCACGCCTAAATCATAAGTAGAAATAACTAAAAAATAAATATAATCTATGGAAGTAAAAAAATCAAAAAAAGCAGATCTCGAGGGTGAGAAGGGCACCGGCCTGCTCATCGGCTACATCATTGCACTCTCTGCAATGTTCGCTTGCTTTGAGTTCACTACTCGCGAGTATGTTGAGACGGACGTAGTTTATGCAACTACATCTTTCGTTTCCGAAGAGGAAGTAGTTCCAATCACTCAGCCTATCTTCACGGCAGCACCACCTCCACCGGCAGATGCTCCTCAGGTAGCTGAAATTCTCGACATCGTGGATAACAACACTGATATCCAGGAGGAGAAGATTGAGACTTCAGAGTCAACTACAGAGGCTATCTCTGGTCCTGTAGCTCACGTCAGCGGTCCTGTCATGGCTGGTCCTCCAGCTCCAGTTCAGGAAGAGAGCGACGAGGGTGAGATCTTCGAGGTTGTAGAGCAGAACCCTGCTTTCCCTGGCGGTGACAAGGCTCTCATGCAGTACCTCACAAAGAACCTCAAGTACCCTGCATCTGCACAGGAGAACGGCATCCAGGGCCGTGTTCTCGTTCAGTTCGTGGTAAACAAGGACGGATCTATCGTGGATCCTAAGGTTCTTCGCTCAGTTGACCCAGCTCTTGACAAGGAGGCTATGCGCGTAGTATCTGCAATGCCTAAGTGGCAGCCAGGTAAGCAGCGCGGCAAGACAGTGCGTGTAAAGTTCACTCTCCCTGTTACATTCCGTCTCCAGTAATATCAAGCTTATAGAATAATGCCGCATAATAGTTATATTGTGCGGCATTTTTTTATTACCATAAGATACCTATTCACATTCATTCCAAAACCACTACACATTATTTAATATATGTATAGCATAGACCAACTCATTGCAAAAGCTAATGAGGCAGTGAACAACATACAATACCATGCGGATCCTTGCAATTTGTATGACCCAATCCGATACATCCTGTCGATAGGGGGAAAGCGCGTTCGCCCTGTTCTCATGATGATGGGCTACAATCTGTATAAGGATGACGTTGACTCGATCATCAATAATGCTATTGCTCTTGAGACGTATCACAATTTCACCCTTCTCCACGACGACCTCATGGACAAGTCGGATTTGAGACGCGGCAATCCTACTGTTCACAAGAAGTGGGACGAGAACACTGCAATCCTTTCTGGCGACACAATGCTTATCCTTGCATATCAGATTTTCAACAAAGGCAAGCATACCCCCGAGGCACTGGACACATTCATCGAAGCGACGCTTGGAGTGTGCGAAGGCCAGCAGTATGACATGGACTTTGAGAACCGAGACGATGTGACAGAAGCAGAATACATGGAGATGATTCGTCAAAAGACTTCCCTACTCCTTGCATGCGCTCTCAAGATTGGGGCTTTGCTGGCTGGAGCAGACAAGGAAGACGCTGACAATCTTTATGAGTTTGGAGAGAAAATGGGACTTGCTTTCCAGTTGCAGGATGACCTTCTCGATGTGTATGGCGACCCAAAAGTTTTCAAGAAGAAGCTCGGCGGCGATATCGTTGAGAACAAGAAGACTTTCATGCTCATCAATGCTCTCCAGCTTGCCAATGCAAATCAGAAGACAGAGCTTGACAAATGGATTTCCGCAAAGGAGTTCAATGCAGAAGAGAAAATTGCAGCCGTAACGAGCATCTACAATGAATTAGGCATAGACAAGCTTGCGCAGAAGAAAATAGAAGAGCTTTTCGCCATATCCCTACAGAGCCTCGACAAAGTGAAGGTGGCAGATGAGAAAAAGTGCGAGCTCCGCGCATTCGCCAACAAACTTCTTGGACGCAAATACTAAATAGCAATGATAGATACTCACTCACATCTCGATGGTCCTGAGTTTGCAGAGGATTTGCCACAAGTAATCGAGCGCGCAAAGCTTACAGGGATAGAAAAGATTTTCATTCCTGGCATTTGTCTCAAGGATATGCCACATATTATAAATATATGCAAGCAATATCCCGGCTACTTGTACCCTATGATTGGACTCCATCCTGAAAACATAATGGACGAAGACTACCACCGGGTACTCGACACTATGGAGGAGATGCTTGCTCATGACTTGAAAGCCGAAGGCGAGAAGCCATACGGGTTCATTGCCGTGGGAGAAGTAGGCATAGACCTGTACTGGGACAAGACCTACAAGAATGATCAGCTCGAAGTGTTCGAGCGACAGATACAATGGGCAGAGAAATATGACTTGCCATTGATGATCCACACGCGCGACGCTCACAAGGAGCTGATGGAGATAATGGAGAAGCATCGCGACAGCAATCTGCGAGGCGTGTTCCATTGCTTCACCGGCACCGAAGAGGAGGCAAGGGATCTGCTATCGTTCCCAAACTTCATGCTTGGCATTGGAGGAGTGCTCACTTTCAAGAAATCCACCCTCAGAGAAGTGGTGAAAAATGCTGTTCCGCTGTCAAGAATCGTGCTTGAAACAGACTCGCCCTACATGGCTCCTGTGCCAAATAGAGGCAAAAGGAATGAGAGTTCGTTTGTAGCACTTGTGGCAGAAAAGCTTTCAGAGGTTTTTGACACAGAAATTGACACGATTGTACACCAAACAACAGAAAATGTGGCGAAAGTTTTCAAAAAATGAGTTTTTTTTCATAAAAAATGAAACTTTACCCTAAATAAATTTAATTGCTAAAAAAAAAATCCTTATTTTTGTGCTGAATTATTGGATTGTATTGCAAAAACTATGCTATTGCAACCATAAAGCAAAGAAAATTTCGGTCATGCTAAGGCTAATTTCTAATTCGTGAGGAGAGATGCTCGAGTGGCTGAAGAGGCACGTCTGGAAAGCGTGTAAACGTCAAAAGCGTTTCGGGGGTTCGAATCCCCCTCTCTCCGCAGGAAGAGGGTGACGAGAATAACCACAACATAATAAATAAAAAGAAAAAAAATTAATCAAAAATAATTATTAATCTTAAAATTTTCAACACAATGAAAAAAGTATTTGCAATCATTGCATTGATGGGAGTCTTTACATTCGGTATGACTCAGTCAGTTTCAGCTCAGGACGAGGCTGCAGATTCAGCAGCAACTGAGCAGGTTGATTCAGCAGCTGTAGATTCAGCTGTAGCTCCAGTAGAAGAAGAGGCTGCTCCAACAGAGTCTGAGCCAATCGAAGCTGGTATGTACAAGACAATCAAGACAAAGTTCATCGAAGGTTCTGCAGGCTTCATGGCACTCGTAGCAGTAGCTCTCGTACTCGGTCTTGCATTCTGTATCGAGCGTATCATTTACCTCGCTCTCTCTAAGGTTAACACAGTTAAGCTTATCGAAGGCGTTGAGGACGCACTCCTCAACAAGGGTGACCTCGAAGGCGCTAAGTCTATCGCACGTAACACTCGCGGTCCTATCGCTTCTATCTTCTATCAGGGTCTTACTCGTCTCAACGACGGTGCTGACGCAGTTGAGAAGTCAGTTGTTGCTTACGGCGCAGTTCAGGCTTCTAACCTTGAGAAGGGTTGCTCATGGATCACACTCTTCATCGGTATGGCTCCATCTCTCGGATTCTTGGGTACTGTGATCGGTATGGTACAGGCATTCGATGATATCCAGGCTGCAGGTGATATCTCTCCAACAGTCGTTGCAGGTGGTATGAAGGTTGCCCTCTTGACAACAATCTTCGGTATCGTCGTTGCCCTCATTCTTCAGGTATTCTACAACTACATCCTCGCTGAGATCGAAGGACTTACAGCTAAGATGGAAGACTCTACTATTTCTCTCCTTGACATCGTTGCAAAGTACAGCAACAAGAAGTAATTAGAGACTATCAACTAAGTCACTAACTCACATTAAAAAAGGAGGAAATAATAATGAATAAGAATATTGAAACTACTGCACAGGCAGGAGTGGAGAAGATTTCAAAAATCACACTTTGGGCGCTCATCGGCATCTCACTTGTGGTTTTGGCCCTCTTCATCCTGGTTGGCTACGATACTCCTTACGAGGAGAATCCAAAGTTCGTTGACCCACAGCTCACTGACGCGCTCCTCTGCTGGACTTACTTCCTCATCGCTGCAACTGCTGTTGCAACAGTAGTTAGCGTTATCTACGGCGCTGTAAGCGGTGGCAACAAGTCTTTGACAGAGACAAAGGGCTTGGCTGGCAAGGCTGGTCTCATCGCATGGGGTACATTCATCATCTCTATCGTTATCGGCATTGCTACAGGCTTTGCTGGCAAGGATGAGGTTCTTCTCATCAACGGTAAGGATTGGAACGATCCAACAGAAATCATCATGACTGACGCTTCAATGATTTCTATCATTGTTCTCACAGCGGTTACTATCGTTGCTACTGTATTCAGCATGGTATCAAACAAGAAGTAAATAACCTTTAACTCAGAGCAATCAAAATATGGGAAAGAAAAGAAAAATGCCAGGCTTGAACACCAGTTCTACAGCCGACATCTCATTCATGTTGCTCATCTTCTTCCTCGTAACAACATCTATGGACACCGACCAGGGTCTGGGACGTACACTCCCTAAGCCACCTGAGGAGGACCAGATTAACAACGAGATCAAAGTTAAGGAACGTAACATTCTCAACATCCGTATCAACAAGGACAACTATGTCATGATCGGAGACGACTATGCTGACCTTAACGACATCAAGGAGAGAGCTAAAGAGTTTATCAAAAACCCAGATAATAGACCTAACCTCCCTGAGCTTAAGCCAAAGAAGATTAAGGGCATGGGCGGTAAGACTATGATGGTCACTGAAAACCACGTAATCTCAGTTCAGACTGACCGTGGCACTGACTATGGTGTATATTTCGCAGTACAGGACAAGCTTGTACAGGCATACAACGAACTCCGCGACGAGCTTTCTAAGGAAGAGTTCGGATTCAAGTATGAGTTCCTCATAAAGGAGCAGCAGGATGCAATCCGCGAGGTATATCCACAGAAGATTTCAGAGGCTGAACCAAAGAAATATGGAGGACAGCAGTAATGAGTAGATTTAACAAAGGCGGAGGCAGAGAAATGCCTGAGATGAATACATCATCTCTCCCTGACTTGATCTTCACAATCTTGTTCTTCTTCATGATGGTAACAACCATGCGTGAGGTAACATTGAAAGTGAAGTTTGAGAAGCCAACAGGTACTCAGCTTGAGAAGCTTGCTCGTAAGTCATGTACTTCATTCATCTACATTGGTCAGCCAACTGACGCATTGAAGGGACAGTTTGGTAATGGTCACCGTATTCAGCTCAACGACAAGTATGCTGAAGCACCAGAAATCTATGACTACGTAATTTCTGACCGTGGTGAGCTTGCAGAGGCAGACAAGCCATTCTACACAGTATCACTTAAGGTTGACCACCACACTCCAATGGGTATCATCACTGACGTTAAGCAGGTTCTTCGTAAGGCTTATGCTTTGAAGATTGTTTACTCAGCAAACAAGCCTAAGGAATAATAAAAATCCTAACATAATTAAGGAGCGATTCATTTTTTGAGTCGCTCCTTTTTTTATTGATATTCATCCAACAACAAAACAAGCATATCTCTTTGTCATTTTATTTATATGATGTAACTTTGCATATTGAATGTTAGAAAAGCATGAGTTGTTTTGATAATGGGCTAATTGATCCTTCACACTTTTCATAAAGACTCATGCATCATGCAGTATAACAGCTAATTCCGCGTTATACTACATATACACTATATGTATTTGTAAGTCAGAAATATAAAACCTAAGTAAACGCAACAACTAAATTACAATATGTTTATTACATCAGACAAGACAAAACATGATCAAGCAATATGCATCAGACTTGTAGTCAGCATTCTTCTTTTGATAATATACACTTGCTCTGCTCAAGCGCAAGCAATAGAAGAATATATGGCTAAGGCTGGCGACCATGCGTCGCTTTTCCAAGGTCGCCTCGAACCAATATTCAATCAAAGTATATTTGCGGATCATCCATACCTCTTTGGGAAAGAACACATCAATGGAGATGTATGCTTCAAGGGTACATTGTACAAGAATGTAGGCATACGCTACAACATATACGACAACTTGTTTTGTGTCGTCACTCCAGAACGAAAATTGATGATTGTGCCAGATCAGAGTTTTGTCGATTACTTTGTAATTCAGGACAAGAAGTATGTTCGCTGTGGAGGATGGTTTGTTGCTGTAGAGTATGACGGCAAGAATGCCATCCTTATGAACAAGCAGTACAAAGAAAAAGGACTTCCAGAAGCTATCAATAACACTTCATACAACCATCTCAGAACCGTAAGCAAGTATTATATCCTGTCATCCGACGGAACATACGCCAAAGTCAATTCCCTAAAAGACTTCGTCAAGGCTTATCCTCAACTGAAGAACGAGTTGAAAAGCCATTGCAAGAAAAACAAGCTGAAATGGTCAAAAGAGTGCAAACTTCAGTCTATGATGGAATGCGCTGCACTCATAGATGAATATATAACGAAGACTGGCAGTAACAACAATATCGCAGACATACTGAAACAATCATCAGAAAATATAAAAACAGATGGAAGCACATCAAACACAGATTTGCATACATCATCATATTCTGCGCATACATCAACCACAGATGCCAATGATCTCATATATGAAGTACCCGCTTATGATTCTTTCATAGAAGGAGGAACCGTGCAATACAACAACAGTTCCGAAGACATCGACGAAGCAGCGGGCATTTCCACACTCAATGTACTTCATGAAGACATCATGTTGAAAGAAATTGAAATCATGGGATTCAATAGCAAGGCAATGTCATCAAGCACAGGCATGGAGAAATTTCGTATCTCATCTTTCAAGAACGTGCCACTTGCATTAGGCGAAAGCGACGTCATAAAGCTTGTCCAAACTCTTCCTGGCGTGAAATCGATGGGTGAAGTTGCAAGTGGTTTCAATGTGCGAGGCAGTGCCGCAGATCAAAACCTTATACTCTTGAACAACAACACCTTGTTCAATCCTATGCACATGTTTGGGCTGTTCTCAGCATTCAACTCCGACATAATTGGCGAATCCACATTCTACAAGAGCACCATGCCAGCAGAATATGGCGGACGCCTTGCCTCTGCCATGAATCTGACAGGCAAAGTGGCAGACAAGCAGCACTTTCACGGAAATACGAGCATTGGCTTGCTCACAAGCAAAGCATCATTCGAGATTCCTATCATAAAGAACATCACTTCCCTACTCATAGGAGGACGAACGACATACAGCGACTGGATACTCAAAAAGATACCGGAAGATAGCGACTACATGGACGGCAAGGCTGGATTCTGGGACTTAAGCGGAACACTCAGCACAAGCATTGCCCGCCACAACATAAAGCTGAATGGCTACTACAGCCAGGACAAGTTCTCATTCACAAAAAACAACAACTATGCATACCGAAATGCAAATGCCTCCGCAGAGTGGCGCTTTGCCATCAACGACAAGCTTGCTACAACGCTCGTTGCAGGCTACGATCACTATGACTACATGAACGAGGAAGACTCGCCAACAACAATCCCTGCACGTCTCACATTCGCCATCAACCAGATCTTTGCCAGAGCCAAGGCACAGTATGAGCTGAACGACAGCCATAAACTCACAGCGGGAGTGAACACGCAACACTACAGCATCATGCCAGGCAAAAAGGAAATACTGAACAATGAATACTTATATAATATAGCACCGAGCAATTCTTCCCAATTGCCTGAAGATAAAGCGCTTGAATCAGCCATCTTCATTGATGAAGAATGGAAGGCAAATGACAACCTCAAGATAAGCGGTGGCATCAGACTCAACTACTTCAAATCCCTGCACGAACAGAAAGAAAGCACGTATTTCGCTCCTGACTTCCGTCTCACAGGTGCATACACGCTCAACAGCAACTCATCAATGAAGCTTGGCATTAACAATATGCATCAATTCATACACAAAGTGTCCAACACCATCATCATGTCGCCTACCGACACATGGATGCTGAGCAATAAGTATATAAAGCCACAGAATGGTTTCCAAATCTCAGCGGAATACGCCTATCTCACAGACGACAACAGTTACGAGTTCTCCGCCGAGATATACTACAAGCACATGAACAACTACCTCACTTACCGCGGCGCAGGCGAATTGGTCATGAACCCAAACATAGAGAACGACGTATCCCCAACGCAAGGCAGAGCATACGGCATCGAACTCTCCTTGCACAAAAACACAGGAAAGCTGACAGGCTGGATGAGCTACTGCTACTCGCGCACACAGCTCCATCAGACCGAGCCCGATGCAAATGGCATTCTCATCAACAACGGCAACTGGTTCAATGCCGACCACGACCGTCCGCACGAATTCAAGCTTGTTGGCAACTACAAGTTCACTCAGCGCTACAGCATGTCGCTGAACACAGAATACAGCACAGGCCGTCCTATTACCATTCCTGTAGGCAAATTCCTCAACGAAGAAACAGGGCTCATGGTACCAATCTACACAGAGCGCAATGCTTATCGTATGCCATTCTACCTACGCACAGACCTCGCTTTCAACATCGAGACGAGCCATCACATCACCAATGCCATAAAGACATGGTTCTCATTCGGCGTATATAATCTCTTTGGCAGAAAGAATCCATATTCTGTATATTATCAATCAAACAATCTTCAGTTCCAAGGATACAAGATTTCCGTATATGGATGTCCAATCCCATTCATCAATTTCAACATAAAATTCTAAAGCAATGAAGACAAATAATATACTATACATCTACTTAGCACTCACACTGTTATGTCTGTCGTCATGCATAGAGGAATATGAAACAGACATCAAAGACACTGATATAGACATACTTGTTGTGGAAGGCACAATCAAGTCGGGCTTAAGCTGTTTCGTGCTCTCCCGTTCAGTACCTCTGAATGATGACAACAAAGCATCCAACAATGACTATCTTAGCTCCCTTAATGAAAGTTACGCAGGTCCTGGCTACGGCTACAATTCCGTCAATAAAACAAGAGTAACAAAAGCACAAATATCAATTAAATGCTCCGATGGCACCATTTTTCAAGGCTCAGAAGAAGCACCAGGAGAATACTATATCATAACAGATTCCCTGAACGAGAACCTTCAGTACTGCGTTCAAATCTTATACAGAGGAGACAAGTATGAGTCTTCATTCACTACTCCGCTACGAACGCCAGACATTGACTCACTCAACTTTGTCATAACTGGAGAAAAGAACAACAAAGGCATAACCATACAAACCTCCGCCACCCCATTAAGCAACTCCAAGCGCTCCTATTTCAAGTGGTTAGTAGCAGAATACTGGGAAATCATCACTCCAGAGTATTCCCCATACACATTTAACAAATTAACAGAGAAAATCATAAGCCTTCCATACGAAATCGCCCAAAAACGCCATCACGGCTACGGAAACAATATGAGAGGTCCTGCCATTTATGGACATAACAAAGATTTCAACAACGGAACAATCATAAACCAACCGCTCTACTACCTTCCCAACCACGATCATAAAATCTCGCATCTCTACTGTGCAGAAGTGACTCAGATAGCAATCTCGCAAGGAGAGTACGAGTTCAACAACCTTGTGAAGAAACAGACAAGCAACATGGGTGGCTTGTTCACGCCCCTGCCTGCCGAGCTCCCTTCTAACATAAAATGCATCACAAACCCATCAAAAAGGGCAATCGGCTATGTTGGCGCATCTCTCAACACAGCCATGAGACGTCTCTTCATCAACAGCCATGAAGCAGAATATGTCCCTTTCCAAAAACCTGTGTTTGAAACCACCGACCTAAGCACATTCATCCCATTCAACAACGGCATGAACGTGCTCGGTTACAACAATAGAGAAATCACCTGGGTATCCGAATGGGCAATCGACTGCACATCAAAATACTGGGGCACTATAGATCCCGACGCAAAGCCATACTTCTGGCCATAAAGCACAAACTATAAAAGCATCAAAGACAATGAAAATCAAACTCATCATAGCAACCATTCTATCCGCTCTGTATGCGGTTATGAGTGCACAAAGCCTGCAAGAAACTATCCATGCCGTCACCGACAAAGATTGTTACCTTGCTGGCGAACGCTTGCACATCAGCGTATGCATCACAGACACGCAGAATCAGTCTTCGCCATACAGCAAAGTGGCGTACGTTGAAATCTGCGACACAGAAAACATCAACGCCCAAGGCATGGTATCCCTCATCGACGGCAGAGGATGGGCAGACATTGCACTGCCAGCCACAATGCACAGCGGCAATTACCTCCTGTCCGTCTATACTCGCGCCATGCGTAATGACAATGCCTCAGCGCCTTTCCGCAAGATTGTGTCCATTGTCAACGCCCTTCGCGTGACTCACAAGGACGACATAACATTCGTCATGCCAAATGACTCCAACAGCATCAAGGACGAACCGGCAATCATTGCAGCCTCAGCATCTCCAGCCGATTCCACACTGCAAATAGCAATACCAGACTTCGTACGCAACTCCACATTCTGCACTCTCTCTGTCGTGGGCGACAATATCTCCACGCCTCTCTACAGCACAGAAAACATAAGCATAGCAAACAGAAATCAAGCCTCAACCTACCTTCCTGAAATAGAAGGACATCTCGTCACAGCAGAATGCGACGACATCTACTCCGAAGCAGATGTGACACGCCTCGTCATGGTAGGCAAGAAGTCACTCATCTTCGATGGCCAGAAACAGAGCAGCAAGAAGTACACATACTACACCAACGAAGCCAACGGCACTCTTGCCACCCTGATCAATGCCTACGACACCGAGGGCAAAGCGGTGAAAGTGCACCTCGTATCGCCATACGCTAAGATGCTGCCCGACACGCTGCCGCACCTCACCGTCAACTGCCACAAGCAACAACTCGTGCAGCGCAGCATCTGTGCACAGCGCGAGCAAGCCCTCACCAATCGTCTTGCGCTCGACTCACTCGAATACACCAATCAGATCCTTTCAGCCACTCCCGACTACGAATACGACCTCGATGAATGGACGAAGTTCGACACAGTCAACGACATCCTCCTCGAGTTCGTCAATGGCATAAGGAAAAAGGACGACCAGCAAGGTATCACTCAGCTCTACACCCACTTTGCTGGCACAAAGCAGTACTCGCGCATCCCAGCTCTCGTCCTGCTCGACGGCATGCCGGTTCACGATGCAAGTTCCATCCTTGCCTACGATGCGCGCCTTCTCAAATACGTGCTCATCTACGATGGTCGCTACACGTTCGGCAACAGCCTTTGCCATGGCATCATCTCTTTCGTCTCCAAGAAAGGACGACTCTCCAACTTCACCCTCGACGAAGGTTCCAAGCTCGTATCCTACACCTTTCCACAGGACCATCCGCACTTCATCGTTCCTCAAGAAAATACAAGCGGAACAATCTATTGGAATCCAAACCTCGCTTCCTCATCTTCCACAGGCCAAACCGCCATTTCCATCAAGGTTCCTACCACTCAAGGCAACTACTCTCTCATCTGGCAAGGCATAGACAGCAATGGCAAATCCATTCGCAAAATGCAGACGCTGCATTTGGAATGACCGAAACTGCCCCGTCCGAATAATTCTTTCCAAGTTCTTAGCGACGTTTTGAAAACAATTTCGTATCTTTGCCACAAATAAAAAGAATAAACAAATGAAACAATATCTCGACCTACTCAATCGTATCCTTACCGAAGGCACCCAGAAAGGCGACCGCACAGGCACAGGCACCATTTCCGTGTTTGGCAATCAGATGCGATTCAACCTTGCAGAAGGCTTTCCCCTTCTCACAACAAAAAAGCTTCACTTGAAGTCCATCATCTACGAACTCCTCTGGTTCCTTCAGGGCAGCACAAATGCCAAGTGGCTTCAGGAACGCGGCGTGCGCATCTGGAACGAATGGGCAGACGAGGACGGCAACCTCGGCCACATCTATGGCTACCAGTGGCGATCATGGCCTGACTACAATGGCGGTCACATCGACCAGATTACAGACGTCATCAATCAGATAAAGAGCAATCCAAACTCTCGCCGCCTCATCGTCAGCGCCTGGAACGTAGCCGACATCGACAATATGAATCTGCCTCCATGCCACATCCTTTTCCAGTTCTATGTGGCAGACGGCAAGCTCAGTTGCCAGCTCTATCAGCGCAGTGCCGACACATTCCTCGGAGTGCCATTCAACATTGCCAGCTATGCCCTGCTCACAATGATGGTTGCGCAAGTGTGCGATTTGCAGCCAGGCGACTTCGTTTATACAACAGGCGATACACATCTCTATCTCGATCACCTTGAGCAAGCTAAGTTACAGCTCACGCGCAATCCGCGTCCGCTCCCAAAGATGAAGATCAATCCAGAGGTGAAGAACATCTTTGAGTTCCAATACGAGGACTTCGAACTCACCGACTACGATCCACATCCACACATCAAGGCAACAGTATCGGTGTAATTCCTCTCCAATATCCTCTCTCCTCATTAGAGGAAAACACATCACATTTGCACTACAGATTATGATTTCAATAATAGTAGCCATTGCACAGAACAATGCAATAGGTTTTGAAAACAAGCTAATATATTGGTTGCCAAACGACCTCAAGCGCTTCAAGCAACTCACCACAGGCAATACCATCATCATGGGACGCCGCACCTTCGAGTCACTGCCAAAAGGCGCGCTTCCAAACCGTCGCAACATAGTACTTTCTCGCAACGGCAAAGCCGAAGACTTCCCTGGCGCAGACCTCTACCCCAACCTTCAGGAAGCCCTTGCATCCTGCGAGGGCGAAGTGTACATCATAGGCGGCGCATCCGTGTATAAGGAAGCCATGCCTCTTGCCGACCGTCTTTGCCTCACCTACGTACACGACACCCCAGCCGACGCAGACACTTTCTTCCCCGACATCAACATGGAAGAATGGGAAGAGACCTTCCGCGAAGACCACGACACCGACGAGAAGCATGAGCAACGCTATTCATTCATCGATCTCACCAGAAAATGAAGCAACTACCAGAGGACTTTCAGTCAATGATGACAGCCACCCTCGGCGAGGCAGAATACAACCGCCTTGCTGAAGCCATCGACACCCCATCGCCAACAAGCATACGACTCAATGCCAAGAAGATAACTGCGCAACAACTTTGCGATCTCTTGAGCGAGTCAGAGCCTGTGCAATGGTGTCCCGATGCCTTCTATCTCAAAGAAAGACCTCAGTTCACCTTCGATCCTCTTCTCCATGCAGGTTGCTACTACGTGCAGGAAGCATCCTCCATGTTCATAGGCAAAATTCTTCGCCGCTATGCTGGCACCGCTCCTCTCATCGCACTCGACGCCTGTGCAGCTCCAGGAGGCAAATCCACTCTTGCACTGTCTGCTTTGCCCGAAGGTTCGTTGCTCGTAGCCAATGAGTATGTGCGCACTCGTTCGCAGATACTTGCCGAGAATCTCACTAAATGGGGCAATCCAAACATCATTATCACCAACAGCGACACCAAAGACTTCACCCGCATTCCTCCACTTTTCGACGTCATCATCTGCGATGCCCCATGCTCCGGCGAAGGCATGTTCCGCAAAGATCCTAAAGCCATCGAAGACTGGAGCCTCGACAATGTCCGTCTCTGCCAAAACCGTCAGCGAGAGATTGTTGCCAACCTGTGGCAAGCCCTCAAGCCAGGCGGATTGTTCATCTACTCCACTTGCACGTTCAATCAGCAAGAGGACGAAGACAACGCTGCTTGGATGCAGAGCCAGCTCAATGCAGTGCCGCTTGCACTGCCATGTTTGTTTGAGGAAAACGATAAGGGAAACGAAAACAAAAAAAACGGAAACGGAAACAACGGAAACGATAACGATAAAAGGGGCAGTGGCAGCGCTGGCCTCATACCAAATGGTCACTTCTTCCCTCATCTTGTCCGTGGCGAAGGATTTTTCGTTGCCGCTTTCACAAAAAGCGAAGATGACGAAAACTACAGCCCATCTGTTCGAACCAAGAAGAAGAAAGACCAGAAAGGCAAGAGCAAGCCATCCAAGCAGCCAAAGGAACTGACTCAATGGATCGACAACCCGTCCCTCTTCACCATCAACGAATCATCTGACGGCATATTCACAGCATTTCCATCAGCATACGCAGAGCCACTGGCACTCATCAGCGAAACAGCCCACGTCATTCACTATGGCATACAGCTCGCCACGATGAAAGGCAAGAACCTACAGCCAAGCCACAGCCTTGCCATGTCGTTGCACCTTGCGCCAGGCGCATTCCCTGCTGCCGAAGTGGACTACAACCAAGCTATTGCCTACCTTCGCACCGAAGCCATCACTCTGCCAGCCAGCGTACCAACAGGCTACGTGCTCATCACCTTCAAGGGGCATCCGCTCGGTTTCGTGAAGAATATTGGCAACCGCGCCAACAATCTCTACCCTTCCGAATGGAAGATTAAGACAACATTTGTTCCAAAGGTTTGATATATAGTAAAAAAAGACGCATTTCCCTTCGTCTTTTCAAATAAAAGCACTATCTTTGCAACACAAATAGTTTTTACCGAAATCCATACACATAATTTATATCGCATACGTACCATATAAATTGTGAATACAACAATATTGCAATATGAACTTATACGTTAGATATTTTGATAACGAATGCGTCGCTAAGTCAGTAGAAGAATCCCTTGATTTCCTCAGAAGCATAGGTGAAATCAAGCTCGACAATAATGTAGCAAACCGCATCAACACATTCCTCAACTCCAGCAATCTCTACCCATTCAGATTGAAAGTGAGTTACAGCAACTATGTACTCTTCCTCAAGACAGAAGCAGAAACACTTGAGCAGTTCAAGATAGAAGAGCAGCAGCGCAAAGAGCAGAAAGCTGCAGCAGGAGGCACATTGCAGACCATGGCTGAGCGCAAGAAGAGCATCCTCGAGGCTCTCAACGAAGAGCACGTCGGCTGGTACGAAGCAAGCATCCTCTTCAAGCGTGTCGTACTCGTACATCAGACGCAGAAGTTCCAGTACATCGACACACGCTTCCGAGTGCGCTGCAAAGCCATCAGTGCCATGGATTGCTACAACCGCATCATCGACCATCTCAAGTCGCGCAAGGAAATAGACTCACGCAGCCAGTTCCCATCAGCCAAGAGTGCCAATTTCGAGTACAAGTTTCTTGGTGAGACAACTGCAACAGCATAATGCTATTAACAAAACTAACCATTTTATGCAAAGCGATGTACCTCACGCAGCACAGCAGGTACATCGCCTTTTTTTCACATCATCATTCCCACTCACACTACTATGATCAAGCAACTCCTCACCGCGCTCACTCTCGCGTTCTCGCTCACAGTCAGTGCGCACCATACCGCCAACTACGACATAATCCCGCTGCCGCGCAGCATACAGCCCCCCAAGAAGCAAGGCTCATTCATCCTCACCCCATCCAACAAGGACAAGAGCATACGCACCCGCATCGACTCTACACCCAAGCGATGGGCAAACGACAAAGTGCCAGCCGAAGCTTACGAGATAAAGGTCTCAGCCAAGGGCATTGACATCACAGCATGCACCGAGGCTGGAATCTTCTATGCTTTGCAGACACTCAGCAAAGCATCGCAGATACCATTCACCCTCACTGGCAGCACCGTTTCCTTCCCATCCCACGGCAACGAATGCGATGGCATAGCATTCCCATACACCGACATCCACGACTCTCCCGAGTTCCCATACCGTGGCGTGCACCTCGACTGCTCGCGCCATTTCTTCCCTGTCACCTTCATCAAGAAATACATTGACATCATTGCCCTCCACGGATGCAACACTCTCCATTGGCACATCACCGACGACCAGGGATGGCGATTCGAAGTCAAGCGCTATCCAAAGTTGACAGAGATTGGCTCACGCCGCGACGACACTGTCATTGGACACAACCTTCCTATCTACGACGACACTCCACACACAGGCTACTACACACAGGCAGAATGCCGCGAACTCGTTCGCTACGCAGCAGAACGCAACATCACCATCATGCCTGAGGTCGATCTTCCTGGTCACATGGTAGCAGCTCTCGCCAGTTATCCAGAACTGGGCTGCACAGGCGGTCCATACAAGGTGTGGAACATGTGGGGCGTAGCCGACGACGTTCTCTGCGCAGGCAATCCTAAAGCCATCCAGTTCGTCAAGGATGTCCTTGCCGAACTCATCGATGTATTCCCTTCCAAGCTCATTCACCTTGGCGGCGACGAGTGCCCTAAGGTGCGCTGGGAGAAGTGCCCAAAGTGCCAGGCAAAGATAACTGCCCTCGGCATCAAGCAGCACGATGGCTTCACGCCTGAGAATCAGTTGCAGAACTGGTTCATGCATGAGGCAGAGCAGTTCCTCAATGCCAATGGCAGATCAATGATAGGTTGGGACGAAATACTCGAAGGAGGCGTGTCTGCCACAGCATCCGTCATGTCATGGCGAGGACTGTCAGGCGGCATAGCAGCGGCGCACACAGGTCACGACGTGGTGATGACACCAACAGACTATTGCTACCTCAATTTCTATCAAGCCAAGAACCACGACTCCGAACCTATGAGCTTCGATGCCTACGTGCCACTATCGCGCACATACAGCATACCTGTCATCCCAAGTGAACTCAGCGATGAGGAAGCCAAGCACATCCTTGGTTGCCAAGCCAACCTTTGGACAGAATACATCACCTCGCCCCAGCAAGCAGAATGGATGCTACTTCCACGACTTGCGGCTCTCTGCGAAGCACAATGGATGCCTGCATCAACACGCAATTTCGATGCCTTTCTCCATCGTCTTCCACAACTCGTATCGTACTACGAGTCTTTAGGTTACAATTGTAGCAACAAGCGAGAATAGCATTTTTCGCATCCCTTTTCCCCTTCATGCAATGACACATACACCTATGAAAAAATTACTTTTAGCAATACTATCAACGCTGCTCACCCTCAGCGCCAACACTATCCATGCCCAAGAACAGGGCGCACAAAACGTTCCATTCAACGGAATCGTTGCAGACGCTACAGGAAACCCTCTCAGAGGTGTGCGCGTCTGGACAAAAGATTCACGCCGATATGCTCTCAGCAACAAGCAGGGGCGCTTCGGACTCACCAATGTGCAAGCCACCGACACACTTCACCTCAAGTACAAGAAAACCCGCTACGACATTGCGGTAGCAGGTCAGCGAGGCGTGCGCATCAAGCTTGCCGATCAAATCACCTCCATCGAGGATGAGGAGCTCGTTGACCTTGGCTACGGCTTCGTCAAGCGACGCGAGTGCACCATCAGTCATGGCGGCATCAGCGGTGAAGAACTCATCCGCTCTGGCAAAAACAATATCCTTGCCGCTCTGCAAGGCCGCATAGCAGGACTCAACATATCCACCAGCAGTGCGCCAGGCAGTCCATCCACCGTCAATATCCGTGGCATCAACAGCCTCAACCTCGACTGCACTCCACTCTTCGTCGTTGACGGCGTAGTCGTGCCAAGCCTCGACTTCATCAGCGTTTATGATGTTGATTACGTAGAAGTCCTTCGCGAAGCCTCCATCTATGGTTCACGAGGCGCAAACGGTGCCATACTCGTGCACACAAAAACTGGACCGTCAAGCAAGAAACAATAGATCGTATAATTAATGGCAATTAATGTTAAAAGAAGAAGTCTTCTTCATCCTCGTCCTGACGTTTTGATGCCTTCTGTGCCTCTTCCTCTGGCTTGTACTCATTGAGAGTAGTGCCGTAGGTAGTGCGGAGCACACGGAATTCTGTTCGGCGATTGATAGCATTCAGCATTTCTTGCTCCTCCTTGTTCTTGATGGCAAGTATGAAGGACTCGGTGAGAGTGTCGCCTTCCTGCACCTCCACTTTAGGAGTTGCGGCAAGAAGTGTTTCCGACAGTTTCTTAGTGACAACCTTTGGACGCGATTCGCCATAGCCTACGGCTGTGAGACGGTCGTGCTTGATGCCATGCTCGATTAGATACTTGACCACCGACTCAGCACGGCGCTGAGAGAGACGCTGGTTGTAGGCATCGTTGCCACGATAGTCGCAATGAGCAGACAGCTCAATGGTGATGTTGGCATTCTGGTTCATCATATCCACCAGTTTGTCAAGCGCATCTGTAGATTCGGGAGTGAGGTCGGCACTGTCAAACTCATAGAATATATTGTCAATGATGACAGGCACATTAATTGGAGGCAGAGGGAACTGGAGCGTGTATTCCTCGCTCTCCTCCGACTGCTCTACACTGATTTCATTCTTCACATTGAGGTATCCCTTGCATGTGCCAAGCAGAACATACTGCACACCAGGCTTCAGCACTTGAGTGAACGAACCATCACCCTTCACGTTGAGTTTGAGGTTTGTACCATCGTTGCCAACCATGTACACGAGGGCTGCAGGAAGTTCATATCCATCCTTCTCATACACCCATCCTGTCACCGTCTGCAGTATTTCAGGGCACTCAAAACTGTAGATATGTTCCCAACCCTTGATATCGTTTCTGCTTGAACAGAAGAAGCCACGATTATGGAAACCTTCGAATGTCATACCAAAGTCGTCAGCAGCGCTATTGAGTGGGAATTGCTGATTCTCAACTATCCATCCACGCACAGAGTCGGGAGTAGCCTTGAATATGTCGAGACCACCCATGCCAGGATGACCATCGCTTGAGAAGTATAGGTCGCCGTTTGGTCGGAAAGCAGGAAACATCTCATCGCCAGGCGTGTTGATAGGACGACCCACGTTCTCCACGCCACCAAATCCCTTGCTTGTGATGCGTGTGCGCCAAAGATCGAGACCACCCTCTCCGCCTGGCATGTCGCTGACGAAATATAGCCATTCACCATCAGGACTCACAGCAGGATGAGCATACGAGCTGAGCGTGTCGCGAGAGATCTCGCACTTGGTTGGCTTGCCCCACGACGCATCGCTTCGCGCTGATTGCCAGATCTCTGCATATCGAGGATAGTCCGGATCGGACGAGCAGCGAGTGAAGTACATCGTCTTGCCATCGGGCGAAAGACAAGACGCACCCTCGTCATACTCTGAGTTGACCTCCCCCTCTATCACCTCCACTGGCTGCCACTTGCCTTGCTCATTCTTCTTGGAGAAGAAGAGGTCGCCAAACTTGACGCCAGTGATGCCGCTGACGTCATCACCCTCGGCATCATTGCGAGTAGAAGTGAGCACAAGCTGGTCGCCATCGTCACCAACGAGCATAGGGCTATAGTCCGAACGGCGCGAGTTGAATATCGCCTCTTTCTTTATGATGTACTGATTAGGCTTTGCCTTCCACTGAGGAGCCAGTTCGCAAGAGCGCAATGCGTTGCGTGCAAGCTCGTCGTTAGGCACGATCTCAAGATACTGCTTGAGGTTCTGTGCTGCCTGCTTGTATTGTCCGCCCTTCAATTGCTGCATGCCAAGGTGAAGGTAGGCTGTGCTGTCAGGCATCTTATATCGAATAGCATTCTGATAAGCAGCTATTGCCTTCTGCGTATAGCCGATGCGGCGGTAGCACTCGCCCATCATGAATGCGCGCACAGCTCGCTTCTGCTTTTCCTTAGGCGCACAGCGAGAGTAGGATTTCTTGTAGTTGAGAGATGCGTTGTAGTACTCGCCAATGGCATAGCTCTGCTCCGCTTTCTTGAAAGACACGCTTTCGTTGGAACAAGAGTGGACGAAGGCGAGAAAGAAAACAAAAACAGCTATGCGGATTGTTTTGGATAATATGTGACAAGATATGCTATACATTACTGTATTCATAAACGAAAGAACAGGCATTTTATTGTGCTATGCCTGTTCAAATGGCAAGCGATAGGTACATCCTTCCTTCCAGCGCGAACAACCGTACGCAGTTCTGCCCTTGATGATGATGCCTTGCTTGCACACAGGGCATGGCATGCCTATCATGTCGTCAGGATTGTACGCAGCCTTGATTTCGGCTGTAGATTTCTTAGGAGCAGCCTTCTTCGTCGCAGTTTTCTTTGGCTGAAAACCAGCTGGAGCGTTGCCCGTGCTCGAAGCCTTCTTCACTTTCTTCTTCAGGTCCTCTTCTGTAGTGACTGCGACATGGCGGTTGGAATGGTCGTTGCGAACGGTGTTCACAATCTCTGCCACCATTTGCTTGAGTTCGTCAATGAACAGGCGCGCCTCATAGGTATGATGCTCAATGTCGCGAAGCTTCTTTTCCCATAGACCAGTGAGCTCTGCCGACTTGAGAAGCTCCTCGTGAATGATGCCAATCAGTTCAACGCCAGTTGGAGTGGCGATGAGGTTCTTGCGCTCCTTGCGGATGTAGCGGCGCTTGAAGAGAGTTTCGATGATGGCAGCACGAGTGGAAGGACGACCGATGCCGTTCTCTTTCATCGCATCGCGGAGCTCGTCATTGTCAACGAATTTGCCAGCAGTTTCCATGGCACGGAGGAGCGTTGCTTCCGTGTATGGCTTAGGTGGCTGAGTCCATTTCTCGGAGAGAGATGGAATGTGTGGCCCTTGCTCACCTTTTTGGAAAACAGGCAAGGACGATGCTTCCGTATTTGGTTGAGAATCATCATCAGAAGACTGTTGAGCATCTTTTTTGTAAATCACTTTCCAACCCTCATCAAGGACTGTTCTGCCACTGGCGCGGAAGAGCACAGGAGACTGTGAATCGTCGATAGCAGCAGATAGGGACACTTCGCCGAAGACGGTGGTAGTTTCAAACTTGCAGTCGGGATAGAATACTGCAATGAAGGCGCGCGCTACGAGGTCATAGACGCGCTTCTCCATATCGGTCAGATTGACCGCTGGCACGCCTGTTGGGATGATGGCGTGGTGGTCGGTCACCTTGGTGGAATCAAACACCTTCTTCGATTTTGGAAGAGGCTTGCCGGCAAGTGGCTGGGTGAATTGCTCGTATCCTCGGATGCCAGCCAAGGTCTGTGGACACTTGGCATAGATGTCGTCACTGAGGAATGTGGTGTCCACACGTGGGTAGGTTGTGAACTTCTTCTCGTAGAGCGACTGTATGAGCTGGAGGGTTTGGTCGGCAGAATAGCCGAACTTCTTATTGCAATCAACCTGTAGGGAGGTGAGGTCGTACAGACGAGGAGGCGCCTCAGTGCCTTTCTTCTTCTGTATGTCTGTGACAGTGAATGGCTTGCCCTCTATGCTCTCAAGCACAGCCTTGCCTTCGGCTTCCGTCTTGTATTCTATCTGCCTGTATATCGGTCCTTTGGACTTTATTGTCTTGCCCTGCGCTGCGGCTTCTGCCACCTCTGCAGCTGCCTCCGCTTCTGCTTCTTCGTCGTGGGCAATGGCTGTGAACTTAGTGTCGCGATAGATAGTGCTGAGTACCCACGACTGCTGCGGAACGAAGTTCTCAATCTCCTGCTGACGCTTGACAATGAGAGCAAGCGTTGGCGTCTGCACTCTGCCTATGCTGAGCACTTGCTTGTTCTGACCATACTTGAGCGTGTAGAGTCGCGTAGCGTTCATGCCGAGCGTCCAGTCGCCAATGGCACGAGAGAGACCAGCCTCGTATAGCGACTGATACTCACTCTGATCCTTCAGCGTGCTGAATCCCTCCCTGATAGCCTCCTCTGTAAGAGAAGAAATCCACAATCTCTTCACAGGACATTTCGCCCCAGCCTTCTGCATCACCCAGCGCTGTATCAACTCACCCTCTTGCCCAGCATCACCGCAGTTGATGATGCCATCGGCTGCCTGCATCAGTTTCTCTATCACCGCAAACTGTCGCTTTATGCCGTCGTCCTCCTTGAGGCGTATGCCAAAGCGCGCTGGAATCATTGGCAAATCCCAAAGGTCCCAACGCTTCCAACGCTCATTGTACTCATCAGGTTCCTTGAGTTCGCACAAATGTCCGAAAGTCCAAGTCACTTGATATCCATTTCCTTCTATATATCCTTGCTTTGTCTGAGTGGCTCCAAGCACGTTCGCTATGTCTCGTGCCACCGACGGTTTCTCTGCTATACAAACAATCATGTAGTGTTATCAATTGCAATTTCTATGCAAAATTATATAAAATCCGAGACATGTAGCACCTGCAAGTATGAAAATCTAAGAAAACACATGCAAATTACACAAGATAGAAGGGCTGTAGAGATAAAAAAAGAGGCAAAAGCACTAATTTATCAGGTTTATTTTATAATTTTGCAAAAGTAAACTCAAAATATACTCAACAATGAAGAAACTATTCCTTACATCCTTTGCAGCGCTTATGCTCGTTGCATGCGGCAACAGTTCAAAATCTGCCGACACTTCTTCTGAAGTAACTCAAGATTCCATCTCCGTAAATTATGAAAACGCAAATAGCGATAGTGCGAAAGCTACAATCGAGAAGCTATACACTATGTATTTCAATCACGATGATTATCCAGAATTATTCGAACAGGAAGAACCCGATTATTCAGGCTTTGGCTTCATGTCCAAATTCGTTTCTGAGGAATTCAACAAAGCCGTGTATTATGCAGCTCAGAAAGAAATAAAGACAGATGACCTATGGATTGACTGTGATGTATGGATTGATGCTCAAGACTATGAAGGTCTGGAACTTGTGAATGTAGAAATCAAAGAATTCACAGGCAATAAAGCCGTTGCTGATGTCACATTCAAGAACTTCGGAGAGGAACACACAGTTGTTTGTTGTGTCATTTTCGACGAAGAGAAGAAAGAATGGTTGATTGACGACTTTATTCTCTCTGGATATAGCGTCAAGCAGACAGCAAAAGATTTCTGCTCAGAATAATACAAGGAATAAGATATTCTCTATCATTTCATCTTTTCCAGGTCGTGCAACTCTTTTGCTTGGCGCAAGATGTCGCTTGAGAAGATGAAGTCTTCGAGATACTTGTTTTTGGCATCCATAATCTCTTTGTTGTTGCCCTGCCATGCTGCACGACCATCACAGATGAATGTTATGTTCTCGCCAATACCCATGACGGAGTTCATGTCGTGGGTATTGACGATAGTGGTGATGTTGTCTTCGTGCGTGATGCCAGAGATAAGCTCGTCGATGACGATGCTGGTCTTTGGGTCAAGACCTGAGTTTGGCTCATCGCAGAAGAGGTACTTAGGCCCGAGCACAATGGCGCGTGCAATTGCCACGCGCTTCTGCATGCCGCCAGAGATCTCGCCAGGGAACTTGTTCTCCGCCCCAACAAGATTTACACGAGACAGACAATCGAGCGCGCGCTTCTTGCGATCCTCGTAGGGAGCATAGCTGAACATGTTGAGCGGGAACATGACATTCTCAAGAACAGTCATGGAGTCGAACAAAGCTGCGCTCTGGAAGATCATGCCCATCTCTCTGCGCAGCTCTATCTTTTCCTTCTTGCTGAGAGCGACGAAGTTGCGATCATCATAGTAAATGTTGCCGCTGGTTGGCGTGAGCAAGCCCACTATATTCTTCATCAATACGGTCTTGCCACTACCCGACTGGCCGATGATGAGATTGACTTCACCATCGCGGAAGGTAGCATTTATGTCTTTGAGAACTTCTTTGTCTTCGAAGCTCTTGAACAGATGTTCTATCTTAATCATTAGCCTATCTTTTTGTTGAAAACACAAAACTCACTCATCCCTACTCCCTACTCTCTACTATAATCACGTCAGCAAGTTTGTCAAGAAAATGTCGGAGAAGAGAACGAGGATGCTGCTATGCACCACAGCATCAGTGCTGGACTTTCCCACTTCCACCGAGCCACCCTCTACGGTATAACCCTTGTATGCCGAAACGCTCGTGATGATGAATGCATACACTATCGCCTTGATCATGCCGCACCAGAAGAACCACTGGTTGAAATTGTAGCGGAAACCTTCGTCCAGCTCAGGCACGGTGGTGGTGCCCATGAGCGTGGTGGCGTATGAGCCAAGTATGCCTGAGCATACGCTGAATGTGACCAGAATAGGCATGATAGTCATGAGGCCAAGTATCTTTGGCAGTATGAGGTAGTTGGCAGAATTCACGCCCATGATGTCGAGGGCGTCAATCTGTTGAGTTATGCGCATAGTGCCTATCTCCGAAGCAATGTTGGAGCCAACCTTGCCGGCAAGGATGAGGCACATGATGCTGGATGAGAACTCCAGAAGCATGATCTCGCGAGTGGTGTAGCCCACCACCATGCGAGGCATCCAAGGGCTCTGGATGTTCAGCTTGATCTGAAGACAGATGACGGCTCCGATGAAGAACGATATGATGAGCACTATGCCTATGGAATTGTAGCCTAACTGGTACATTTCCGTGAGGTATTGCTTGAAGAACATCCTCCATCTGTCAGGCTGGGTGAGCACTCGCCCCATCAGTTGCACATAACTGCCTGTATGCTTTAATCCGCTTTTTATTGAGAACACGTTTTTTAGTATTTATGTTGTTTGAAATAGCAAAATCTTCGCAAAATTAGTGTTTTTTGTTCAAAAGAGAGACTTTTAACATAGTTTTTTATCAAAGAAAGTGACTAATTAACAAACAATTTGTACTTTTGTATCTAATTTTGTTGTAACAAGAAGAGCCAGATAATAAAAAATGGAGATAAAAACAATATCTGCTACCACCAATGCAGGCGACGCCGAAGTGCCAGAGTTCTCAGAAGACAGAAACACACTCTACACTCGCCATTTGGTGAAGACATACGGTAAGCGCACCGTAGTGAACGACGTTTCGTTCAACGTGCGACAGGGAGAAATCGTGGGATTGCTGGGACCAAACGGTGCAGGCAAGACTACTTCTTTCTATATGACCACAGGTCTTGTGGTGCCAAACGGTGGACAGGTGTTTATCAACAATTCAGAAATCACTACCGATCCAGTTTCCACTCGTGCCAAGAAGGGCGTAGGCTATCTTGCGCAGGAGGCATCCGTGTTCCGCACCATGAGTGTGGAAGACAACATCATGACGGTGCTGGAAATGAAATACAAGTCAAAAGAGGAGCAGAGGGCGCATCTGGAGCAGTTGCTGGACGAGTTCAGACTGCAGAAAGTGAGAAAGAACAGGGGCAACCAGCTCTCAGGCGGTGAGCGACGCCGCTGCGAGATTGCGCGATGCCTTGCCATCGACCCTAAGTTCATCATGCTCGACGAGCCGTTTGCGGGCGTTGACCCTATCGCGGTGGAAGACATCCAGTACATCGTTTGGAAACTGAAAGACCGCAACATCGGCATCCTCATCACCGACCACAACGTGCAGGAGACGCTGTGCATCACCGACAGAGCCTATCTGCTGTTTGAAGGCAGAATCCTCTTCAAGGGCACTCCGCCAGAATTGGCAAACAACACGATTGTGAAGGAGAAATACCTCGGCAGCAACTTCGTGCTTCGTCCAAAGGACTTCCAGATGATTGAGGAGAAGAAGATGAGAGAGGCTGAGGAGAACTCTTAGTAGCAAAGAATCGAGAGTCACACAAAAAACGGAAAAACTAAAAAACGAAAGAACAAAAAAAACGCAAGAACTCACATTATATAATATATGACAGAAAACGAAAAGTTAGTAAATGCCTGCATCGAAGGCATACAAGAAAAGAAGGGAAAGAAAATCCGCGTAGTAAACCTCGAAGAGATTGACGACACAATCACAAAGTTCCTTGTCATCTGCGAGGGCAACTCACCTACACAAGTGTCCGCCATCTGCGACTCTGTGCGCGAGTTTGCAAGAAAGAACGCAGGAGCAAAGCCATCGGCTGTGGATGGCACTCGCAACAATCTTTGGGTGGCAATGGACTACATCGACGTGGTGGTGCACATCTTCGTGCCCGACGCTCGCGAATTCTATGACGTTGACAATCTCTGGGAAGACGCAGACATCACTGACGTACCAGACTTGGATTAAAGCTCACTATTACAATTGATTAATGGAACAAAACAATAACAACAAAATGCGAAAGCCACGCTTCAACTTCTCGTGGCTGTACATGCTTCTCATAGCAGGTATTGCATTTATGATTCTCACTCGCCACGACACTCAGAGCGCTTCGAGAATCGTTGACTACACTACTTTCAAAGAACTGGTCAGCAAGGGCTACGTGCAGGATGTGACAGTGAACAAGGACCGCCTCACCCTCACGCTTGCCATCGACCCTAAGTACAACAGCGCCGTGTTTGGCGTGGCTGACAAGAGCAAGAAGCAGGGACGCATCAAAGTGGAGTTCGGCTCGATGGACAACCTTGAGGACTATCTCGACGCCCAGCAGGCTTTAGGCACATTCAACGGAAAGGTTAACTATGAGCGCGAGAACGACTTCATCAGCAACCTTTTCTGGAACATAGGTCCCTTCCTCATCATCATCGTCATCTGGTTCTTCATCATGCGAAGAATGGGAGGCGGTGGCTTCATGGGAGGCGGCGGCGGCATATTCTCAGTAGGAAAATCGAAGGCACAGCTGTTTGAGAACGACGGCAAGAATGCTCCTAAGATCACATTCAAGGATGTGGCAGGACAGGCTGGCGCCAAGCAGGAGGTGCAAGAGATTGTTGATTTCCTCAAGACACCAGACAAATACACCAACCTCGGTGGCAAGATACCTAAGGGCGCATTGCTCGTAGGTCCTCCAGGAACAGGCAAGACGCTGCTTGCCAAGGCTGTGGCAGGCGAGGCTGGCGTGCCATTCTTCTCACTTTCAGGCTCAGAGTTTGTGGAGATGTTCGTAGGCGTAGGTGCAAGCCGAGTGCGCGACCTCTTCCAGCAGGCTAAGGCAAAGGCTCCTTGCATCATCTTCATCGACGAGATTGATGCCATTGGTCGTGCTCGCAGCAAGACTGCTGCCATGGGCGGCAATGACGAGCGTGAGAGCACTCTGAATCAGCTGCTTACAGAGATGGACGGCTTTGGCACCAACAGCGGCATCATCATCATGGCTGCAACCAACCGTGCCGACATCCTCGACAAGGCTCTGCTTCGCGCAGGCCGTTTCGACCGTCAGATTCACGTCGATCTGCCAGACCTCAACGAGCGTAAGGAAATCTTCATGGTTCACCTCCAGCCTCTCAAGATTGACGAGACAGTGGATGTGGATCAGCTTGCACGACAGACACCTGGCTTCTCTGGTGCCGACATTGCCAACGTATGCAACGAGGCTGCCCTCATCGCAGCCCGCAACAATAAGGAATGGGTGGACAAGCAGTGCTTCCTCGATGCTGTTGACCGCATCATCGGCGGTTTGGAGAAGAAAACCAAGCTGCTCACAGCTCAGGAGAAGCGCACCATTGCCCTGCATGAGGCGGGTCACGCCACCATCTCTTGGTTCCTTGAATATGCCAACCCACTCATCAAGGTCACTATCGTTCCTCGCGGACAGGCACTTGGCGCAGCATGGTACATGCCAGAGGAAAGGCAGATCAGCACTAAGGAACAGCTCTCTGACGAACTCTGCTCGCTGCTGGGCGGCCGCGCTGCCGAAGAGCTCTGCGTAGGTCACATCTCAAGCGGTGCAGCCAACGACCTTGAGCGCGCCACAAAGATGTCGCATGCCATGATAGCATACTACGGCATGGGCGACAAACTTCCAAACATCTGCTACTACGACAATCAGGAATACAGCTTCAGCAAGCCATACAGCGACAAGACCGCTGAGACCATCGACGAGGAAGTGCGCAACCTCATTGCCTCTCAGTACGAGCGCGCCAAGCGTGTGCTCATCGAGAACAAGGAAGGACACGCCAAGCTCGCGCAGCTGCTTGTGGACAGAGAGGTCATCTTTGCCGAAGACCTCGAGAACATCTTTGGCAAGCGCCCTTGGACTTCGCGCACTGACGAGATTCTGGCAGCCAACCCTGATGTGGACGAGAATGCAGAAGGCGAAGCCACAGCAAGCAACGACCACAAGAAGGAGAATGAGGAGATCATTCGCCAGAAGATAGTTCAGGCAGTGGTGGAAAAGGCCGAGAAGGCTAAGAAAGCTGCAGAAGAACAAGACACTAACAATAATCAAAACCAGTGAAAAATTTCATATTACGCACTATCACGGGTGCCGTGTTTGTTGCCCTCCTCGTGGGAAGCATCATCTGGGGCCCATACTCTCAGTTGGTACTGTTCACTCTCATCACAGCAATGACTGTGTGGGAGTTTACGGGCATCGTCAACAAGCAGATGAATCTGCAGGTCAACCGCTTCATCACTACCGTTGCAGCGGCATACCTCTTCTTGGCGGTGTGGACATTCAACACCAACATAATGGGTGCTGAGGTATTCATTCCTTACCTCATATCCATCATCTACCTGCTCGTGTCGGAGCTGTACATCGACCGCGAGAGCAACATCAGCAACTGGGCGTTTGCCATGATGGCACAGCTCTACATCGGCTTGCCATTTGCATCGTTCAACACGCTCTGCTTCATCAACACTCCTGCTGGCGTGAGCTACTACTTCTGGTTCGCGCTCTCGGTGTTCATCTTCCAGTGGGCAAGCGACACAGGCGCATACCTGTTCGGCTGCTGGCTGGGCAAGCACAGATTGTTCCCTCGCATCTCGCCTAAGAAGTCGTGGGAAGGAAGCATTGGCGGCGGAGTGACAGCCATTGCTGCATCGCAGGTCATCGCTACGTTCATTCCGTTCTCCGAAAGCCTCGATCCAACCATGAGCCGCATCATCTGGAGCGGCTTAGCAGCAGTGGTTGTGGTGATGGGCACATGGGGCGACCTCGTTGAGTCGCTCATCAAGAGAAAGCTGGGCATCAAGGACTCAGGCACTATCCTCCCTGGCCATGGCGGAATGCTCGACCGCTTCGACAGCTCGCTGCTCGCAATACCAGCAGCAGTAATATACGTTTATTCAATAATGATTTACATAATACATTAATTAATCTATGACTGAAATTCAGAACCCCACTGAGGAGCTCGCAGTAGCTGAAAATCCTCAGGCAGAAACCTCAACAACATCTATCGCCACTTACGAGACAAAGGCTGAAGTCGTTGAGCGACTCAAGCAAATTGCAGAAAGCGACGAAGAAGTAACACGTCAGGAACTTGACAGCCTCAAGAGCAACTTCTATCGCATTCACCGCCAGGAGGCAGACGCTGCATACAAGCAGTTCATCGACGAAGGCGGCAATGCAGAAGAGTATCTCCCTGCTCCAAACTTGGAAGAGGCAGAGTTCAAGGCACAAATGGCTATCATCCGCGAGAAGCGCGCAGCAATTGCAGCTGCCCTTGAGCAGGAGCGAGAGGCCAACTATCAGAAGAAACTTGAAATCATCAACAAGATAAAGGCACTCACTGAGAATCCAGACGAGATCAACCGTGCCTACAACGACTTCAAGGATCTGCAGCAGCAGTGGAACGACATCAAGGAAGTTCCTGCAGAGAAGGTTACAGATCTTTGGAAGACTTACCAGCAGGCTGTAGAGGCATTCTACGACACTCTCAAGCTCAACAATGAGCTCCGCGCCTACGACTTCAAGAAGAACCTTGAGCTCAAGACCGCCCTCATCGAGTCGGCAGAGAAGCTTGCTGAGGAGACAGACATCATCGCAGCATTCCGCCGTCTGCAGCAGCTGCACCAGGAGTTCCGCGAGATTGGCCCAGTAGCCAGCGACCTCCGCGAGCAGGTTTGGACACGCTTCAAGGAGGCATCGACTGTCATCAACAAGCGTCATCAGGACTTCTTCGAGGCTCGCAAGCAGCAGGAGGAAGAGAATCTCAGCAAGAAGACAGCTATCTGCGAGACAATCGAAGGCTTCAAGCTCGACGAGCTCAAGACATTCGCTGAATGGAACGCTATCTCTGACAAGATCACAGAGCTTCAGGCTGAGTGGAAGACTATCGGTTTCGCTCCACAGAAGATGAACACAAAGATCTTCGAGCGCTTCCGCGAGGCGTGCGACGCATTCTTCTCTCGCAAGAGCGAGTACTTCCAGTCAGTGCGCGACAACCTCAACCAGAACTACAAGCTCAAGCTCGAACTCGTAGAGAAGGCAGAGGCACTCAAGGACAGCACAGAATGGAAGGAAACAACTGATGCATTGGTTGAGCTCCAGAAGAAATGGAAGGAGATTGGCACAGTGCCAAAGAAGTACAGCGACCAGATATGGGAGCGCTTCAACGCTGCATGCGACGCATTCTTCGCTGCCAAGAAGGAGGCAAACTCAGGCGCACGCGTTGAGCAGACAGCCAACATGGAGAAGAAAAAGAGCATCATCGACGCTCTTGCTGCTATCGTGCCTGAAGAGTTCGAAGGCGACCTTCGTGCTAAGCTCCGCGCTGCTCAGGAAGAGTGGAATCAGGTTGGTCACGTGCCATTCAAGGAGAAGGACAAGCTCTACAAGCTTCTCCGCGAGCAGATGGATCGTCTCTATGGCTACGCAAACGAAAATGCGACAAAGCGTCGCATCGACCGCTTCAAGGAAAGCATCAAGGGCAGCAAGCAAGGTGCTGGCGACCTCCGCACTCGTCTCACTCGCCAACTCGACATTCTCAAGAACGAAATCAAGACATACGAGAACAACCTCGGCTTCCTCAACCTCAGCAAGTCAAAGTCTGGCAACACCCTCGTAGAGGAGCTCAACCGCAAGATGGATAAGCTCAAGGCTGACATGGAAGAGGTTAAGGCTAAGCTCGCTGCTCTTGAGGAGAGCAAGTAAGATCTTACAGCAAGCATACTATAAATCTACGGTGAGTTAGATTCTTAATTTTTCATTCCCGAAAAATAAACTCAAAACTGAACGAAAAAGGAACTCAAAATAGAGATTCCTTTTTCGTTCGTTTTTTTAAGATTTCTTCCTCTTTGGAGGCTCCCTCTTTTTCTTCCATACAATCTTTAGTAACTATTCTCTTGTTTTTCCCTGCATCCAGCCAATCAAGTTCTCTGGCAGCACCCACACAATCTCTGTCGGTGCCAAAGGCATCATCTTCACCATTCGCGCAAATCGGCGATAGAACTTATGGAACTTATTCTCTTTTCCATACTCGCCATTCAGCAAAGCCTCAGCACTCACTGTTCCAACTTGCACGATGTCCTCCAGCAACAACATGCCCAATCTCTCATTAGGCTCTGTCAGCATCTTGCTTTTCGGCAATCCAAATTGCTGCATCACATACATCACTGCGCCAAGCAAGGGTTTCAAGCCAATGCTCGCTAATGCCTTCAGCGATGCCTCCTGTGGTGCAGAGCGCAGCAGCACATAGTAATAATCTACCAACTGCTTCATTCCACATCCTTCAAATGCCCAATGATGGAACAGGTGCGACAGTATGAACACCTGATTGAACTCTGCAGAGGGCACATTAATTGGCATCTCAGCACCACCACTCACCTTCACGCCGACAGTTCTTCCCCACTGCTCCTTTTCCATTGCATTGAACCATGCATTCAGCCTCTTGCAGTTCATCGGGCTATACAATTCGCCAGGCAGGTAATGCACCTCCATATCTATTTCGCCACGCAGCTTAACCGCGATATGATGTCCTCCTTCCCCTGGATCCTTAGCCTTAGGGAAATTCTTCATTATGTAAGACACTACCCTATCCTTTCCTCCTTCCATCCACACGTCTATGTCGCCAGAGCAGCGTCGCAATGGCTTGTCATACAGCGCACCCATGCCTTGTCCCTTAAGTATGCAAGCATTTATCCCTTCTTGCTTGAAAATGCTGCACACCTTCACCGCAGTCTCATTCAGCCTCACATTTTCCCTCTCTATCTTATCCACCACAGCCGACCAGTCCATCACCACCTCCAACGGCGGCATCTGCTCACGAGGCAAGCGCTCCACGCCACTGAAGGCTACGCCCACCACGCTCTGCTTTGCCGACATCATCATCACCTCCTCCCACTCTTCCAGCGAGAGAGGCGCATCCAGACTATCCGCATTGCCAAGAGCAATACGCATAAGCTGCAAGAACTGTTCGTCAGTATGTTTCAACCCATATTTTGCCATTTCCAATCAAATTATATGGTGCTTCTTTTTTGCAAAAATATATAAATCTTCTGAATCAGCAAAATATTTTGCACGAAATTAAATTTGGTTGGCGCTTTCTTGTTCTGCAATCATAAATCTATAATACTTAAGACGGTAATTCGTTGCATCCATTAATCTAACCATTGAAGCAGTTGTCGAATTGTAGCACCTTTGCCTATACTAAAGATATGGGCAAATCTGCAATAAGCCGAAATTGCCTATCATAGGCTCTCCGAAAGGGCAAAAATAGTGAATTTTAAAAAAATGGTCAAACACCTAACATCAAGCGTGTATCTATTTGTTAATTGGCATGTTAATGATGTTAGGTGTTGTTCAAACACCTAACACAACACCTAACATACACCTAACCTGTACGGTTAAAATGAACATTTCTCAAAATGTTCTGAACTGAAGATAATTTCCGACAATTACCGATAATTTATCCGATAATTTTTGTATTATTATCGGAACAATTATTGCGCATTATTGGAAATTATTTTCAGTTCAAGAGACCGCCGAAGGCTCCGTATGAGTTAACCGTACAGCATGAAATTATCTTCAGTTCAGAACATTTTGAGAAATGTTCGATTTAACCGTACAGGTCGAATTAATGTCTAATTAATGATAATTAATGTTGAAAATCAAATCATTAGAAGTGGTATTAAGGTAGTAAACTTTAGTCAATAAAAATCATCATTGGTTGGGAAAGATTATTTATGGATTACGTGAAGAAGTGCCTCTTTCCGTAAATTTTTTACAGATTACACCGTAAAAATCTTTCGGGCGAACCGCTATTTTATACCTGCTGAACGTGTAATGAAACTACAGCGAAACCGTAATATCGCTGTATGCTCAACGATAATAATACAAAAATTGTCGGATAAATTATCGGTAATTGTCGGAAATTATCTTCAGTTCAGAACAGCGGGCGTAGCCAATTATCTTCAGTTCAGAACATTTTGAGAAATCTTCGTTTTAACCATACAGGTCGAACAATTTTATCTAAGCGCTTCATACCATTTCTAGTGGAACAATATTTATATTCGAAAAAGGAATTCAAAAGTTTCAACATCCAAAAAGGAAGAAGAGAGAAGAAGACCATGCGGAATCCCTTCTTAAGTACATGTTAGGTGTGTGTTAGGTCTTTGTTAGGTGTTGTGTTAGGTGTTTAAACAACACCTAACACAGTTAACGCATTGAAACAATGCAAGTTGTGAACCTGATGTTAGGTGTTTGGCTAAAAATCAGAAAAACACCTTTTTTTGAACTTCACCAAATTATGAGAAAGTTTTTTGATAGAGAATTTTTCGCATCATCAAGCTTGCGTTAACAACTCATCGTGAAACTTCGAAATGCTTTTCACTATCACTTGAGGGAATGGAATCTGTCTAAGCACCCTAAAGTGGGAATCATCACTGACGATAAAATCTGCATTGGCAGCAATAGCACAATCCACAAATTTATTATCATCTTTATCGCTGTCTATCAAATTGAATTGGTAATGAGCATCTACCCTAAGTACATTGTTAGCTCTTAAAATCATCTCAACAACAAGTCTCGCAACTGTCGGAGACATTTTTCGCGATATTATTTCCTCATATTCCTCGAGGATTTCATTGGACACACATAACACATAGCGCTCGTCAAGGAAGTCATTCCAAATTCTATAGAAATGACTACGTTGAGACACACTCTGCAAAACACAGTTCGTGTCCAAAACCACATATCTCTTCTGTTTCATGAACGTCTATATGGCGTACGTAAATGCTCCATTCCCCACTCATCGAGTTTTGACTGTGAAATATTCCCACTATCCCAAAGCTCGTCAAGTTCTGCTTGTAAACGAGAATTGAGGAACTGCACCAAAACTTTCTTTAATGCCTTTACCTCTGACTCGCTTTTAATACAAGACAACACATTAAGCACTTCGTACTGTGCTGAATTTAAAGATGAAATAGCTTCCATAAAATTTTTCTTTATTAATCACATGCAAAGTAACAACATTTTTTGAACTTCACCAAATTATGAGAAAGTTTTTTGATAGAGACTTCTGCATCATCAAGGGGTCAGACCCCTTGATGATGCAGAAAGAAGAGGTCCAGCTCCCCCCAGAGGGATGCTGAACCTTGCAATTAAATTAAAAACGTTAAATATGAAAACACCAAGTTTCACAACTTAGCAATTTGCATTCGTTACAATTAGCGGATACCGCATAAAAAGACTACTATTTCACAATAACCTTTCGAACGGTATTATCGCTCATTCTGATGATGTTGATTCCCTTTTGAGGCGCATTCAAACGCACTCCGCTCAAGGTATAAACACCTTCAATTGCTGGCACTCCACTGCTTATATCGCTGAGAGATGTCTCATCATCCATGCCGCTGAGCTTTGCTTTTACCTGAGCGTTAGCAGGACCTGTGATGAATGCAGTGAATCCATTGATAGTAGAATTGCTGCCACCCTTCTTGATAGAAGCATTATTTGCAACACCATAAAGACCAGCCATTGACTTGCCTGCCATGTAGTTGCCAATCATGCTCCAGTCGCCAACTGTAATTGCTGTCGGAGAAGAAGCATACACAGCCTTATCCTTCACTGAAGGATTCTCAAGTTGCTTAGAAACATAGATAAGATATGGCTTATTAGCCTTAATCTTAGCTGTATTCGCGAATGTAAGAACGTATGCTCCATTAGCATTTGTCTCCACATCACTCAAGTAAGCAACGTATGCCTCTGTATCGTCACCTGTCAATTCGGATACTGTCGTATTGAATGGCACACAGATAGTAGAATAGCCAACATTGAATGTACGATTCAGAGTCACCGAAGAATAGATACCTGATTCGTAGTTGTTTGTATTATAAGGATCGAGTGTGAGAGAAGCTGGAGATGAGACAGAAATAGAAATATTGTCAAACTTCAGCTGTCCTGCATATCTGTCTGTATTATAGACTATGCTTGCGACTTTAACAAAAGAGCTCGATACTGCAACAGCATTGCCTCCATCGATGGAGATAGTTGTTCCATCAGCATTTGATTTCAGCACTACATGATGGAAGATGGTTGGCTCTACCTCTGTAAGGAAATAAGTACCCTTTGAAGTAGAGTATGTTGCCAATGTGTTCTCTCCCACCGTTACAGAGCCTTCGGTTGCACCAGAGAAAGCTTTGAAAGTAACGAGTACATTCTTCGAAGCATCCAAAAGTTGGAAGTTACCATTACGAGTTGATGAACTTTCTATGATTGATGTCTGAGCAAAATCAAACTCAAACGTGTAATCATCAGATGCATTATACTTTGCGTTTGAAGGAATTGTGTATGTTGCAGTAGTTCCATTGTTACCCGCAGCAAGCACATTCTTCAACCAAATACAAGAACCAGTTTTACCATTTTGAGATTGCTCTGCTGTAAGTCGTGATGGAGTTGCAATTACCCAACCATTAGCAAAATCAGATTCTTCAAAGTCTTGTGCGAATATCGTCTCAGCCTCACCTTCAACCACATTAGTAGGTGCTTCCTCTGTTGCAGCATAAGACACTGTAATCTTTGGATTCTTCACATAGCCACCTGCTGCAGCTGTTTCATAAACTACAAATGTAATTATGCCGTCTTCATCAGCCTTGCAAATATCGGTGATATCCCATGAGAATGTGTTATAAGCGGTTGACGATGACACTGTACCATATTTAATGTCTCCCACAGTAGTGATAGATTTATTTGCACTGTTGTAAGTCATGTTGCTTGACCATTCTGAGTCATTATATCCAATGCCCCATGATGTCACACGTTTGCTATCTGTAGCACCAGAACCATCAAACGAAAGAATAACCTCAGCAATGTACTCGTCCTTAAACTCTGTCAAGTCAACTTGCAGATAAGTAATGTAGTCTGTTGCCCAAGCAGTATAAGCAAAACCAACTGTTGTTCCAGACAGCTTATTATATCCTGCCTTTGCAGTCTCAACAAGACCATAAGAAGTTGTAGGAGCATCGTAGTTCACATAAGTCATGTTAACAGCTACATCATCCGAAGTTAGGTCAGGAGTGTAAATCTTCTCAACCACAGGAACTGTGATGTGGGCTTTTTCCACTGTGAAGAACAGAGTAATTTCATCCTTTGATATTTCCTTCGATGCGTAAGTGTATTTATATGTTCTGCCATTAGCAACAATTGTTGCATCAAGCGTGAGAACAGAATGTTTGAACAAAACATTCATGTCCACATCAGCACCTGCTGCCATATCCGTTTTGAATGTTGCCCAAGGATCAGAAGATGATGTACAAGTAAGTGAAGGAGTGCCATAGTAATCTCCCCATCCATAGTTGTCGGCACGAAGAGCAAAATACTCTGCATAATCTGCACTGCCTGCAGAGCCATTAGCAGCTACAAGCACCCAGTTATACCAATTTGCATCTGCACTGCCATAGTTCTTGAATTTGAAGTTGAAAGTCCAATCCGAAGGCAAAGTATAAGATTCTGAGAATGCAGACCACCATCCTGTGCTGTTATCCAAAGCACCAATGTATTCTGTATCATCTGCATAGACTTCCAGCAGAAGCTGTCCATCCTGTTCAATAACATGCTGACAAGTGCCCAATGCAAAGTCACCTTCGACGATTACGTCTTCAAGATCGCCGTCTACATCTGTTACAGTGCCAAGCGGATAAGTGCCGATTGCAAGCTTTGATGCAGAATTGATCTGAAGAACAGGAGCAAGATACTGAGGACCATACTGCCAGTCGCGCTTACGAATGCTGAGCGACTTCAAATTGAGGGCATCTGTCTGATTGCCTGCAATATCAATATCAAACACCACACGAGCACCCTCGTGCAGGTTGAGTGTTTCAAAAGTAGCAGTTGTGTATTCAGCCGTTCCATCAGCCTTGTCATAGTTGATGTTCAAAGTCGATCCGTACTCCATTGTAACAGGCTGCTTGAATGTTCCAGCTGTGTAAAGAGTCGTGTGGCGATTCATCCACAATGGGCTTTGAGTAAGTGTGCCACGGAAATAGAGAGAACCTGCCCACACATCGCTGTTGCCTGTGTAGTCAAAAGTCTTTGCTGTCACCTTGAGCAAACCCTCACCCTGCTTCACGAGACGCATATCGCCTGTGAGGTCGCCCTTATAATCACCGTATCCAAGCTGAGTAGTCGTGCCAGTTGGAGCATCAACAATAAGTACGCTTGGAGACACGCCAGAAGTAGGAATGCCAACATTAGACTGATTATAAACAAACACTTCCTTGCCATTAGCAGATGCAGGAATGCTATTCGAGATTTCTGTACGTCCCGACATAGTGTAAGGAACAGGAGCTACGGTAATGTCTTCCATTTCGCCAAGGAAGTAGCTTGTATGCGGAGGCTGATTGTAGCCTTCCGACTGCCAAACCATAGCCTGACGGTATTCATGATCCCACCAAAGTGAAGGAATGCGGTGAGCAGTTGGAATTGTCGTAGTGTAGATGCGGATTTCTGTGTTATCAGCAGAGCGCATCACGATTTCCTCACGCCAGTCGCCAAGAATATCACCTGTGGCAGATGGATTCTTCTTTGTTCCATTGTTGCAAGCTGCACCATTTGACATCCAAATACGACTGCCATTCTTTCCAACAAACAATTCCCCTTCGTTTGAACCAGGTCCGTTAATTGTTTCTTGCAAAAGATCGCCATCCCAATAAATGCAGAAATTCAATGCCATAGGGTTTGGCGTATTTGTGGTCCAGTTGTTCACCCATCCATCAATAGGAACCACAGTAGCAGCACTCAAAGCAAGTATTCCTGTTGTTGATGATGCACCAATAGAACCAGGATATTCGTTTGTGAAATTACCTGCCATGCATCGACCATCATCATCATCTGCTGTAGATCGGAAATATATCTCGCATGTTGCAGCATTGCGATAATTGTTGGCAGGCTCATCTTCATTACAAGCAAATGTCTCCAATCCCTTGCGGAATGGATCGAGGTCGCCAGTGTGAGAAGCGTCGCCATGACCTAATCCTGTTGATGAAAGACCACTACCAGTATTGTCAATGACCATCGAACCATAGATGATTTCATCACATCCATCCAGATCAACGTCAGCTATCGAGAAGTTGTGATAGCCTTGGCCATACCAAAGACTACCAGGAGTATTGTTTGCCCAATCCCATCTTTTTGTGAGCTGATGTGTTGATGGATTAACGTCATACGCAGCCATCTTTGTGCGAGTGTAGATGCCACGACCAAGGAAAATGCTTGGATTGCGACCATCAAGATAAGGAGCGCCCATGAAATACTTGCTTGAGCGGTGACCATATCCATCACCCCATGCCGCATTCAAGTCAGTCTCGCCATCCTCAAGACGCTTCAACGGATACTCCATTGTCACGTATGGATCACCTGTGGCGCCATTGATGTAGAGAAGCCACTCCTCGCCAGCATTTGTGAATGTCATATTAGCCACATGGCTGATTCCACCACGGATGTTCTCATTCATATTGCCAATGTTGACTGTCTGTCCGTTAGCAAGGTGAATAATGGCATTAGCACAACTGCGATATAGCACCTCGCAACGTCCGTCCTGATCCCAGTCGAATGCCACAGCATCCCATTGCTCATCCGAACCGTAAACAATGTTTGGACCGCAGTCTATCCACCAGAGGAGACCGTAGTTAATGCTCGAAGCATAAACCTCGATGTGGCAGAATGCTGTTGTATTCGTTGTTGGAAACAGGTTGTCCTGGTCAGTTTGATTCTTGCGTTTTACGATAAAGTCAATCTGACCGTCTCCATCCACATCACCAACCGAAACATCATTAACTGTATAGTTTTGTGTGTATGTAACAGTGCCATTATTGTTCGACCACACAGTATTTCCATCACGGTCAACAACATCAGCCATCTTTATTCCTTTGTACATGTTTGTGCCATCAGATGTTGTCCAAACACTTGCAGCATTTGATGCTGCTTGCTCTACGCCTGCCTTATTAACAGCTTTGACGGTATAGGTGCTTGATGCTGAGCCGCTGTTGTCCTGATAGTTAGACACATTCAGGTTCTTTGCAATGAGCGTGCCATCACGATAGAGGTTGTACTTCACATCAAAATACTCTTCTGCCTGGATTCGCCAGCTCACAAAGACACCACTATTAGTCTTCACTGCCACCAGTCCGCGGTCAAGCGGATCTGTCTTGCGTTGTGCATTGACGCAAAGAACTGTCAGCAGCGCTATGATTGATAATATTAATTTCTTCATTTGGTAATTACTTATGATTGTTTAACTGAAGTTTCCTACCTTAATATAATTTCTGATGATTTGATCTTCAACATTAATTGCCATTAATTAGACATTAACCTCGGCGTAGCCAATTTGTCATTAATCTTTAACTATTTCGTAATTATGACTGATATTCTTTTTATTTCTCGAGCAAAGAGCGACAAAGCTGAACGAACAAATAAACCTTTAAAAGATTTTTTATTGTTAGAGAAAACCTTAAGTTCCTTTTTTGGGACATCCAAAGATAAAGAAGAACGCTGCGCTAAAGAAGAGATTCCGCATGGTCTTCTTCCCTCTTCTTCCTTTTTGGATGCAAAGAATTTTGAGTTCCTTTTTCGTTCAGCTTAAAAGTTCCTTTGTCGAAAATAATACATGTTTTTTTATATCGAGCAAAGAACAACAAAACTGAACGAACAAATAAACCTTTAAAAGATTTTTTATTGTTAGAGAAAACCT